>JAHBUY010000005.1:0-324450 GCA_019637795.1 bacterium | reverse complement strand
CCCTCGAGCCACTCGTGTCGGCTGCCGTCCCAGAGGATCATCAACCCCGCCTGCGGTTTGCGGTCTCTGCGCCGGCGGTGTTTCGGGGCGCGCCGCCGGCGCGGCGGCCCGATGCCCGCCGCGCGCAGCAGCCGCTGCACGCTGGCCCGAGAGACCTTGACCCCTTCCACGTCCCCCAGCTTCTCGGTGAAGTGCTGGTCGTTGAACCCGTCGTACTTCTTGCGCCGCAGCTCCAGGATCTGCTCCCGCACCGCTTCCCCCAAGCGGTGCTTCGGCGCCCGCCCCGTGTTCCCGTGCTGCACTCCTTTCGCCCCACGCCGCCCCACCGCCCGCCGCAGCCGTCGCACCTGCCGCTTCGACAGTCCCAGCACCTCCGCCGCTTCTCCCACCGTCAGCGCCCCTCGCTCGATCCGCTCCACGGCGTCCAGCCGCTTCCATTGCCGCTTGCTCATCCTCTCCATCCCTCCTTCTTTGCCGCGGAGGGGCGGACATTTTCACTGAGCAGTTAGGCGGACAAAATCACTGAGCTTCAACACCGCCCGCGGCATCGCTCCCGTGCCGCGCGCTCCGGCCCGGCGCGGGGTGGCGAGACGCCGTCATGTCCTACCGCGGCTTGCGTCAGGCCGTCCCCGCGCCCGGTGAATCGCGGTGGTGTTTGCCGGTGCGTCGCAGTACGCTGCGCGCGCGTTGGAGGGCGGGCTTGGGCGGTGGAAGGCCAGGCGGGGTGGCGCGGGCAGCATCGACGGCGCTGTGCGGGATTCTCCTCGCGTTCGGCGCGGCGCGGGGCGATGACGTCGGGGCGGCGGTGCCGGCGCCGACACCGATGCCGCCGACGCTCCCGGCCGCGATGCGCAGCTTCGATCGCGTCTCCGACCTGATCCAGGAAGGCGAGACGGACATCGAGCGCTGGTGGGCCGGGCAGTATCTGACCGGCAACTGGTTCGGCTGGCGGCAGCGGCTGAGCGACCTCGGCCTGCAGGTCGCGCTCACCTACACCGCCGACATCCTCGGCAACGCGACCGGCGGCGTCGATCGCAAGGTGCGCTACTTCCACAACATCGGGCTCGACTTCCTCTTCGACCTCGACCGGCTGGTGCACATCCCGGGGGCGCACTTCCACCTCGCGGTGTCGCAGCGCACCGGCAAGAGCCTCTCGGACGAGGACATCCACAACGTGTTCAACGTCGCCCAGGTCTGCTGCGGGCCGTACACCCAGGTCGTCACCGTGGCCTGGGAGCAGCAGCTCTTCAACGACCGCCTGGGCATTCGGGCCGGCCACCTGTCGATGGGCGACGACTTCGCCACCTCGCCGCTCTACTGGCAGTACGTGACCAGCGGCATCGACGGGAACCCGGGCTCGCTGGTCTTCAACGTGCCGTTCACCGAGTATCCGGACGCGACCATCGGCGTCCGCATCCGCGGCCGGCCGATCGAGCACCTGACGATGCAGGTCGGCGTCTACAACGACGACCTCGACACCAACGCCGCGCACGGCGGCAACTTCGCGGTCAACTTCTCGGACGGCGTCATGGTGCTGGCCGAAGTGAGCTACCACGATCACCTGGGCGACGTGCGAGAGGCGCTGCCCGGTCACCTCACCATCGGCGGGTTCTACCACACCGGCCGATTCCGTCGCCTCGACGCGCCGGCGGGTTCGACCCTGCCGTCGGACACCGAGTACGGCAACGGCGGCATTTACGGCGCCATCGACCAGATGGTGTGGCGCTTCGCCGACGCCCCGGACCCGCGCGGCGTGCTGCCGTTCGTGTCGCTCGTCGGCGCGCCGAACGCCGACGTCAGCACGTTTCCGTTCTTCTTCAATTCCGGCGTCGTCGTCCGGGGCCCGCTTCCATCGCGGCCGTACGACGACGTCCTCTTCGGCCTCCTGTACGGCGAGTTCTCCAACGTCCTGCGCCAGGGGCAGCGCGCTGCCGGCGAGCCGTTGCAACACTTCGAGATGGTGCTCGAGCTGTCCTACATCCTCCAGCTCACCCCGTGGCTGCAGCTCCAGCCCGACATCCAGTACGTCATCGAACCCGGCGGCACCGGCGACATCCCCAACGCCCTGGTGCTGGGGGCGCAGATCGCGATCAACATCTGATAGCGGCACACGTCTGATAGCGGCACACGTCGGCCGGCTTCCTCCCCCGGGGCCAGCGGCCGTCTCGCCGCCGCGCCGGGCGGGAGCCCCGCCTGCCCCGTGCGGCACCCCCAGGGGGGAGGGTGGGTCACCGGAGCGCCGGCGGGGCTCGACCGTCAGGACAGGCCCTCCGAGACCAGGTGGTCGCGCATCGCCACCATCAGCTCGGCGAAGGCGTCGAGCACCCGCTCCGGCCATGGCGGTCCCTGCGCCAGCGCCGCCAGCACCACGGTCAACCCGGAGTGCAGCATCTCGTCGGCGCCGTCGAGCTCCAGCGCCTCGGTGAGGACTGGTCCAGAGACCTCGATCTCGCAGGTGAAGAGTCCGACGCTGTCGGCGATCAGGTGTGTGGGCATGCCTCCTCCATTCCTCGACGGGCCGCTGTGGTCCCATCTGAGATGGGTTGGAAGACGGCCAACATCCGACGCGCGGGTGCCAACAGGCGCGACAATCCGCGTTGGGGTCCTAGGGAAAACCCTAACGGCGCGTAGGGAAAATCCCATCTAACCGGAAAAATTCCACCGTGGTAACGACCCCTTACGCATCAATTCCCGGGGCTGGGGGAGACCACATGAGCCGCCGCTGCATTTCCGACGAGTCTGGACGCTTCAATTTCGAGGTAGAGGTGCACGGCACCGTTCTCGAGGGCGCCATCGGCCACAACGACGCCGAGGAGGTCCTCAAGTGCGCGCTGATCATGGCGCTCTCCGTCCTCGCCCAGGACGGCCCCTGGCCGACCGCCGCGCTCCAGTCCATGAGCACGTTCATGACCGACATGCGGACATCGCTCATCGGCGAGCTCCACTGAGCTGACGGGCTGTTCGGGCGCGCCGCCCGGGACCTTTGCGAGCCCGCTTGCCCCTGTGGGTTGGCGAGGTTACGTTGGCGTCCGACGTTCCTACTTGAGGGGGCGATCTGGGTTCGACGGAGGTCGTGAAGCGGCAGTTGCGTGCAACGGGTACTTGGGGCCCGCCAAAACCCAGGCTGCGAAAACTAAACGCAGACGATTCGTTCGCTCTGGCTGCCTAACGGTCGCCAGCGTCTGACCGGCACGCGCCCGTAGGGCCGGACCCAGACGTCATAAATTCGGGATAAGCTCCAGCCAACGCTCGTAGGCCGGGGACGAAAACTCACGAGCTGGCCGTCGCGGATCCTGCCGGTGGGAGCCAAGACGGCGAGATCAAACCACCAGGCTACGCACGTAGACGCTGACGTGAATCACTTCCGGACGGGGGTTCAATTCCCCCCGCCTCCACTTTCGCAATACATTCGAACCGGACTCCGGAGCGGGTTCCTCCTCGGGATCCGGCTCTGAGGAGGGCCGAGGCGTCCAGGCTGGAGCGGGCTCGGTGATCGGGGCGCCCGACGTCCGGCTGGAGCGGCTCCGGGACGATCGGGCCTTGTGATCCGGCGCGACGGCAGGGCGCTCACTCCGTCTTCTCTTCCAGCCGCTTGCTGACTCAGGCGTCGGACGGGGATGTCCCGCTCCCTGTTGAAAGGCCCTGAGCGGCGGCTCCAGCGATGGGCGTCTACGCGACCTCCTTTCGGGTGTCGAGGGCCGAGCGATCGAGCGCCCGGATGAGGGCGGGGAGATCGGCGTGGCCGCGGATGCGGCGGAAGCTGCGACGCGCCTCGTGCAGCCCGGCGGCGATCCAGCGAACGAGCATGTGGCCGTCGCGCCAGCGGCGCACGTTGCGGATGAAGCGGCCGACCAGGCCGTTGAGGTTCTCGATCGCATTGGCGCTGCGCAGCGTGCGGTAGAGCGCGCCGCTGACGCCCAGGCCCGGCAGCGTGAGCGTCTCATCCAGTCCTTCGCGCAACGAGGCGGCCGCGCCGGGGTGCGCTCGCTCGAGGCCGGCGGCGAGCTGGGTGAGGCGCCGCTTGGCCAGGGCGGCGTCGGGCAGCGCGTAGGCCTCGGCGAGCGCCCGGCGCAGGCGCGGGCGCTCGGACTCGGGCAGATGCTCCAAGACGTTGCGGGTCTTGTGGACCTGACAGCGCTGGACCACGCCGAGCGCGCCGCAGCTCTCCCGGATCGCCTTCCGCAGCCCGGTGCCGCCGTCGATGATGAACAGCGTCGGGCGGTCGAGATCCAGCCCGCGCTGGCGCACATCGGCGAGCAGCGCTTTGCAGACCGCTGCGTTCTCGGTGGTGCCCTCGCGCAGGGCCAAGACGTGCTTGCCGCCGTGGGGATCAACGCCGACGGCCAGCAGGATCACGTGGTCGCGGAAGTGCAGCCCGTCGATCAGGACGATGCGGATGTCGAGCCCGTCCAGCGGCGTGGCCAGCCAGGTGGTCAGTTGCGCGGTGGTCAACGCCACGAAGCGGCGCGACACCGCGCTCTTGGAGACGGCCCGCTCGGGCAGCTCGGCCGGCAGGGGGGCGAGCGTGCGCGCATACTGGCGTGTGCTGACGCCGACCGCGATCGCTTCCAGCGTATGGGCGTCGAGCGGATCCTGGGCACTGGCGTAGGTGAAGCTCGGCAGCGCGAGTTCCTCGCCCGCCACGCTGCGGGCGCGCAGCCGCGGCAGCACGATGCGCCGCCCGCCCAGCACCACCTCGCTCGGCGCGCTCCCGCTGCGGTACGCCCGGCGGGCGGGGTTGGGCAGATGCTTCGGCCCGCAGAGCTGCTCGCGGTCCTGCTCCATCAGCGCCTCGAACACCTGCTGCCCGGCCGTCAGGCACAGTCCGAAGAAGGCGGTCTTCGCGTCGGCCAGCACCGTCACCAGCGGCAGCGGCACCTGCACCATGGCACGCGCCTCCGTCGATCGGGCTTCCCCCGCGGATCCTCCTGTGCGACTTCTCTTCATGGCGGCTTCCTTTCTTGGTTGTGGTGACCCCGTCCTTACCGGACGGTGAAAGGAGCCGCCGCTCTTTTTTCAGAGAATCAGTTCAACAGGATCCGGGACATTCCCCGTCGGACGGCGGCTCGAAGATAGCCGTGCGCGATCGACTCAGTCCTCGATTTCTGCCCACGGGGCCGCCGCGTCAGTGAGGCGATCGCCATCGTGCCCGGCGCGAATCAGCGCCATCATCGGGTCATCGGCGGGGGCCTGGCTGCGCCGCTCGATCAATTCTCGGACATGGGCGAGCAGGTCGGTGATCGCGGTTTCCGCGCGCGTGATCTGATCCGGTTCCATGAACAGGAACACGGGGCTGAGTGCATCCACTACCTCGGCGTGGACACCGGGCCCGGGCGCGTGGCGGCCGCCGAGCCTACGCGACGCGATGCGAGCCGCCGACGAGCCGCAAACCACCGGCGCGCACGAACTGCCGGAAGTCGGCATCCCTGGTGACCAGGCCGACGTCGTGGTCGATGCAGCTCTGGGCGATCAAGGTGTCGGCGAGTCGTGCCCGTCGCTTCTGGCCGAGCACCTTGGCGCGCAGGGCCCCAGCCCGCTCCCAGTATCCAGGCAGCAACTCCAGCCGTGGGATCTGCACGAGGAGCTCCGCCACCTGTTTCGGTAGTTTCGGGTCGCTCAGCATCTCGGTCAGTACCACGGGGGGCAGGTATGCGGCGAACAATCGATCGACGAGGTCGGCATCGCGTCCCGTGGCGCCCGCGAGGAAGGCGAACACACTCGAGTCGAGGGCGATCATGGTCGGTCTTTCCGAAGGGTGTCCAGGTCGATCGAGAAGCGTACTTTCCCCCGCAGCCTGCGGAGCCCCTCGAATGCCGGGCCGGCAGCCACCAGCTTGAGGCCGTCGCAGATGGTGGCCGTGAGGTTCTTGCCGCTCGATCGTTGCGCCTTCTCGAGCAAGTCCGCCGGAAGCTGGAGGGTTACCTTGCGCGCTGCGCTCATGCGGCGATGGATACCAGGCGATGGATACCAGCGCCTCTGCCGTATGCCAATACGGCCCATGCCCCCATGCCCCCGGGAGATGTCGCTGGCGCCCATGGATGGGATGGGGCGGCTGCCCTCCTCTCGCACCTGACAAGCAGAGCCCCTGTGAATCGGCCGAGTCCTCCCTGGGATCGGCGTCGAGAGATGACACTACCCGACGTCGCGCAACCTACCGCTCATTGTGAGCGTCCCGATCGCTGTCCCGAGTCGCGTTTGGGCGCCGAAACGGGTCAAAGCCCAGGGCCGATTCTCAAAGACGGTGCCGTGCTGCTTGCCGCGGGAGCCGCAGGTGTGTATGACATTTGACTCAACCTGTCATACGAAAGGAGACGGTCCATGGCCAGTCGCGCAATCACCGTCCGCATCCCCGCGGCGCGGCTGCGCAAACTGATGCGCGCCCGCAAGGCCGCGACGCAGTCGGAGCTCATCAACACCCTGTTGGCAGAGGAGGAGGAACGACTCCACTCGCACGCAGTGCTGCGCGATACGGCACGAACCGTGCGCGCCGCCGACATCGATGCTCGCCTTCTTTGACACCAGTATCCACGTCGACATTCTCCGAGGGACACGCCCGCTCGCTCAGGTCCTCGAAGCCGCCGGCAACCCGCCGGTGCGGCTGTCGCCCGTGGTCGCGAGCGAGCTCCTGCGAGGTGTGTCGGGTCGGGGCACGCGCAGCGTGATGCGGTTGGTGCGCGCATTGGTTCCCGTGGAGCCACCGTCATGGCGCGCCTGCTGGCTCGAGACCGGTCGGCTGCTGCCGCGCGTGTTCCCTGATCACGAGGCGATCGGACTGGCGCGGCTGCAGAATGACCTGCTGCTCGCACTGACGGCCCGCCACACTGCGAGCCTGTTCGTGACCGGCGATGCGCACTTCACCGCGCTGCGGCGGCATGTGTCGTTCACTGTGAAGGTCTTGCCGTCGGCCTAGGTTCCCGCTGCCGACTTGCACCATCTGGAGCAGCGACAGCCCCGCCGGGCAGAACTTCTGCGGCGAATGCGGCGCTGCACTCGGAAATCGATGTCCGCAGTGCGGCGCGGACAACCCGGCGGGCAAGAATTTCCGCGGCGATTGCGGAACTGCCCTCACCGGGATCCGGTTCGAGGAGTGCAGGAGTGCCAGGGCGTCCGGGCTGGAGCGGGCTCGGTGATCGGGGCGCCCGACGCCCGGCTGGACCGGCTCCGGGACGATCGGGCGTTGCGATCCGGCGCGACGGCGGGTCGCCCACTCCGTCTTCCCTTCCAGCACGATCCTTAGGGTCGCCAGCCCCTCGCTGACCCAGGCGTCGGACGGCGGCTCGAGGGTCGTTGCGCGCGATCGACTCAGTCCTTCGATTTCGGCCCGTGGGTCGGCGGCGCGCGAGGCTGGGTGCGGGTTGGGTCGGCCCGCCGTCGGTTCGCGGCGCTTCGGGGAGGTCGAGATTGCGCCGCGCGCTCGGGGGCGGGTAGGCACGACGGAATGCTTCCGGAGCACCTCGCGGTGTTGATCCTCGGCGTCCTCCTGATCGCCGTCCTGTACTCGTCGGTCGGCCAGGCGGGAGCGTCGGGGTACATCGCGGTGATGTCGCTCGTGGGACTCGCGCCCTCGTTCATCAAGCCGGCGGCGCTCGCCCTCAACACCGTCGTGGCGCTGATCGCCGCCGTGCAGTTCCATCGCGCCGGCCACTTCGCGTGGCGCCTGTTCTGGCCGTTCGCCGCGCTCTCGGTCCCGCTGGCGATCCTCGGCGGCGCCGTCAGCCTGCCGAGCCGTGTGTTCAACGTGCTGGTCGGCTGTCTGCTGCTCGTGTCGGCGCTGTCCTTCGTGCTGCGGCCGTCCAGCGCGACCGCCGCGCGGCCGCCCACGCGCGCGGTGGCGATCGGCGTCGGCGCGCTGCTCGGGCTGATCGCCGGAGTGACCGGGACCGGCGGAGGGATTTTCTTCACGCCGCTGCTGCTCGGCATGCGTTGGGCGACCCCCCGCCAGGCCGCCGCGGCCTCGGCCTTCTTCGTCCTGGTCAATTCGCTGGCGGCGCTGGTCGGGAACGTGAGCAGCGCCCGCGCGTTGCCCATGTCCGTCGTCCCGCTGGCGGGTGCGGCGATGGTCGGCGGGAGCGTGGGGGCATGGCTCGGCAGCCGACACCTGGCGCACGCCGTGATCGAGCGCGTGCTCGCCGTCGTCCTGCTGATCGCCGGCGGCAAGCTGATCCTCGTGCCGTGAGGAGGGCGCCCCCGGAGTCGCTCAGCGCGGGGCGAAGAAGATGATCCCCATACCGAGCAGGCAGACGCCGCTGCCGACCAGGTCCCACTGGTCCGGCCGCTGCCTCTCGATGACGCCCAACCACAGGACGGCGGTCGCCACGTAGACGCCCCCGTAGGCGGCGTACGTGCGACCGGCCGCCGCCGGGTGCAGCGTCAACAGCCACGTGAACAGTGCCAGGCAGCCGGCGGCCGGCAGCAGCACCCAGGCCGGGGCGCCATGCCGACGCCACAGAAACGGCAGGTAGCATCCGAGGATCTCCGCCACCGCGGTGAGGAAGAAAAGGGCCGTCGTTTTCCCGATCTCGACCATGCCGGCGTCCTTACCGGAGCACGTGGGGCGTTGCATCCGTTCGCGATCGATCCTGGCCGAGGTGCCGGTCAACCCGTCGGATCGCGCGACGGATTGGGGGCGGGCGCGCCACGGGACCGGCGGCGCGCCTCGGCGTTGTTCTGGCGGGCGACCCTGTGGCACAGGATGCCCGTGATGGCTCCGACCCGCCCGGCGCCCCGCCTGCGTTTCGACCGCCACGAGCTGGCCGGGGCGTTCGGTGACATCGGCACCGATCTGCCGCTGCTGATCGCGCTCATCGCCACCTGCGGTCTCGACCCGGCCAGCGTCTGCATCCTCTTCGGTGCCCTGCAGATCGCCACCGGGCTCGTCTACGGCATCCCGATGCCGGTGCAGCCGCTGAAGGCGATGGCGGCGATCATGTTGGCGCAGCGCCTGTCGCCGGGAATCCTCGCGGGCGGCGGGCTGGTCGTCGGGGGCGCGATGCTCGTGCTGGCGGTGACCGGCCTCCTCGACTGGTTGACGCGTGTCGTCCCCAGGGAGGTCGTGCGCGGCATCCAACTCGGACTCGGTCTCACGTTGGCGACGCTGGCGTTGAAGGAGTACGCCAGCGCCGACGGCGTGGGCGGCTACGTTCTCGCGGCGGCATCCGTGGCGCTGCTGCTGGCGCTGCGCGGCCAACGCCGGGTGCCCGCGCCACTGATCGTGATGGGACTGGGCGTGCTCTACGCGGGCGTGTTTCGGCTCGAGGGACATGCGCTCGCGGGAGCCATCGGACTGCGACTGCCCATCGTCCAGATGCCGAGCGCCGACGACCTCCTGCGCGGCGCCCTGCTGCTCGCCCTGCCGCAGATTCCGCTGTCGCTCGGGAACTCGGTGATCGCGACCAGCCAGACGACGAGAGACCTCTTTCCCGATCGCGCCGTTCCGGTGCGCAAGATCGGCATCACCTACGGCGTCATGAATCTGATCGCGCCGTGGTTCGGCGGCGTCCCGGTGTGCCACGGCTGCGGCGGGCTGGTCGGCTTCTATGGGTTCGGCGCGCGCACCGGCGGCGCGCCGGTCCTCTACGGAACGATGTACCTGTTGTTGGGGCTGATCTTCGCCCCCGGGTTTGCGGACGTCGTGCACGTGTTCCCGATGCCGATTCTCGGCGTGGTGCTGTTGTTCGAGGGGGTCACGCTGATGACCCTGGTGCGCGACGTGGCCGCCGACCGCGGCGCGCTGTGGATCGCGTTGGTCGTGGCGGCGGCCGTCGTCGGCCTGCCGTATGGATACGTGGTCGGGTTGATCGGGGGGACGCTCATCGCCTGGGCGGTGCGCCGCGGCTGGGTGACACCTCCCGCGCTGGCGAACGGCTGAGTCGCCGCCGTCTCCCGGCCCACCGCACCGTCCCGGATGTCGGGCAATCCGCCGCGCGCCGGCGCTGGCGGCATCCGCAGCGGGGCGACCGACAAGCGGATGAGCGCTGCGACGCGCCCACGGAGGGCGGGCCGCGGCGGCGGGTCGATCAGGCGCAGGCGGCGAGGGCGGTGGCGCGGGCCCGTTCGAGGCGGGCGGTGAGCTCGATGCGCAGCGCCTCGACCTCGGCGTCGTCGGCGTCGGGCGCGACGTGGAGCGCCGGCTCGAAGGCGAACACCATGCGCGCGAAGGGCAACGGCACGATGGTGCGATCCCAGGAGCCGAACTCGAGGTGCGGCGTCGCCCACCAGGTGCCGGGCACGATCGGCAGGCCGGTGGCGCGGGCCAGCAGAATGGCCCCGCGCTTGGCGATCCCCGCCGGACCGCGCGGACCGTCGACGATCACCCCGGCGCTGCAGCGCGCGTCGTTCACCTCGCGGATCATCGCCTGCAGCGCCTCGGCGCCGCCGTGCCGGGTCGATCCGCGGGCACTGCGCAGGCCGAACATGCCCATGGTGCGCGAGATCAGGTCGCCGTCGCGGCTGGCGCTGACCATCACCACGCCGTCGCGGTCGCGGAAGTGGAACGGCAGGTAGAGCATCCCCTGATGCAGGCCGGCGAAGCAGATCGGTTCGCCCCGGCGGAGGAATTCGTCCTCGTGCTCCTTGCCGAGATAGGTGATGCGGCACGAGCGGAAGAGCAGGTGGGAGCATCCGAAGAAGAGCTTGGGGATGCTCCACACCAGCAGGCGCGTGGGCAGCGACGTCCGTTTCCGGAGCAGCGCCATCAGCCGTCCAGGCGTCCGGCGGTGCTCGCCAGCGCACGGCGAGGACTCGCGGATCTCATCATCCAGCCGACGCCGCCTGCCAGGCGCGAGAGCACGGAACGACGGGGAAGGCGGCGGCCGCAGCGGGCGGGAGCATCAGAGGAGGATCCGTGCGGCTGTCCGGCAGAGCGACAGCGGCTTGCCTCCTGCTCCACCTTTCTCACGACTCGCCGCACCATCGTCCGTCAGCGCCGGCACCGCAAGGGGGGCCATGCGGGCCGTCCGGGCCGACTCCGCCCATCGCCGAGATGCGGCCGCGCGCCGCGTCCGGAATTCCTCCTTGTCGGGAGCGCGGCGATGCCGCCGGCCGGCACGCCGTCGCCCGCCGTGGCTTGCCCTCCAACTACCCGTTCAGTAAGGCACCAGCGCGGAAGGGTGGACGATGAGCAGATGGACATCCCGCGCGGCGGCCGTCACCTGGATCCTGGCGCTGACGGCTGGTTGCACACAGCCGGCGAAGCCGGTCGCCGAGCCCGTGCGGCCGGTCAAGACCAGCCTCGTCACCGCCGGCGGCGCAGCCCGTGAGCGGCTGCTGCCGGGCACGGTCGAGGCATCGCGGCGCGTCGAGCTCGCCTTCCAGGTGCCCGGGATCATCGCCCAGCTCCCGGTGCGCGAGGGGCAGGCGGTCAAGCAGGGGGAGCTGATCGCGCAGCTCCGCCAGGACGAGTTCCAGACGCAGCTCACGGCGCGACAGAGCCAGCTCGACCAGGCGCGAGCGGCGCTCGATCGGCTGGTCGCCGGCGAGCGGCCCGAGGAGCGGCGTCGCCTCGAGGCGCAGGTGCGCGCCGCCGCGGCGCGGCTGACCAACGCCCGCACCGAGTTCAGCCGCTTCCAGCAGTTGCTCAGCTCGGGCGCCATCTCGCGCCAGGAGTTCGATACTGTCCGCACCGCCTATCTGGTGGCCCAGGAGGAGCACGCCGCCGCCCGCCAGTTGCTCGAGCAGAGCGCCACCGGGCGCGCCGAGGACATCGCCGCCAGCGAGGCGCAGGTACGCGGGCTGGAGGCGCAGGTGGTCGACGCCAACATCCAACTGCAGGACAGCACCCTGCTGGCGCCCTACGACGGCGTCATCGCCCAGCGCTTCGTCGAGCCGAACCAGAACGTGCGCGCCAAGCAGCCGATCGTCCGCTTCCAGGACGTCGACGAGATCGACATCGCCGTCGACGTGCCGGAGACCCTGATGGTGGTCGACATCCGATCGGCCGACATCCTGCAGATGACCGCCGAGCTCACTGGCGCGCCCGGCGTGCAGTTCCCCGTCCACATCCGCGAGGTCGCCCAGGAGGCCGACCCGACGACGCAGACCTACCGCATGCGGGTCGCCATGAAGGTGCCGCCGGGCATCACGGTGCTGCCCGGCATGACGGCGGCGGTCCACCTGACCTACCGCCGCGCCAGCATCCTCGGCGACGCCATCCTGGTGCCGCTGTCCGCCATCTACAAGGATCCGGAGGGCGAGGCGGTGGCCTGGGTGATCGGCGCCGAGAACGTCGTCCAGCGCCGGCCGGTCCGGCTCGGCGCCGTCACCGGCTCGCAGATCGAGGTGGTGGAAGGGCTGGAGCCGGGCGACCGCATCGCCATCGCCGGCGTGCGCTTCCTGCGCGACGGCATGACCGTCCGCGACCTCGGTGACGAGCTCGGAGCGCGGGCGTCGTGAACAGCGGCGAATTCTCGGTTCGCAACAGTCGCATCGTCGCCACCGCGGCGGCGATCGCGGTCCTGGCCGGCATCGGCGCCTACCTGTCGATGGGCCGGCTCGAGGATCCCGAGTTCACGATCAAGGAGGCGCTGATCATCACGCCCTATCCGGGCGCCAGCGCCGCCGAGGTGGCCAAGGAGGTCACCAACCCGATCGAGAGCGCGGTGCAACAGCTCGGGCAGTTGAAGCGCGTCGAGTCGGAGTCGACGCGCGGCCGCTCGGTGGTCAGCGCCATCATCCGCGACGAGTTCCACGCCGACTCCATCCCGCAGGTATGGGACGAGCTGCGGCGCAAGATCAACGACGTGCAGCCGCTGCTGCCGCCGGCGGCGCGCGGCCGTTCGATGGTGGTCGACGACTTCGGCGACGTCTACGGCATCTTCCTGGCCATCACCGGCGACGGCTTCACCCAGGCGGAGCTGCGGCGCTACGCCGAGTTCTTGCGCCGCGAGCTGCAGACGGTGGGCGACGTCAAGAAGGTCGATCTCTTCGCCGAGCCGCAGGAGGTGATCTACCTCGAGATGTCGCGCCAGCGCCTGGCGCAGCTCGGCATCAACGAGGAGGTGATCTACCGCCAGATGCAGGCGCGCAACGTCGCCGCCGACGGCGGCCGGGTGCGGGTCGGCGAGAGCTACCTGGTGGTCGATCCGCAGGGCGCCTTCACCTCGCCGGAGGACATGCTCAATCTGGTGATCGGCGCCGGCGGCTCCGGCGCCCAGCTCACGCTCGGCGACGTGGCGACGCTCGAGCGCGGCGAACAGGATCCGCCGCGCCGCCTGCTGCGTTTCGACGGCCGACCCGCCATCGGCCTGGGCATCTCGACGGTGCGTGGGGGCAACGTCGTCACCATGGGCGAGGCGGTGCGCGCCAAGCTCGACGCGTTGCGCGCCCTGCAGCCGATCGGCGTCGAGATCGAGGCGATCAACTTCCAACCCGAGGCGGTCGACGTGGCGACCAATGCCTTCGCCTTCAACCTCGTCAAGGCGGTGACGATCGTCTTCGTCGTGCTGCTCATCGCCATGGGCATACGCGCCGGCCTGTCGGTCGGCCTGGTGCTGTTCCTGACCATCCTGTCGACGTTCACCATCATGTACCTGATGGGCGGCATCCTGCTCGAGCGCATCTCGCTCGGCGCCTTCATCATCGCCCTGTGCATGCTGACCGACAACGCCATCGTCGTCACCGAGAGCATCAAGGTCGGCATCGAAGGCGGCAGGGACAAGCTCACCGTCTGCCGCGACGCCGTCGCCCACAACCAGTGGCCGCTGTTCGGCGCCACCGCCATCGCTGTCGTCGCCTTCGCCGCCATCGGCCTGTCCGAGGACAATACCGGCGAGTACACCAACTCCCTGTTCTGGGTCATCTTCATCTCGCTCACCCTGAGCTGGGTGGCGGCCGTGACGGTGACGCCGCTGCTCGGCTACGCGCTGTTCAAGCCGCTCACCGGCGAGCGCCGCGACCCCTACGCGGGCGCCTTCTTCCAGGGCTATCGCCGCCTGCTGGTGGCGGCGCTGCGCCGCCGCTGGCTGGTCCTGCCGCTGCTCCTGGTCTCCTTCGTCGCCGCGATCTACGGCTTCGGCAAGGTGCCGCAGAACTTCTTCCCGCCGGCGACGCGACCGCAGTTCCTGGTCGACACCTTCCTGCCGGCCGGCTCGCACATCCTGGACTCGGAACGCTTCGCCGAGCAGGTCGAGCAGTTCATCCTCGCCCAGCCCGGCGTCGAGCACGTCTCGAGCTTCGTCGGCGGCGGCGGCCTGCGCTTCCTCCTCGTCTACACGCCGGAGCGCGAGAACCGCGCCTTCGTGCAGTTCCTCGTCCAGGTCGAGGACGAGAAGCAGATCGACGGCCTGCTGGTCTCGGTCCAGCAGTACCTCGACGACAACTACCCCGACGCCAACGCGGTGGCGAAGAAGTTCCTGCTCGGGCCCGGCGCCGGCGGCCGCGTGCAGGCGCGCTTCAGCGGGCCGGATCCGGCCGTGCTGCGCCAGCTCGCCGACCAGGCGGAACGCATCATCGTCGCCGACGGCGGCGCCATCGGCATCCGCGACGACTGGCGCGAGCGCGAGAAGGTCATCGAGCCCGACCTGCGCGAGGTGCAGGCGCGGCGCAACGGCCTGACCCGGGTCGAGGTGGCGCAGGCCCTGGAGACCGGGTTCGAGGGCCGAACGGTCGGCTTCTACCGCGAGCCGGGGAGCAGCGGCGGCGGCGTCTTCCCGCAGGAATCGCGCCTGCTGCCGATCGTCGCCCGGCCGCCCGAGAACGAGCGGCGCTCGGTGGACGCGCTGTACAGCATGCAGATCTGGAGCCCGGCGGCCGGGCGCATGATCCCGCTCAACCAGATCATCAGCGGCATCGAGATGGGATGGGAGGACCCGGTCGTCATGCGGCGCGATCGCATTCCGACCATCACCGTCCACGCCGATCCGCGCGCCGGTCTGCCGAGCGAGCTCTTCAACCGCGTCCGCGCCCCGATCGAGGCCATCGCGCTGCCCGAGGGCTACCGCTTCGAATGGGGCGGCGAGCACGAGGACTCGGCCAACGCCCGCGCCGCCCTGGCGACCTCGATCCCCGGCGTCCTGCTGGCGATGGTGTTCATCGTCGTCTGCCTGTTCAACTCGCTGCGCACGACCATGATCATCGTCCTGACCGTGCCCTTCGCGATCATCGGCGTCACCATCGGCATGCTGCTCACCGGCCTGCCGTTCGGCTTCATGGCCATGCTCGGCGTGCTGGCGCTGGGCGGCGAGCAGATCAAGAATTCCGTCGTGCTGATGGAGGAGCTCTACCTGGAGATCGGCAAGGGCAAGGCGCCGTACGACGCCATCCTCGACGCCGGCGTCGCCCGCCTGCGGCCGGTGCTGCTGGTCGCCATCACCACCATCCTGGGCATGATCCCGCTGGTGACCGACGCGTTCTTCGGCGCCATGGCGGTGACCATCATGTTCGGCCTCGCCTTCGCCTGCGTGCTGACGATGATCGTCGTGCCGGTGCTGTACGCGATCATCTACAACGTCCAGGCGCCGGCGCCGTCCGGCGCGGCGCGCTGACGACCCCGCGGCCCGCGGCCGCGGCGGGCCCCGCGCGTCACGCCGGCAGCGCGGCGCGCAGGCCGAAGAAGTCGGCGATGCCGGTGAGCACCAACTGCGCGCCGATCGCCACCAGGACCAGCCCCATGAAGCGGGCGACGATCGCCTGGCCGCGCTCGCCGAGGCGCGGCTGCACCCAGCTCGACAGCGCCAACACCACCCAGACGAAGGCGGCGACGACGGCCACCGCCGCGATCATCAGCACCGGCCGGCCGGCGTCGGCGGCGCGCGCGGTCATGGTCATGGCGGTGATGATCGTGCCCGGCCCGGCGATCAGGGGCATCGCCACCGGCACGATGAGATGCTCGGCGGCGCGCGCCGGCACGGTCTCGTTGGCCCCGGCGCCGTGGCCGCTGCGCAGCATGTCGAGCCCGGCCAGGGTCACCACCAGGCCGCCGCCGACCCGGAAGGCGGCGAAGGAGATGCCGAACATCTCCAGGACGATGCGGCCACCGACCACCGCGCCGATGAGGATGGCGAAGACGGCGAGCGCGACACGGGTCGCCGCCTGGCGGGCGGCGGGCGCATCGCCGCCCGGCACCAGCGACAGGAACACCGGCACGGCGGCGAGCGGGTTGGCGATCGCGATCAGCGCCACCAATGCCTGCAGGGCGTTGCCCGGGTCGCCCGCGGCCATCAGCGCGACGGATCCCCGGGCCCGTCGATGCGGATCATGCGCCAGCCGGCATAGGCGCTGATCACGGTGATGATCGGCGAGAGGATGTTGAACAGGGCGTACGGCGCGTAGTGCAGGGTGGCGACGCCGAGCGTCGCCGCCATGTAGGCGCCGCAACTGTTCCAGGGGATCAGCGACGAGGTGACGGTGCCGGAGTCGCCGATGGCGCGCGACAGGACGATCGGCGCCAGACCGCGCTGGCGAAAGGCGTCCTTGAACATGCGGCCCGGCAGGACGATGGCGATGTACTGGTCGGCGGTGACGATGTTGGTGCTGATCACCGCTCCGACGAGGTACAGGACCAGCCGGCCGATCGACTGGGCGGAGGCGATGACCGGGGTGATCAGCCGCTCGAGGACGCCGGCTTTCTCGACCACGCCGCCGAAGGCGAGGGCGGTGATGATCAGCCAGACCGTGCCCAGCATGCTCTCCATGCCGCCGCGCGAGATCAGGCGATCGATGGCGGCATCGCCGGTGTTGGACACGTAGCCGTCGGCGAGCGCCAGCCAGACGCCCTTGAGCAGCCCCAGGGCGCGCGGCAGGTGCTCGGCGCCGGCGTAGGCGATGACCCGGTCCGGGGCGACGACCACCGCCAGCAGGCCGCCGACCAGGGCGCCGAGGAAGATGGTGGTGAAGGGCGGCAGCTTGGCCACCGCCAGCACCACCACCACCGCCAGCGGCAGAAAGTGGATCGGCGAGACGTTGAACAGCCGCTGGATGGCGTCGACCTTCTGCGAGGCGTCGAAGTCTCCCGGCGCGCCGAGGTACCAGAACAGGGCCAGCGCCCCCGCCATCGCCGGCACCGAGGTCCACAGCACGGCCCGGATGTGCGCGTAGAGATCGGCGCCGGCCGCCGCCGCCGCCAGGTTGGTGGAGTCGGAGAGCGGCGACGATTTGTCGCCGAAGTAGGCGCCGGAGATGATCGCCCCGGCGGTGACCGCCGGGCTGAGATCCATGTTGATGGCGATGCCCATCAGGCCGATGCCGATCGTGCCGACGACGGTCCACGAGCTGCCGATGCTGAGCGAGACGATGGCGCAGATCACCGCCGCGGTGAGGTAGAAGTAGTGCGGGTGCAGGATCTGCAGGCCGTAGTAGACCATGGCCACCAGGGTGCCGCTCATCGCCCAGGTGCCGATCAGCGAGCCGACGGCGAAGAGGATGAACATGGCGCCGATGCCCGACGAGACGCTGGCCACCGCCGCCTCCTGCAGCGACGCCAGCGAGTGGCCGCAGCGCCAGCCGATGAACACCGCCACCATGGTGGCGACCACCAGCGCCACCTGGTTGGGCCCGAGCGCGCCGGCGTCGCCGAAGAGCGCGAACGAGAGACTGACCAGTCCGATCAGGCTGACGATCGGCACGAGCGCCTCGACGAGAGTGACAGGCCGCGGCGACGAAGCGCTGGCGTCGGTCATGGGTCGGGCTCCCTTTGCACACTCCGGCGGCACAGGGCCAGCCCGGGCGGCGCGGCGCGCGCCTTGACCGCGGCGCGATCGCATGTGAGCTGGCGGCGTGTCGCGCCATCGTCTCGCCGCCTGCCTCGCGGCGTTCGTCGCCGCCTGCGTCGCGCTGTCGTGGCGCGCCATGGCGGGCGACACCTGCCCGGGAGACCTGCGCGGCGACGTCGCCGTCGTCGTCGACAACCGCCACGGCGGCGACCAACCGATCCGCGTGCACCTGCGCGGACGCCGCGTCGCCGGCGCCTGCGCGCCGGCCGGCGCCGCCACGACCTACGACACCATCCTCGAGCTGCCGGCGGGCTGCGCCGGCGCCTGCGATTGCGGCGCCGGCAGCGCCTGCGCCTGCGCCGGCGGCGTGCCGCGCTGCACGCGCCGGCTCGACGGCCTGGCGCCCGGCGAATGGCTGCACCGCGTCGAGGTCGAGGCCAGCGGCCAACGCCAGGCGCGGCGCGGCCTGGTGATGGCCGACGCGGCGGCGCCGGCGGCGCTGCGCTGGACCGCCTACCGCACGGTCGTCACCGTGCGCTCGGACGCCGACGACGGCGCGCCGGGCACGCTGCGCCAGGCGGTGGCGGCGGCCGCGGCGGGTCCGCCGTCGCTGATCCAGTTCGCGCTCCCGCCGCCGGCGACCGGGCCCCTGGTGGTGCGCCTCACCGATCCGGCGCCGCTGCGGATCGACGCCGAGATGGTGATCGACGGCACCGACGACGACGGCAACCCGTCGCCGCTGGCGCCGTTCGCGGATCGCCGCTACCGCGCCATCATCGAGCTCGATCCGCGCGATCCGACGCGGCCGAGCGCCGCCGCCATCCGCATCGCCGCCCCCGACGCCGGCCTGCGCGGCGTCTACGTCCGCCGCCTCCTCGGCGCCGACGCGCGCATCGCCCGGCTCGACCAGGACGTGCTCGCCTTCGACGCCGGCGCCCGCCGCGCCTTCGTCGAGACGGCGCTGCTCGACGGCGGCAGCGCCCACCGCGCCATGCAGGACTGCCCGGCCAACGACCGCGCGGCGGCGCGCAATCCCGCCCAGGGCAAGGACTGCGTCGACGTCGAGGCGACCGGATACCACGACTGGGCCGACGCCGTCGTCGTCGCCGACAGCGAGCTGCGCCACTGTTACGACCGGGCGGTGAAGTCGCGCGACGCTGCCACGGTCGTGCGCCGGAGCTGGATCCACCACAACGCCCGCGGCGGTCTGTTCGCGCAGAGCCCGCGCGGTCGGCTGCAGGCGGAGGAGAACCTCATCGAGGGCAACGGTCGCAACTGCCCGACAGCGGCCCGCTGCCGCGGCGGCCCGCGCGACGGCCAGCCGTGCTGCGCCTGGGGGCTGGAGGAGGGCGCCTGCCGCGCCGCGCCGCCGCCCGCCTGTCCCGGTGCCGACGATGCCGGCTGCGGCGACGGGATCTGCCGCCCGCTCGACGCCGCGCCGCCCGCCTGCGATGCGACGGCGACGCGCGCCGCGGCGGCGCAACTGTCGGCGGAGCCCGATCCGAGCGTCGCCCTGCGGACGCGCGGCAACGTGGTCCGCGACGGCGAACGCCGCGGCGTCTTTCTCCGCCACCACGCCCGCGGCACCCTGCAGGACGACTTCATCTGCGGCCACGAGCTGGGAATCGAAATGGCGGCCGACGCCGGGCGCGGCGTGCCGATCGCCGTCGTCGGCGTCGCCAGCGTGCGCAACCGGCGCGCCGGGGTGCTGCTCAACCAGCAGGACGGACGCGTCGCCGAGGCGAGCTTCGGCGCTCCCGCCATCCCCGGCCGCAACGCCTTTACCGGCAACGGCAGCGGCGCCGGCGCCAATTTCAACATGGGCAGCGCGCAGGCGCGGCGCTCGGCGGTCGGCAACCAGTGGCAGCACGGCGGCGAGGGGGCGCGCTGCCGGGCGGCGCAGGTGACGCGCCGCGACGTCGCCGCCGCCAACCCCCACCTCGCGGTGGCGCCCTGCGAGGCGCCGCGCCAGCCGAGCGGCGGCACGGCCGTGCAGTCGGTCAGTCCCGCGGCCGGCCGCGAAGGGACGGTGCTGCGCATCGGCGGCCGCGGCTTCAACGCCATCGACGGCTACGGGCGCGGCGGCGCCTCCGGCTGTCTCGACGTGGCGGCGGGGAACACCTGCGCGCCGCTGCGCGGCACCTGCGTCGAGCTCGAACGCCTCGACGGCGGCTGGACGCCGGCGCCGGTGCTGGCGGTGACGCCGACCCAGCTCGTGGTGCGATCGCCGTTCGACTGCGTCGCGCCCCGGCGCGTCCGTGTGCGGCGCCTGAACGCCGCCGGGCGCGCCGCAACCTTCACCTCGGCGGAACCGCTCTACTGCCGCAACGAATGAGCCCGCCGACGCCGTCGATCCTCCGCCGGGCGCGCATTGACCGTGTCGCATCGCTGTGTGTATGCGCTGCGCGGACGTTGTCGCGAGGCGAAGAGGGAATGCGACCTGGCGCCGGCCGTGCGCCCCTGCCGTTGGCGTTGCTGCTGGCGCTGCTCATCCTGGGCGGCTGTCAGTTCGGCGCTCTGGGCGAGAACCTGCGGGTGCTCGACCGCTACGGCTACCTGCGCGGCCAGGTGACGCCGCCGCCCGGCGGCGAAGCGGCGCCGCTGGTGGTATTCGCCACGGCGGCTGGCGCTGGCGCGGAGGCGGCCGACTGGGTGGTCCTGTCGCGCCCCGGGTCCTACTTCCTGGTGGTGCCGGCCGGCGCCTACCGGGTCGGCGCCTTCGAGGATCGCGACGGCTCGCTGACCCACGACGCCGGCGAGCCGGTCACCTGGGCGCGCGGCGGCGAGCCGATCGAGGTGCGGTCCGGCGCCACCGTCGCCGGCCTCGACCTGCCGCTGGCCGCCGCCGGCGCGGCGCCGATCGACGTCGGCCTGCTACCGGTGCGCCAGTCCGGCGAGGTGTCGGAGCTGCCCGCCAGCCGCATCGGCGAGGTGGTGACGCTCGAGGACGCGCGCTTCTCCGAGGACAACGCCCGCCTCGGCCTGTGGCAGCCGGCCCGCTTCCTGATCGACGTCGGCGCCGGCATCTACTTCCTCGAGCCCTACGATCCGCAGCGCACGCCGGTGCTGTTCGTGCACGGCGCGCTCGGTCATCCGGCCAACTTCAAGGCGTTGATCGAGCGGCTCGACCACCGTCGCTTCCAGGCGTGGCTGGCCTACTACCCGAGCGCCGTCGGGCTCGACGTCGTCGCCGCCGCCCTGGGCCGTTGGCTGCAGGCGCTGGAGGTCGAGTACGGCTTCCCGCGCCTCGCGCTGGTGGCGCACAGCATGGGCGGGCTGGTGTCGCGCGCCTACCTGGTCGGCGACCCGGGCGGTCTCGGCGGCAGCCTCGACGCCCTGACCTTCGTCACCATCGCCACGCCCTGGCAGGGGCACGCCGGGGCGGCGCTCGGCGTCGCCCGGGCGCCGGTGGTGGCGCCGGCGTGGCGCGACCTGGCTCCCGGCAGTCCGTTCCAGACCCACATCCTGGGCACGCCGCTGCCGCGCTACGCCGCGCACGACCTCTACTTCGCCTACGGCGGCTCGCGCCGCAGCCGTATCGCCAACGACGGCGTCGTCACCGTCGCCAGCCAGCTCGACGCCCGCTCCCAGGCGCAGGCGCGGCAGATCCTCGGCTTCGACGCCGGGCACGCCGCCGTGCTCGACGATCCGGCCGTCGCCGCGGCGTTGCAGCGCAGCCTGGCCGGCGTGGCGCCGCCGTGAGCGCCCGCTCGACTGCGCCGCGTCGCGGTCTCAGCGATCCATCGCCGGCAGGCCGGCGCGGATGCGGTCGGAGAAATCCGCGGCGCCGTCCGCCGCCCGCGCCGCGCGGTTGATGTGCGAGCGCTGGCGCAGCTCGGCGAACGGCAGCGAGGTGTCGATGCGGCCGGTGGCGTAGAGATAGCGATCGATCAGGCCGTTGAGGACGTGGCGCCAGTCGAGTCGTCCGTGGCGCCCGGCGGCGTTGGCGTAGCGGATGATGTTGATCGTGCAGTTGTTGCTGAGCAGGTGGTACCACTCGGGGTGGTCGGCGAGCTGGTTGATGCGGTCCAGGTAGACCAGGAACAGACGTCGCGCGGTCTCGCGGTCGGTGAGGATGCGGTAGAGGAAGACCTCCTCCCCGCGGTGGCTGGTGCGCGAGCCGACCACGTCCGGCTCGCTGCCGACGACGTAGATCAGCTCGAACTGCTTGAACAGCGACGCGACCGGCGCGAACGTCTCGCCGACCTCGGGGCGCGTCTCGATCGAGATGCTGAGCGGCGGGGCGTTGTCGAACACGAAGCTGACGAAGGTGTGGCCGATCGGCCCGGGCATCCAGAAGGAGACGAAGAAGTCCACCGCCACCAGATGCGACAGCTCGACCTCGCGGTCCACGTAGCGGACGGTGAAGTCGTGCCGACTGCGGTAGGTGAAGTCGCGCACGCCGGTGAGGCGCACGCGGTCGCCGTCGATGACGGCGCGCGGCAGCACCGCCACCTCCGGCCGCCAGTTCCGCTCCTGCGATGGCTGGATGGTGCTCCACCACACCAGCAGCGCGGCGAACGCGGCGGCGAACAGCCAGCGGCCGCGGCGCGGCGCCAGCCACAACGCCCACACGCCGAAGACCAGGAAGACGCCGGCCGCCGCGGTGCGCGCCCAGGGCCACGGCAGGTTGGAGTAGTGGATCGCCAGGGTCGACCAGAGGAGCACCAGGGCGCGGATCAGGAACCACAGCAGGGCGCGGCTCCAGCGCAGGAGGGCGGCGAGGCGGCCGCGACGTTGGGGAGCCGGGGACGTCATGTGATCGACCGGCCAGCGGTCTACCAGGCGCCCCGGGGCGTGCCAATGGCGGCGCCGGCGGCGGGCGCGCCCGCCGGTCGGCGGATGCACCCTTGACGACCGGTCGGAAAGTTGCGCAAGCAGCGCCGCATGGCGACGCATGCGCGACAGGGGCGGCCGTGCATCTTCGGCCGGGGGACGCGGTGGCTGCTGGCCATCGCGCTGGCGATTGGTTTCGGGGTGCCGGCGACGGCGCGCGGCCAGGAGGCCGACGAGCTGATCCTGGGCGAGCTGATGGCCGACGGCGCGCACCCCTCGCTGCGCGTGCTCGGCGAGGGCGGCTTCGTCTACCAGGGCGACGCCGACATCGACAAAGGCGGCAGCCTGCAGGTCTATCGCTACGACCTCGGCCTCGCCGGCGGCCTCGGCCTGATGGATCACCTGCGCTGGGGCAACACCTTCTTCTTCGGTGTCAACGACTACGATTTCGGCGGCGGCAGCCCCTGGAACGTCATCTACTCCATGCGCCTGGGCAGCAAGCTGACCTACGACATCAACCAGCAGTGGGGCGTCTCGGCCGGCGGCATCCTGATGTTCTCGCCCGAGGACGGCGCCAACTGGGGCGACAGCGTCAGCGGCGGCGGCCTGCTGGCCGCCGAGTACCGCCACAGCGACACGCTGTTCGCCGGCGTCGGCGTGGCGGTGATCACCCAGATCGAGGACGACCCGACGGTGGTGCCGCAGGTCGACCTGCGCTGGATCCCGGGGCCCAACTGGATCGTGCGACTGGGCGGCGTGCCGGCCAGCGGCGGGGCGGCGGCGTCCGGCGAGGTCGCCTACCAGTTCCCGGTGCCGCTCGAGATCGGGCTCGGCCTCCTCTATCAACAGCGCCGCTTCCGGCTCAACGATTCGAGCCTGGCGCCGAACGGGGTCGGCGTCGACAACAGCCTGCCGCTGCGCGTGCGGTTGGGGTGGAACTTCAATGAGCACATCGGCCTCAACGTGCTGGCGGGCGCGGCGTTCGCGGGCGAGGTGGAGTTGGAAGACAGCAACGGCAACCGCATCGCCTCCTCAAACTACGATCCGGCGCCGTACGTCGGCCTCCGCCTCGCGGGAGCCTTCTGAGGCCGCTCCCGGCTCCACCGGCGATCAGGCCGAACGACTTCCTCGCCGGAGGCGGGGACCTGGCCTGGCTCGGCGAGACGGTCGGCCGCAGGCGCGTCTTCCCCAGCGGTGGCCATCTCGGCAGCCTGCGCCAGCGGGCGGTTCAGGCGGAGATCCTCGGCGCCATCTCGGACCTAGCCTCGATACGACACAACACCTTCACCACGGAGGCACGGAGGGTGCAGCGTCGGAATGGCGGGCGGGTGCGATCCCCATGGCCATTGCTGATGGCGTTGGGGATCTCGCCCCCGAACCCTCTCTTGACCAGGTTGCTCCGTGTCTCCGTGCCTCCGTGGTGAAATGTTTTCGTCACATCCCTCCGCTGCCCGACCGCTTGTCGAGTTGGATTGACCTGATACACGAAGTCGGCGCTATGCGAGCTCTTGATCCCAGACCGCGGGCGATGCCAGCCGGGGCCTTCTTCGGTCGCCCCCGTCCCTGACCCCCACCTGAACGAGGAGGCGAACATGGCAGCGCAGAGCGAGCAGAAAGTCCCCCTGGCCACCCTCACGGCGATGGTGGTCGGCGGCATGGTGGGGGCGGGGGTGTTCTCGATCCCGCGCAACTTCGCCCAGGCCACCGGCGTCTACGGCGCCCTGATCGCCTGGGCGATCGCCGGCGGCGGCATGCTGATGCTCGGCTTCGTCTTCCAGACGCTGGCCACCCGCAAACCCGATCTCGATGCGGGCGTGTACGCCTATGCGCGAGCGGGCTTCGGACCCTATCTGGGCTTCATCTCCGCCTTCGGCTACTGGGCCAGCGCCTGCGTCGGCAACGTGTCGTACTGGGTGCTGATCAAGTCGACCCTCGGCCGCATGTTCCCGGCCCTCGGCGAGGGCAACACGCCGCTCTCGGTCTTCCTCTCCTCCATCGGCATCTGGGCCTTTCACCTGCTGGTCATGCGCGGCGTCAAGGAGGCGGCCGGCATCAACAAGGTCGTCACCATCGCCAAGGTGATCCCGCTGCTGCTGTTCGTGGTCCTGGCGCTCTTCTTCCTCAGGACCGACGTGTTCGTCGCCAACCTCTACGGCGGCGATCCGGCGGTGTACGGCGGCCTCTTCGAGCAGGTGAAGGCGACGATGCTGGTGACGGTGTTCGTCTTCCTCGGCATCGAGGGCGCCAGCAACTACTCGCGCTTCGCGGAGAAGCGCTCCGACGTCGGCGTCGCCACCGTCACCGGCTTCCTCGGCGTGCTGGCGCTCTTCGCCTCGGTGTCGATCCTCGCCTACGGCATCCTGCCGAGCGCCGACATCGCCCGCCTGCAGCAGCCGTCGGTCGGCGGCGTGCTCGAGGCGGCGGTCGGGCCGTGGGGCGCGGTGTTCATCGGCGCCGGGGTGATCGTCTCGGTGCTCGGCGCCTACCTGGCGTGGACCCTGATGGCGGCGGAGGTGCTGTCGATCGCGGCGAAGAAGCTGGACATGCCGGCCTTCCTCGGGCGCGAGAACGCCGCCCAGGTGCCGGCGGCGGCGCTGCTCATCACCTCGCTCCTGATCCAACTGGTGCTGCTGGCGACCCTGTTCTCCGACGATGCCTTCACCTTCGCGCTGTCGCTGTGCAGCCATATGTCGCTGATCCCCTACTTCCTCTCGGCCGCCTACATGCTGAAGCTGCTGCTGACGCGCGAGACCTACGACGCCGACGCCGGCGGTCGGGGCAGGGACATGGTGGTCGCCGTGCTGGCGACCGGCTACACGATCTTCCTCCTGGTCGCCGCCGGCATGAAGTTCATGCTGCTCGGGCTCATCATCTACGCTCCGGGGACGTTCCTGTTCTTCATGACGCGGCGCGAGCAGCGCCTGCAGCTCTTCTCGCCGGCGGAGTGGATCCTGTTCGCGGCGGTGGTGCTCGGCGCCATCGTCGGCCTGCACGGACTGGTGACCGGCTACATTACGATCTGAGCGACTGCGACTGACGACGGAGGTTCACATGGCAGCAGAGAAGAAGGGCGCGGCGCCGGCGTTCGGCGTCCATTCCGAGGTCGGCCAACTGCGCAAGGTCATGGTCTGCGCCCCCGGCAGGGCCCACCAGCGGCTGACCCCGAGCAACTGCGACGCGCTGCTGTTCGACGACGTGCTGTGGGTCGAGAACGCGAAGCGCGATCACTTCGACTTCATGACCAAGATGCGCGACCGCGGCATCGAGGTCGTCGAGATGCACAACCTGCTCGCCGAGACCCTGGCGGTGCCGGAGGCCAAACAGTGGATTCTCGACAACCAGGTGGTGCCGAACCAGGTCGGCCTCGGCCTGGTCGACGAGATCAAGAGCTACCTCGGCGGTCTGTCGAACCGCGAGCTGGCCGAGACCCTGATCGGCGGCCTCTCCACCCACGAGTTCCCCGAGACGCACGGCGGCGAGGCGATCGCCATCGTGCGCGAGGCGGCGGGCGAGACCGAGTACCTGCTGCCGCCGCTGCCGAACACCCTCTACACCCGCGACACCACCTGCTGGATCTACGGCGGCGTGACCCTCAACTCGCTCTACTGGCCGGCGCGCCACGAGGAGACCATCCTCACCACCTCGATCTACAAGTTCCATCCCGACTTCGCCGGCAAGGTGAAGGTGTGGTGGGGCGACCCGACCCAGGACTGGGGCCAGGCGACGATCGAGGGCGGCGACGTCATGCCGATCGGCAAGGGCAACGTGCTCATCGGCATGAGCGAGCGCACCTCGCGCCAGGCGATCAGCCAGGTGGCGGCGGCGCTGTTCAAGCAGGGCGCCGCCGAGCGCGTCATCGTCGCGGCGATGCCGAAGCTGCGCGCCGCCATGCACCTGGACACCATCTTCACCTTCGCCGACCGCGATTGCGTCCTGCTCTATCCGGACATCGTCAACCACATCACCGCCTATTCGTACCGGCCGAGCAGCCATCCGAGCGGGGTCGAGCTGCGCAAGGACGAGAAGCCGTTCGTGCAGACGGTGGCCGAGGCGCTGGGGCTGAAGAAGCTGCGCGTCGTCGAGACCGGCGGCAATGCCTACATGCGCGAGCGCACCCAGTGGGACAGCGGCGCCAACCTGGTCTGCGCCTCGCCGGGCGTGGTCTTCGCCTACGACCGCAACACCTACACCAACACCCTGCTGCGCAAGGAGGGCATCGAGGTGGTGACCATCGTCGGCGCCGAGCTCGGCCGTGGCCGCGGCGGCGGCCACTGCATGACCTGCCCGATCATCCGCGACGCGGTCGAGTACTGAGCGGGCCATCGCGCACCGCGCACGGGGGGTTGCCGATGCGATCGATCGTTCCGTTGACCGTCCTGCTCGTCCTCCTGGCCGCGGTGGCCAGGGCCGAGCAGGACAGCTTCCTGAACCGCGACCAGACGTCGGCGGCCGAGACCTATCTGCAGAGCGACGGCGCGGTGGTCGGCGACCAGCCGGCGGCGAGCGCATGGGACACCTGGACCGGCGAGGCGCCACCGTCGAAGGGATTCGAGATGCCCGGCATCTGGCCGATCCTGCAGACCGCGCCGGAGCTGCAGACCCTGGTCGCCGGCCCCACCTTCCGCAACCAGAAGAACCGCATCGAGCTCGGCGCCGGCCTCGCCTACATCAACTCGCGCTGGCGCTTCCCCTTCGAGCTCAGCGTCGAGCCGACCTGGCGGCGCAACAAGAACGCCGACCCCGACAACCGCTACTTCAGCCGCGTCCGCACCTTCGCGCTCGTCGACCTGTGGGGGCGCGGCAGCGACTGGGAGTCGACGTCGTTCGCCATGACCGGCTTCTACGACACCCAGAACAACTCGTTCGACACGCTCGAATTCGGCGGCTCGGTGACCCAGGTCATCGGCCGCCGCCTGGCGATCTCCGGCAACCTGCTGTGGGGCGGCGAGTGGGCGAACGGCGCCAAGTTCAACAACGCCGCCCTCGGCTCGTTCGGCGTCTCCTACAACCTCGGCGCCGGGGCGCGCTTCGGCGGCTTCTTCGAGCCGCACAACAACCTGTACGGCGAGAACGACTTCGGCGGCTTCGTGTCGTACCAGGGACTGCCCTTCGGCGAGCTGGCGGTCAACGTCGGCAAGCACGAGTTCGTCATGGTCCGTTTCATGGTGTCCTATGCGCTGGAGCGTCCATAGGGCGGCGGCGCTGCTGCTGCTGCCGCTGCTCCTCGGCGCCACCGCGGGCGCCGTCGAGAGCTTCCTCGATGGCAATCCCAAGGCCCCGGAGGCGATTCCCGATCGGCGCCGCGGCGCGGCAACGCCACCGGCGACGGCGGCGCCGATGGTCACGCCGTCCCCTGCGCGCTGACGGCGCGGCGCGCGCCGTCAGCGCGTGGACAGTCCCGGAAGGTCGTGTATACATCCTCAGCCCGGATTCCAGTCGCGAAGGGAGCCACCGATGTTGAACACCTCGTTCGGTCACGGCGACATCCTCATCTGGTTCGTGGAGATCTTCTTCTTCGTCGTCTGGTTCTGGCTGCTGATGTCGGTCGTCTCCGACCTGTTCCGCGACCACGAGGCGTCGGGCGTCACCAAGGCGATCTGGGTCGTGCTGGTCTTCTTCTTCCCGGTCTTCGGCATTCTCGCCTACCTGATCGTCCGCGGCGGCGGCATGGCCGAGCGCGCGGCCCGGGCGCAGAAGGAGGTCCAGGATCGCTTCGACGCCTACGTTCGCTCCGTCGCCGGCGCCTCGTCCGCCGGGCCCGCCGACCAGATCCAGAAGGCCAAGGCGCTGCTCGATGCCGGGGCCATCGATCGCGCCGAGTTCGAGCGCCTGAAGGCGAAAGCGCTCTCCTGAGAGAGGCGCCAACGGTCGCCCGCCCACATGGCGAGCGACCGTGGCGCGGCGCATGGCGAAGCGCGCCCGTCCCATCGCCGTCGTCACGGCGCTGTGCCTGCTCGCCGCCTTCGTGCTGCCGGCGGTGCCGCAGCCGACCGGCTACCACGACTTCGCCGACCACCGGGCGTGGTTCGGGGTCGCCAACTTTCTCGACGTCGCCTCGAACGTCGGTTTCCTGCTCGTCGCGCTGCTCGGCTTCGGCGCCGTCTTCGCGGCTCCCGCCGCTTTCGCCGAGAGGCGCGAGCGGGTGCCCTATCTGGTGTTCTTCACCGGCATGCTGCTGACCGCCATCGGCTCCGCCTACTATCACCTGGCGCCCGACAACGAGCGGCTGTTCTGGGATCGGCTGCCGATGACCATCGCGTTCATGTCGCTGCTGGCGGCCCAGGTGGCCGATCGCCTCAGCGTCCGCGCCGGTCTCCTGCTCCTGGTGCCGATGCTGCTCCTCGGCGCCGAATCGGTGGTGTACTGGCGGGCGACGGAGCGGGCCGGCGCCGGCAACGTCGTGCCCTACGCCATCGCCCAGGGCTACACCGTGGTGATGCTGTTGATGATCACCTGGCTGCACCCGTCGCGCTACACCCGCGGCAACGATCTCTACTGGGTGTTCGGCGCCTACGTGGTCGCCAAGGTGTTCGAGACGCTGGACGGCCAGGTGCTGGCGCTCGGGCACGTGATCGGCGGCCATGCCCTCAAGCACCTCGCCGCCGCGGCCGGTGGCCTGGTGATCTGTCGCATGTTGATGTTGCGGACCCTGCAGCCCCCGCGCGCCGTCGGCTCGTCCACGCCGGCCGGCGCGGTCCGCCGGCGGAGGAACCCGATGCGAACCCACCACGCGCTGCTCGCCCTCGTCCTCGCCGCCGCGCGGCCCGCCGCCGCGGCGGACGCGCCGTTGATCTGCTTCGGCAGCGAGCCGTCCTGGAGCGTCGCGCTGGTGACGCCCGACACGGCGCAACTGACGCTGCCGGAGGCGCCGGCGGTGGCCTTTCGCGGCGCCAGCAGCCGCATCGACGCGCTGCGCGAACGGGTGTGGCGTGGCGCGCCGGCGAGCGGCGGCGGCGATCTCGTGCTCTTCCTGCGCGACGCCGCGTGCAGCGACGGGATGTCGGACGTCGCGCACCCGGTGGTGGCGCGGGTCTCGCTGCCGGACGGGCGCTTCCTCGCCGGCTGCTGCCGCCTCGCCGCGGCGAACGCCGCCGCCGCGGCGGAGTCGCCGGCCGCGACGCCCGGGCCGCCGGCGCCGATCGAGGGACCGCTGTGGCGGCTGACCAGCCTGCGCGGCCTGGACGCGAAACAACTCGCCGCCGTGCGCCAGGGCGTGACCGTTCGCTTCGACGGCGGCCGCCTGCAGGGCTTCAGCGGCTGCAATCAACTGGTCGGCTCGTACACCGTCGCGGGCGATCGGGTGACGATCCCCGCCATGGCCGGCACGATGATGGCGTGTCCGCCGCCGGTGATGCGGGTCGAGGACGCCGTCAAGGCGGCCCTCGCCGGCACGCTCCGCTTCGCCGTCGCCGCGGACGGCCTGACCCTCACGCCGCCCGCGGAGGACGAGCCGACGCTGACCTTCGTCGCCGCGCCGGCGCCGCGCCTCGACGGCGTCGCCTGGGAGGTGACCGGCTTCAACAACGGCCGCCATGCGGTGGTCAGTCCGCTGCTCGGGACCACCCTGACCCTGACCTTCCAGGACGGGACGGTCAGCGGCACCAGCGGCTGCAACACCTTCCGCGCCAGCTACACGCGCGACGAGCGCCGCCTCAGCATCGGCCCGGCGGCGGTCACCCGCACGCACTGCGACGGCAGGGGCGTCATGCAGCAGGAGCGCGAGTTTCTCGCCGCGCTGGAGTCGACGACGACCTGGGCCATCGACCGCGATCTGCTGGACCTCCACCGCGCCGACGGCGAACGCGTGCTGTCGGCGCGCCGCAAGGACAAATAGGCCGGGCGGGCGCCGCGCCGCCGCACGCGGCGGCGCGGCGCCCGGATCACCTCACGGGGCGATGGTGACGCCGAGGACGTCCTCGCTCCACAGCTTCCACTGGCCGTTCTCCTGGTGGAAGAGGACGATCGCGTCGACGGTATTGTCGGTGAAGCCGCTGCCGGGCTTGCCGGTGGTCTTGGCCTTGATGCGGGCGACCGCGAACTCGTCGTCGTGCCCCATGGGCACGAAGTCGACCAGCTCGGTGGTGACGTCGAGGTCCTTGAACTGCGCCTCCGCCGCCTTCTTGGTGGGTTCGTAATCGGGCGAGCGGCTGTCGACGCCCTGCATCAGGGCGTTGATGTCCTTCTTGTTGTAGGCCTCGAAGTTGCCCGCCATGACCTGCCGCAACGACTGGATGAGCGGGCCGTCCATGACGAAGGCCGCCGCCGGCCGCGCCGCGGCGCCGCCCAGCAGGGCCAGGATCGCGAGTCGAGCCACCCACGCACGCGCCTTCATCGCCGTTCCTCCTTCGCCTCTCTCAATTGAGAACATTGTGTCCTCGCTGGCGCATGCAGTTGACGTAGGCGCGCTGGAACGCCTGCTCGGCCTGCGACGCGCGCTGGGCGCCCATGCCGATGCCGCCGGCCGCCGCGCCGACCGCCGCCCCGCGCCCGGCGCTGCCGAAGGCGGCGCCGATCGCCGCGCCGGCGGCGGCCCCGACCAGTCCGCCGGTCGCCGCGCCCTGCACCGCCTGCTGCGGCGCCGAGCCGGAGACCTGGAAGGCGAGCTGCCGGCACTCCTCCATGTCGCGGCTGACGTACTGCGCCCGCGAGCTGCCGAATGTGTCGACCGTGGGTCGCCACGGCTGTTGCGTCTTGCAGCCTGCGCCGAGCAACAGCAGCAGCGTCGTACTGGCTGCCAACGTTCGTGTCATCACACGTCCTCCCTGAGGGCAGTGGGTTCAGAAGCGAAACGCATTCCCTGCGGCTGACGGCGCCGGCCGTGCGCGCGCGACCCGCCGCGCGCACCCGCGCAACCTGACGGTCCATCGCCGAAAGCGGCAGGCTCGTCAACCCGCGCCACAGGCGATCCGCGGGCCCGCGAACGACGCGGCGGCGTCCGGTCAGCGCGGCGCCGCCAGGTGCGATTCGACCCGCCGCACGGCCTCCGCCAGGTCGGGGTGGTCGGCCACCGAGCGCGCATAGGCCCTGGCGCGCTCGCGCAGCGCCGGATCGGCGAGCATGCCCGCGATGGCGTCGCGGATCGCGGCGACCTCGGCGTCGGGGGGGAGGACGGCGCCGAGGCCGAGGCGGGCGACGCGGTCGGCGATCAACGGCTGATCGCGGCCCATCGGGAAGCACAGCATGGGCACCCCGTAGGTCGCGCCCGCCAGCGCGGTGCCGTGGCCGGCGTGGGTGATCAGCAGGTCGGTTGCCGGCAGGATGAGGTCGTGCGCCACGAAGCGCACCACGCTGGTGTTGTCGCCGGGGCGCAGGGCCTGCGGATCGATCGCCGGCCCGCTCGTCACCACGGCTTCCACCGCGAGCGGCGCCAGCGCGTCGCACAGGCGCTGCAGCAGGGGCTGTTGCATCTGATTGCTGGTGCTGAGCCCGACCAGCACCAAGGGGCGGTCGGGCGCGCGGCGCTGCCACGGCGCGGCCGCCTCGTGTCCCGCGCGACAAGGGCCGACGTGCACGACGTGCGGCGCCGGATCGTCGACCTCGTCGAACGAGCGATAGGTCGGCACCAGCACCAGCGCCGCCGCCTCCACCAGCGCCTGGTGCGAAGCGAACGGCGCCACGCCCAGCTCCGCCGCGTAGGCATTGGTTTCGTCCAGCCGCGACGCCGTCACCGGCGCGAACGGCCCGAGCAGGATCTGGTACGGGAAGTGGCCGAGCGCCGTCGTCGGCAGGCCGGTGCGGTGTGCCGCGACCAGCGCGTGCGTCAGGCAGAGGTCGACGAGCAGGCCATCCGGGCGGCGGTCGGCGACCGCCGACAGCAGCGCCTCGCCGAATGACCGCGCGTACCAGACGTGCTCGAGCACGTAGCCCAGCTCCTCCGCCGGCTGCATGGCCAGGTGCGCGTCGTAGCGCCGCAGCCCGGGCACCGGCAGGCACTCGGCGCCGTCGCCTGTCAGCGCCTCGCGCAGCGAATCGTGCGCCAGGGCGCGCAGCCGATGCCCGCGCGCCAGCAGGGCGCGCGCCAGCGCGCGCTGCGGTGGCAGGTTCCCCGCCCCGTCCCAGGTGACCCAGACGAAATCAGCCACGGGCGTCCTCCTATCACGAGCGACCGGCACTGCGACCCAGCCGGGCCGACCCAGCCGACCCGGCCGGCGTTGACCGTCCGGGGGCTTTCTGCGACAAGCCCGGCGAACGCAACGCTGCAGTCTGGTGGGGGCGACGTACGACGACGAGCGGAAGCACTGCCGGCACGAGCGAGTCGCCGCCGGTGGGTGATGAGCGGGGAGGTGGTGTGCGACGCTCGTTCGCGGCGACGGGGGTCGCGGCGCTCGTGGTGGCCATCGCCGGCTGCGCCGTCGGACCCGACTTCGTCCGGCCGGAGCCGGCGGTGCCGGCGGCCTACCGCAGCGAGCTGGCGCCCGCCGAGGCGGGGTCGTTCGCCGACGACGCCTGGTTCGACGTCTTCCACGACGCCACCCTGCGGGAGCTGATCGACGAGGCCCTGGCGGCCAACTACGACCTGCGCACCGCCTCGGCGCGGGTCGAGCAGGCGCTGCACCAGGTCGGCGTCACCCGCTCCGAGATCTTCCCCCAGGCGAGCTACCAGGGCGGCGTCCAGCGCGGCCAGTCGTTCCTCGGTCCGAACACCGACAACCAGACCTTCAACACCTTCCTCGGCACCTTCAACCTCGCCTGGGAGCTCGACGTGTGGGGGCGCATCCGCCGCGCCACCGAGGCGTCCGAGGCGGTGCTGTACGCCACCGACGACGTCCGCCGCGGCGTCGTGCTCAGTCTGGTGAGCGGTGTCGCGGCGTCGTATTTCACCCTCCAGGAGCTCGACCTGCAGCTCGACATCGCCCGTCGCACCACCCAATCCTTCACCGAAACGGTGCAGCTCTTCACCCGCCGCTATCAGGGCGGCGTCGATTCCAAGCTCTCCGTCGAACGCGCGCGCGCCGCCCGCGCCCAGGCGGCGGCCACCATCCCGCAGATCGAGCAGCGGATCGTCCAGCAGGAGAACGCCATCTGCATCCTGCTCGGCCGCGCGCCCGGACCGGTGCCGCGCGAGCCGCTGATGACCATCGAGGCGCTGCCGCCGCAGACCCCGCCGGGCCTGCCGTCCGAGCTGCTGCGGCGCCGGCCCGACGTCCTCGCCGCGGAGCGATTGATCGAATCGAGCAACGCGCAGGTCGGCGTCACCATCGCCAACTTCTTCCCGCGCCTCGGCCTGACGGCGCTCTACGGTGGCCAGAGCTCGGACCTCGAGAACATCGTCAAGACGCCCGGCGTGGTGTGGGCGATCGCCGGCTCGCTCGTCGGCCCGATCTTCCAGGGCGGCCGGCTGACCGAAGCGTACCGCGCCCAGGTCGCCGACTGGGAGGCCACCAAGGCGCAGTACGTGCAGACGGTGCTGACGGCGCTCACCGAGGTGTCGAACGCGCTCATCGCTCAGCAGAAGCTGGAAGGGGTGCGCGCCGAGCAGCAACTGGCGGTCGACGCCCTGCGCGAATCGGTGCGCCTCGCCCTGTTGCGCTACAACGGCGGCCTGTCGACCTACTTCGAGGTTCTGGAAGCGCAGCAGCAGCTCTTCCCCGCAGAGCTGGCGCTGGCGCAGACGGATCTCAGCCGCATCCTCGCCGTCGTCGATCTCTATCGCGCCCTCGGCGGCGGCTGGCAGAACAACGACCTCGCGGTCGACCCCGGCTTCTGGCCCACCGGGCCCTGAGTCGCGCCGCGGGGCGCGAAATCCGCTCGCGAAATCCGCTGTTGACACTCCCGCCCTGGCGGCTCAGGCTCGCACTGCTGGGACGTCGCTATCCAGATCGGTACATGCAGACGGTAGATCTTGCAGAAAGGGTGCGAGTTCGGTCGCAGGGACAGCCGCGGGCCACGAGCCCAACGCAAGACGGACGGTTGAGAGCCGGACGTGCTGTTGACTCCGCCTCGAAAGTCGCACCGCAAAGTCTGGGCCGCGCGCTCGCGCGCGCGAACCGGCGGGGAGATGCGGCTCCTCCCCCTGCCCCTCTTCCGTCATCGGAGGCGCGGTGGCGGCGCGCCTGACGCGGCGGCAGTTCCTGGTGGCCGCCGGCACGGTCGCCGCCAGCGCCCTGGTGCCGAGCGGGGCGCGCGTCGCCCACGCGGCGCCGGGGGCGGGTCCGCGGACCATCTACCGCCTCTCGGTGCGCGGTCGGCGCGGCTCGCGGGCGTCCAAGCTGCACAACGCGAACCTGCGCTTCGCCACCGCGCAGGCGGCGGATCAGCACCGCGCCCATCCCGGTGACCGCTCGCGCATCGTCACCCTGGTCGTCAGCGCCGACGAGTTCGACCGCCTCTTCACCGCCCGCCGGAGCGAGGTTGCCGACCTGCGGGCGCTCGGCGGCCCGGTGCTGGTCGGTGACTGCAACCGCGACGGCACGGTGTCGATCGACGAGCTGGTGCGCGGCGTCACCATCGCGCTCGGCAGCACGCCGGTCAGCGAGTGCCCGCCGTTCGACCGCGTTCCCGACGGCCGGGTCACCGTCGACGAGCTGGTGCGCGGCGTCACCAACGCGCTGCGCTGAGCCTCAGAACACCGGCACGCCGGCGAGCCCGGCCATCGCCCAGGCGGCGAAGCCGACGACGATCGGGATGGTGAGGTTGTCGTCGATCCGCAGCGGCACCAGCTCGAGCAGCAGCGCCACCGCGCCGATGCCGAGCGCGGCGGCGGCGATCATCCAGGCGGACGCGCCGGTGCCCCAGCGCAGCACCGCGACGGCGATCAGCAGCGCCGCCGCGAAGAACGCGGCGGTGCCCTCGAGGCTGCGCGTGGCGGTGATGCGATGGCGGCCGAAGCGGATGCCGACCACCGCCGCCAGCGGGTCGGCAATCGCCAGGGTGTAGATCGCGATCAGCGCCGGCAGCTTCGGCAGCGCCAGGATGGTGAGCAGGACGGCGATCGCGAACGGCGTCATCGCCGATTCGCGCACCTGCTCCTCGGCGCGCACGAACAGCCGGTTCACCCACGGCAGGCGCCGCGCCACCAGCTCGGGATAGGCGATGCGGACGCGGTCGGCGATGTAGACCAGGCAGGCGACGGCGCCGAAGGTGTGCACCACCTGCTCGTGGCTGAAGAGCAGCGCGTAGGCGGTGGCGATGGCGACGCCGTTGCCGAGATGGAACAGTCGACGACCGAGCTGCAGGTCGTGGCGCGTCGCCGAGGGCGCGCGGGCGGCGAGGTCGGCGTCGGAGTTCACGGCCTCCCGCTGATGACCCAGCCGGCGCCGGCGCGCAAGCGGCGCCGCATCGATCGACGGCCGCGGCGTCCGCGCCGCGTCTTCGCAGCGCCGGGGTGCGATCGCCTGCCCGCCGGCGGTGTCCGGGGCCGCCTGGCCCCGCCGACCGGCGTGACCGGCGCCCCGTCCGGCGACGGCAGGCGGCGGAGGAGCGCGAAGTCGACCTGCCGCCGCTGCAGCGAGACGTTGGTCGCCTCGACCTCGACGCGATCGCCGAGGCGGAAGCGCTGGCCGGTGCGCAGGCCCTTGAGCGCCCGCTCGCTGTCGATGAACGTCCAGCGGTCGCCGGGAATCGCGTCGGCGCGCACCAGGCCTTCGACCGGATACGCGTCGAGCTCGACGAAAAGACCGGCGCCGATCACCGACACGACGGTCGCCGGCTCGGGCTCGAGCAGGTGGCCGAGCATGAACTCCGCTTTGCGCAGGTCGAGCATGGCGCGTTCGGCTTCCATCGCCTCGCGCTCCGCCTGCGAGCTGGCGGCGCTCGCCGCTTCCAGCGCCGCCGCCGCGGCGCGCGCCTCCTCGACGCGGCCGTCGAGCAGGCGGCCGATCTGGCGATGGACCAGCAGGTCGGGATAGCGCCGGATCGGCGAGGTGAAGTGACAGTAGACCGGAAAGGCGAGCCCGAAGTGTCCGGCGTTCGCCGTGCTGTAGCGCGCCTGCCGCAGGGCGCGCAGCACCTGGCGCGAGAGGACGCGGCCGAGGCGGTGGCCGGCGAGGCGATCGAGGAGCTGCTGCACGTCGGCCGGTTCCACCACCTCGTCGTACGCGATGCGCAGGCCGAACGGCGCGAGCAGCTCGTTGAGCTCGTCGACGTCGTCCGGCGCCGGCGGCTCGTGGATGCGGTAGGGGAAGGGGATGCCCTGGTCGCGCAGCCAGCCGGCGACGGCGCGGTTGGCCTCGAGCATCAGCTCCTCGATCAGGCGATGGGCGTCGTTGCGCGGCGCCACCCGCACGCCGATGCTGCGGCCTTCCTCCGAGAGATCGACCAGCGCCTCCGGCAGGTCGAGGTCGAGCGAGCCGGCGCGCACCCGGCGCTCGCGCAGCGTCAGCATCAGCTCGCGCATACGGCGCAACTGCGGCAGCAGGGGCGCGAGCTGCGCTCGCCAGGCGGCGATCTCGGCGGTCTCCGCCGCCGAGAGGACGGCCGCGACCTGGGTGTAGGTCAGGCGGGCGCGGCTGCGGATGACGGCGCGCCGGCAGGTCAGGCCGCGGCGCCGGCCATGGGCGTCGAGGGGCATCTCCGCCGCCAGCACCAGGCGGTCACGGTCGGGCTGCAGCGAGCACAGCCCGCTCGACAGGCGCGCCGGCAGCATCGGAATCGCGCGGTCGGGGAAGTACACGCTGGTGCCGCGCGCCGCCGCCTCGCGATCGAGCGCCGAGTCCGGCGGCACGTAGTGGGCGACGTCGGCGATCGCCACCCACAGCGTGCCGCCGCCGTCGGGCCGCTCCTCCAGACAGACGGCATCGTCGAAGTCGCGCGCCGTCTCGCCATCGATGGTGACGAAGGGCAGGGCGCGCAGGTCGGCGCGCGCGCGCAGGTCCTGCGGCCGCGGATCCTCGGGCAGGCGCTCGGCCTCGGCGGCCGCCGCCGGCGGAAAGGCGATGCGCAGGCCGTGCTCGCCGGCGATGGCGAGGAACTGCACCTCGGGATCGTCGCCGGGGCCGAGGACGCGATCGAGCACGCCGCGCACGCCGGCCGCGCCGCGCGGCGGCGGCGTCAGGCGGACGCGCGCCACCAGGCCGGCGTCCTCGCGCCGCGGCGACGGCGCCCCGCTGAGCTCGACGACGGGCAGGCGCTCGTCGAGCGGGACGGCGAACCAGCGCTGCTGCCGGCGCTCCAAGGTGCCGATGATCTCGTCGTGCCGGCGTTCGAGCACGGCGGTGACGCGCCCGGTGGCGCGTTGGCTGCGCCGGTCGCGGCGCACGATCTCGATCCGCACCCGGTCGCCGTGCAGCGCCAGGCCCTCGAGGCCGGCGGGGATGAGGACGTCGCGCGGCCGCGCCGCCGCGGCCGGCGCGGCGATCTCCACGAAGCCGAAGCCGGCGCGCACCCGCAGGTAGCGGCCCTCGAGCGCGCTGGCGTCGCGGCGGCCGCGCCGGGCGCCGGCCGGCCGTCCGGCGGCCTCGCGGCGCGCGCTCTCGCGTCGCCACTGGTAGCGCGTCTTGCCGATGCGGCGCAGCCGCTGCGCCGCCACGCCGGCCTCGAGCGCGGCGCGGAGGCGCTTGCGATCGTAGCGGTCGAGCGACAGCAGGGCGGTCATCTCGGGGATCGACAACGGCCGCGGCGCGCGCTGCTCGAGCAGCGCCAGGCAGGCGGCGACATCGTCGCCGGGCTCTTCGTCGCGCATCGCCGGCGACGCTGTGCTTCGCCGGCATCGTTGTCAACGCCGGCGCGCTCCGGCCGCCGCCACCGCGCTGACCCGCCGGCGACCACCTGCTACAGGCAGCGGATGGCGCTGCTCCTCGGCTGTCAGGCGATCACCAAGGCCTATGGTGCGGCGCCGCTCTTCTCGGCCCTGTCGTTCGGCATCCACGACGGCGACCGCATCGGCCTGGTCGGGCCGAACGGCTGCGGCAAGTCGACCCTGCTGCGGGTGCTCGCCGGCCGCGAGCCGCCCGACGCCGGCAGCGTGTCGCTGCGCCGCCTGACGCGCCTCGCCTACGTCCCGCAGCACCCCGGCGACGGCGGCGCCCACACCGTCGCCAGCCTGCTCGACGCCGCGCTCGCGGACAGCGACCTCGACGGGACGGCGCGCGCCGCGCGGCGACGGGCGACGCTCAGCCGCTGCGGCTTCGGCGAGCCGGACGCGCCGGTGGCGACCCTCTCCGGCGGCTGGCGCAAGCGGCTGGCCATCGCCGAGGCGCTGGTGTGCGAGCCCGACCTGGTGCTGATGGACGAGCCGACCAACCACCTGGACCTCGACGGCATCCTCTGGCTCGAGCAGATGCTCGGCAGCGAGCCGGCGGCGTGTCTCGTCATCAGCCACGACCGCTGGTTCCTCGAGCACGTGGCCCGTCGCATGTTCGATCTCGATCCCGTCCACCCCGGCGGCTTCTTCGAGACGCGCGGCCGCTACAGCGAGTTTCTCGAACGCAAGGACGCGGCGCTGCGCGAGCAGGCGCAGTGGCAGGAGACGCTCGGCAACCGCGTGCGCCGCGAGCTCGACTGGCTGCGCCACGGCGCCAAGGCGCGCACCACCAAGGCCCAGGCGCGCATCGACGAGGCGGCGCGCCTCGCCGGCGAGCTCGCCGCGGTGCAGCGCCGCAGCGCGCGCCGCGTCGCCGGCATCGACTTCGCGGCCAGCGAGCGGCGCACCCGGCGCCTGCTGGTCGCCGAGCGCGTCGGCAAGTCGTTCGGCGCCCGGCGCGTGCTGGAGGACGTCAGCCTCGTCCTCGGACCCGGCACGCGCCTCGGTCTGCTCGGCCCCAACGGCAGCGGCAAGTCGACGCTGATCCAACTCCTGGTCGGCGGGCTGCACCCCGACGCCGGCCATATCGAGCGCGCCGAGGGGCTGCGGGTGGCGCTGCTCGACCAGCACCGCGGCGCCCTCGATCCGACCCAGACGCTGCGCCGGGCGCTGGCGCCGCAGGGCGATCAGGTGGTGTTCGGCGGCCGCTCCATCCACGTCGCCGGCTGGGCGCGGCGCTTTCTGTTCCGCGCCGAGCAACTGGCGATGCCGGTCGGCCGCCTGTCGGGCGGCGAGCAGGCGCGCGTCCACCTGGCGCTGCTGATGCTGCAGCCCGCCGACCTGCTGATCCTCGACGAGCCGACCAACGACCTCGACATCCCGACGCTCGAGGTCCTGGAAGAGAGCCTGCTCGAGTTCCCGGGCGCGGTCGTCCTGGTCACCCACGATCGCTTTCTCTTCGAGCGCGTCACCACCAGCGTGCTGGCGCTCGACGGCAGCGGCCGCGCCACCGCCTTCGCCGACTACCGGCAGTGGGAAGCGGCGCGCCGCCCGCCGACGCCAGCGGTGGCGAAGCCGCGGCCCGCGGCGGCGCCGAAGCCGGCGGCGCCGAAGCGCCTGAGCTGGGGCGAGCAGCGCGAGTGGGAAGGCATGGAGGCGGCGATCCTCGCCGCCGAGGAGTCGCTGGCGGCCCGCCACGCCGCGGCCCACGACCCGACGATCGCCACGCGCGCCGACGAGCTGGCGGCGCGCTGGCAGGCGGTGCACGAGGCGCAGCAGGAGGTGGACCGCCTCTACGCGCGCTGGGCCGAGCTCGACGCCAAGCGCGGTTGAGCGCCCACTCCGCGATGCCGATGGCGGCGCGCGGCGGCGGTGATGGGTCGACATCGCCCGAGGGTGGCCGCCAGGCCCGGCAACCCGGCTGGACACTCCAAACCGCGGGGCGTAAGGCCGAGGTCTATGCGGAATCGGGCCGTGGCGCGGGTGGTGGCGGGCGTGATGCTGGCGGCGATCGCGCTGGCGCCGCGCCCGACGCGCGCCTTCGTGACCTTCGAGGTCGGCCAGGTGCGGCCGCTGGCGCGGACGCCGGACGGGCGCACGCTGCTGGCGCTGAACACGCCCGACGCGCGGCTCGAAGTCTTCGCGCTCGACGGCGCGGCGCCGCCGCGGCACGTGATCTCGGTCCCGGTCGGCCTCGAGCCGGTGGCGGTGGCGGCGCGCACCGACAGCGAGGTCTGGGTGGTCAACCACCTGTCCGACAGCATCAGCATCGTCGACCTGGCGGCGACGCCGCCGCGCGTCGTCCGCACCCTGCTGGTGGGCGACGAGCCGCGCGACATCGTCTTCGCCGGCCCCAGGGACGGCGGCGGCCACTTCCGCCGCGCCTTCATCACCACCGCGCGTCTCGGGCAGAACCTGCCGCCGTCGGTGCCGATGAACCTGACGACCCCCGGCACGCCGCGCGCCCTGGTGTACGTGTTCGACGCCACCGACCTCGGCAGCGGGCTCGGCGGCACGCCCGAGACCGTCGTCGAGCTGTTCGGCGACACCCCGCGCGCGCTCGCCGCCACCGCCGACGGCGCGACCGTCTACGCGGCGGTGTTCCAGTCGGGCAACCAGACGACGACGGTGACCGAGGACGCGGTGTGCGACGGCGGCGCCGCGGCGCCGCCGTGCGCGCTCGACGGCGTGCAGGTGCCGGGCGGCCTGGCGAACGCGCAGCTCCCCGGCGGCCTGCCGCCGCCGAACGCCAACGTCGACGGCGATCCCGGCCCCGAGGTCGGCCTGATCGTGCGCCGCAACGCGGCCGGCATCTGGCAGGACGAGCTCGGCCGCAACTGGAACAACGGCGTCCGCTTCGATCTCCCGGACCAGGACGTGTTCCGCATCGACGCCCTCGCCGCTCCGCCGCGCCAGACGGCGGCGTACGCGCACGTCGGCACGATCCTCTTCAACATGCTGGTCAATCCCCGCACCGGCGCGCTCTACGTCAGCAACACCGAAGCGCGCAACGAGGTGCGCTTCGAGGGCTCGGGCGAGCACGGCAGCTCGCTGCGCGGCGACCTGCACGAGAGCCAGATCACCGTCATCGCCGGCGCCACCGTCGCGCCGCGCCATCTCAACAAGCACATCCGCGCCCTGCCGGACGGCTATCTCACCATCCCGATGCCGGCCGGCATCAAGGAGGCGAGTCTGGCGACGCCCGTGGACATGGCGTTGGCGAGCGACGGCACGCTGTACGTCGCCGGCTTCGGCTCCAGCGCCGTCGGCGTCTACGCCAGCGACGAGATCGAGCGGGACACGTTCGTTCCCGCCGCGGCGAACCTGATCGCGGTCAGCGGCGGCGGGCCGTCCGGCCTGGCGCTCGACGAGGCCAACCGGCGCCTCTACGTGCTCACCCGCTTCGACGACGCGGTGAAGGTCATCGACACCGCGACCCGGCAGGAGATCGCGCAGGTGCCGATGTACAACCCCGAGCCGCCGCCGGTGCGCAACGGCCGGCGCTTCCTCTACGACGCCCAGCTCACCTCCAGCAACGGCGAGGCCTCGTGCGCCACCTGTCACGTGTTCGGCGACCTCGACAGCCTGGCCTGGGACCTCGGCAATCCCGACGACCCGGTGAAGCCGAACTACAACCCCCTCGGCCCGACCGGGACCCGCGAGCCGTTCGATCCGTTGAAGGGGCCGATGACGACGCAGACCCTGCGCGGCATGAAGCACCAGGGGCCGATGCACTGGCGCGGCGACCGCACCGGCGCGATGTTCGTCACCGATCCGCTCGCCTACGACTCGACCCTCGCGTTCGAGGCCTTCAACGTCGCCTTCGAGTCGCTGCTCGGCCGCGACGAGGGCGAGCTCTCGGCCGACGACATGGCGGCGTTCACCGAGTTCGCGCTCGAGATCGAGCCGCCGCCGAATCCGGTACGCGGCCTCGACAACCAGCTCACCGCCGCGCAGAGCCGCGGCCGGGCGCTGTTCCGCGACCGCCGCCTGATCACCGACACGGCGGCGCACTGCGCCGGCTGCCACACGCTCAATGCGGCGGACGGCAACTTCGGCACCCTCGGGCAGTCGACCTTCGACGACGAGCCGCAGCCGTTCAAGGTGCCGCAGCTCAAGAACGCCTACCAGAAGATCGGCATGTTCGGGACGCCGAACGGCCGCTTCTCCGACGTGCTGCCGCAGCACGCCGCCTACCAGGGCGAGCAGATCCGCGGCTTCGGCTTCCTGCACGACGGCAGCATGGCGACGGTGTTCGACTTCCTGCGCGCCCGCGTCTTCCTCCTCGACGACCACCAGCGCGCCGACCTCGAGCAGTACGTGCTCGCCTTCGACACCACCTTCGCGCCGATCGTCGGCCAGCAGATCACCCTCACGGCCGACACCGCCGACGTCGCGGGACCGCGTGTCGACCTGCTGATCGCCCGTGCCCGCACGCCGTTCGATCTCGTCGACCATCCCGGCGCCAACGAGTGCGACCTGGTGGCGCGCGCCGTGGTCGACGGCCTGCCGCGCGGCTACCTGCTCGATCCGGCCAGCGGCGCCTTCCGCAGCGACCGCGCCGCCGAGGCGCCGCTCGCCGATGCCGCCCTGCGCGCCATCGCCACCGCCAGCGGCGAGCCCGTCACGTACACCTGCGCGCCGCCGGGCGAGGGCCGCCGCCTCGCCCTCGACCGCGACGAGGACGGCGTCTTCGATCGCGACGAGATCGACCGCGGCTCAGATCCCGACGACCCGCGCGATCCGTTCCTCGAGACGCCGACGCCGACCGTCACCCTGACGCCGACCGTGCCGCCGACCGCGACCCGGACCAAGACGCCGGGCGTGCTGCCGGGCGACGCCGACTGCAACGACGTGCTCAACACCGCCGACGCGCGCGCGGCCGCCCGCGCCGTCTTCGACCGCCGCGCCCAGGCGCAGTGCGACGCCGACTGCAACAAGGACCGCCGCGTCAGCGCCGCCGACGTCACCTGCATCATCACCCTCGTCGCCAACAGCGCGCAGGAGTGAGCCGGCGCACGCGCCTCGGCGCGGCGGCGAATCCACCGGTCGGGCATCCGCCGGACCACGCTTGCCACTGCTTCGCGGCGCGGGCTACAGGCCGGGCATGGGACAGCGGATCGGATTCACGCGCCTGGCCGGGGCGCTCGGGGCGGAGGTCACCGGCATCGACCTGCGCCAGCCGATCGACGATGCCACGTTCGCGGATCTCGAGGCCGGACTGCTCGAGCACCAGGTGCTCTTCTTCCGCGACCAGCGCATCGAGCACGCCCATCACCGGGCGCTGGCGCGCCGCTTCGGCGCGCCGGTGACCCATCCCGCGTATCCGTCGGTCGAGGGCTTCCCCGAGATCACCGTGCTCGAGAGCACGGCCGAGAACCCGACCAAGATCGACACCTGGCACACCGACATGACCTTCCTCGAGCAGCCGCCGCTGGGATCGATTCTGCGCGGCCGCATCATTCCCGAGCACGGCGGCGACACCATGTTCGCCAGCCTGTTCGCCGCCTGGGACGGGCTCTCGGACCGCATGCGGCGCTACCTCGACGGCCTCACCGCGCTGCATTCCTTCGCCCACGGCTTCCGCCACAGCCTCGCCGAGCCCGGCGGCTGGGATCGCCTCGGCGAGACGGTGCGCGCCAATCCGCCGGTGCGCCACCCGGTGGTGCGCACCCATCCGCGCAGCGGCCGCAAGGCGCTGTTCGTCAACCGCCTCTTCACCACCCACATCGAGGGCCTGCGCGAGGCCGAGAGCGACGCCGTGCTGCGCTTCCTCTTCGATCACCTGGAGACCCCGGAGCTGAGCTGCCGCTTCGCGTGGCGGCCCGACTCCCTGGCCTTCTGGGACAACCGCGCCACCCTGCACCGGCCAGTCAACGACTTCTTCCCGGCGCACCGCCGCATGGAGCGCATCACCATCGCCGGCGACCGGCCGCGATGAGCCTGCGGCTGCTCGTCCTCGACGCCTACGACGCCGCCGGCCGGCAGGCATTGCAGGGCGCCGGCGCGACGCTCGCCGGCGAGCTCTATCGGCGCTTGCTGCAGACGCTGGAGCCGACGGCGCACGTCGCTGTCGCGGCGCTGGAGTCCGACGGCTTCCATCCGCCCGCCGCGCTGGCCAGCTACGACGGCATCGTCTGGACCGGCTCCAACCTCACCGTGCATCGCGATGGGCCGGCGGTGCGCCAGCAGCTCGAGCTCGCCCGCGCCGCCTTCGCCGCGCGCGTGCCCAGCTTCGGCAGTTGCTGGGCGGTGCACATCGCGGTCACCGCCGCCGGCGGCCGTTGCGCCGCCAACCCGCGCGGCCGCGAGTTCGGCGTCGCTCGCAAGATCACGCTCACCGACGCCGGCCGCGCCCACCCGCTGTACGCCGGCAAGCCGCTCGCCTTCGACGCCTTGACCAGCCACGAGGACGAGGTGGTCGAGCTGGGCCCGCACGCGACGCTGCTCGCCGGCAACGGGTTCTCGCGCGTGCAGGCGGTGCACGTCGAGCGCGACGGCGGCGTCTTCTGGGCGGTGCAGTACCATCCCGAGTACGACCTCATCGACGTCGCCCGGCTCGCCATCCTGCGCGCGCCGCAGTTGATTGCGCAGGGCTTCTTCGCCGACGCCGACCAGGCGGCGGGCTACCGGCACGAGCTCGAGGCGTTGCACGCCGACCGCTCGCGGCGCGACCTCGCCTACCGCCTGGCGGTGGACGACGACGTGCTGCAGCCGCGCGTTCGCACCCGCGAGGTGCGCAACTGGCTCGAGCAGCTCGTCAAATCGGGGGTGAGACGATGACCATCCGCGCCCTCTGCATCACCAGCGCCGCCGCTCTGCTGCTGGCGGCGTGCGGCGATGACGATCACCCGGGGCGGACGCCGACCGGCATCCCGACGGCCGCCTTCACCGCGACTGCCGGCGCGCCGCGCACGGCGACGCCGACGGCGACCGGCGGCGGGCAGCCGCAGCCGACGCCGACGGAGAGCCAGCCGGCGGGCAGTCCGACCACGCCGGCCGCCGCCTATACGGTGACCGCGACGCCGACGGCCGGCCGCAGCGCCGCGCTGGCGATCGGTTCGGCGCTCGCCGAGCCGGCGGAGGTGATCGAGATCAGCGTCGTGCTGACCGCCGGCGGCGCCGTCGCCGGCACCCAGAACGACATCGGCTTCCCGCCCGAGGCGCCGATCGTGGCGACGACCGCCGGGCGGCCCAATTGCAGCGTCAACCCGTCGCTTGGAAAGGGCGGGACCAGCTTCGCCTTCCAGCCGCCGGGCTGCGCGGCGGGAGGCGACTGCGCGGCGGTGCGCGCCATCGTTCTGGCGCTCGACAACGTCGATCCGATCCCGATCGGTGCGCTCCTCTACTCGTGCCGCGTCGCCGTCTCGCAGAACGCCGCCGACGGCATCTATCCGCTGCCCTGCACGAACGCGGCGGCGAGCGATCCGGACGGCAACGCGCTGGCGACGACGTGCGCGCCTGGCTCGGTCGTCGTCGGCTCCCTGCGCACGCCGACGCCGACGGCGCCCGCGATCACGCCCACCGTCGTTGCCCCCACCGCCACCGTCACCGTGCCGCCGACGCCGACGCCACGCACCGGCGCCGAGGGCGCGCTGCCGCCGATCGGCGCCGCCGGACGCTGGTTCACCGATGCGCTCGGACGCGTCGTCCAGTTGCGCGGCGTCAACATGGTGGCGAAGCGGGATCCCTTCTATCCGGCGGCGTTCGGCTTCGGCGGCGACGACGCGGCGTTCCTCGCCGCCAACGGCTTCAACGCGGTGCGCTTGGGCATCGACTTCCGCGGCCTGATGCCGACCCCCGGCGTCGTCGAGACGGCGTACCTCGACCACCTCGCCGAGACGGTGCGGGTGCTGGTCGCGCACGACCTCTTCGTGCTGCTCGACTTCCACCAGGATGGCTTCGCGCCGATGTTCAACGGCAACGGGCTGCCGGACTGGATGGCGATCAGCGACGGCCTGCCCAATCCGCCCGATGCCGTGTTCCCGCTGTACTACATCCAGAATCCGGCGATGCAGCGCGCCTTCGAGAGCTTCTGGGCCAATCGCCCGGGGCCCGGCGGCGTCGGCATCCAGGACTATTTTCTGCAGGGCGTGCGCGCCGTCGCCGCCCGCTTCGCCGACGAGCCGCGGGTGCTCGGCACCGAACTGATGAACGAACCCTGGCCGGGCGCCGACTGGGGACCCTGCGCGCTCGACGCCAACGGCTGCCCCGACATCGAAGCGCAGCGGCTGCGGCCCTTCTACGATCGCGGCGCCGGCGCGGCGCGCGCCGAGGCGCCGTCGCAGATGGTGTTCGTCGAGCCCTTCGTGCTCTTCAACTTCGGCCAGGCCAACACCAGCCTCCCCGGTCCCGACGAACGGCTGGCGCTGTCCTTCCACTCCTACGCGCTCGATGCGGCGAGCGAGGAGGGCGTGGTCGCCAGGGCGGTCGCGGCCGCCGAGCGCGATCGGCGACCGGTGCTGTGCAGCGAGTTCGGCGCCTCGGTGGATCCGGTGCTGCTCAATCGCATCGCCGGCCAGCTCGAGCAGGGCCTGGTGCCGTGGCTGTTCTGGTCATACGACGAGAACATCACCATCGACCTGACGCGGCCGCCGGGGGGCGACAATCTGCGCAGCAGCGAGGCGTTCGACGCCCTCGTCCGGCCGTATCCGGTCGCCGTCGCCGGCACGCCCACCGCGATCAGCTTCGATCCGGCGACCAGGGTGTTCCGCTTCGAGTACGACACGACGGCGCCCGCCGGCGGCGCGCTCCCGCCGTGGGTGCTGACCGCGGTGTCGGTGCCGGCGCGTCAGTATCCGGGCGGCTACCTGGTCGAGGTCGAGGGCGCCGTCGTGACCTCGCCGCCGGATGCGCCGTTGCTGACCCTGCAGCGCACGCCCGGCGCGGCGGCGGTGACCGTGGCGATCGCGCCCGCCGTCTGAGCCGACGAAGAGCGCGACGAGCGACGCGTGTGCAACGGGTTGCCGCGTCCGCGGCGAAGGACACGACGGCCGTGTCGTTCGTCGTGCAGTCAGTCGCTATTCGCCGCCACCGGGAAGACCTCGACGTTGGACAGGATCGATCCGCGCAGCAACGAGATGGTGAGCAGCGGCACTTCGAGGAACACGGTCAGCGAGGCGGCGAAGACGATCAGGCCGCGGGCGACGCGGGTGGCGAGCAGTCCCTCGGGGAGCAGGCCGTAGACCACGACCAGCGCCATCGCCGTCACCGCGAACCCGGACAGGCTCATGATGACGAACTGGCGCTGCGAGTTGCGGCGGCTGTCGAAGCTGAAGAGGAACGGCGAGCCGAGGCGCGCCGGGGCGGCGACGCGCGAGCCGGTGGCCAGCGCGCCGACGAGATGGCCCCACTCGTGCGCCAGGTGGCCGACGACGAAGGCGCCGATGCCGAGCAGCGCGCCGCTCAGATCGGCCGCCGGACCACGGCCGGCGGAGAGCGGCGCCGCCGCCCACCAGGCGAGCAGCACCAGGGCAACGACGGCGAGATCGCGAGCGAGCAGTCGGCCGAACATGGTCGCGCTCACGCCGCCGGCGGCCGGTAGAGGCCGCGGCCGGTGATCAACGGCAGGTCGAGCATCGACAGCAGCCCGGGGGCGGCGTCGCAGACGGCGGGAATCGCGTTCACCAGGCGGGTGGCGGTGAGGACGACGCCGCCGACCGCGTGGTCCCCGTGCTCGTCCTCGAACTCGAGCTCGCAGCGCATCTTCGGGAAACCGGTGATGACGACGCGATAGCTGCCGTTGCCGGTCGGCCACTCCGGGGCGAGGGCGTCGTCGAGCCGGGTGACGTGCTCGACGACGATCGGGGCGCGGCCGCCGGCGATGCCCTGCACCTCGAAGCGCAGCGCCGCCATGGTGCCCGGCGCGACCGTGTGGGCGCCGATGCGGATCGGCCGCACCGCCGGCCGCTTCTCGTAGGTCGAGCGGATCGTCTCCAGCTCGATGCCGAGGCCCTCGGCGAGCAGGCGTACGGTGCCGCCCCAGGCGAACTCGAGCGTCCCCGGCGTCAACAGCAGCGGCGTGTCGTCGAGCGGCTTGCCGAAGCCCATGGTGTCGAAGAGCACCGTCGGCTGGTCGTAGGTCGCGTAGTTGATGATCTCGAGCACCCGCACCTCCTCCCAGGTGCCGCAGAGGCCGGTGAGGGTCAGCGGCAGCAGGTCGTTGGCGAACCCGGGATCGATGCCGGAGGTGAAGAACGAGGTGCCGCCGGCGCGGCAGGCCTCCGCCAACTGGTCGCGCACGGCGGGCACGAACGACCGCGGATGCACCAGCGGCACGATCGAGCTCGACACGACGTTCTTGCCGCTGGCGAGGATGCGGCAGATGTCCTGCGCCGCCTCGAACGGCCGCAGGTCGGCGGTCGCCGTGTAGCAGACGCAGTCGGCGTCGAGCGCCAGCATCGCCTCGACGTCGTTACTGGCCCGCACCCCGACCGGTCCGGCGCCGCACAGCTCCCCGGCGTCGCGCCCCGACTTCTCGGCGCTGTGCACGCAGACGCCGACCAGCTCGGTCTGCGGGTGCGCGATCAGGCAGCGGAGCGCAAACAGCCCGACGTTCCCGGTTCCCCACTGGATGACCTTGTATGGCATGTGCTGCCCTCCGTTGCGGCTCGAAAGACGAAAGACCAGGGCAAACGGCAACGATCGACCGGCAAGGGGAGCGCGCCGTTGCCCGACCATTCGCGCCCCCGCGCGTCCGTCCTTCCGCCGTCCGCCGCCAGCCGAAGCGACCCTACCACGTGCTCGTATCGGTGAAGCTCGTCACGCCGATGAAGTCCTGCTTGCCGAGCGGCACGCCGTTGTGGCGCAGGATGGCGTAGGCGGTGGTGACGTGGAAGTAGAAGTTGGGGACGGCGATGCGGATGACGTAGCGGTCGCCGCGCACCGAGTTGCCCTGCATCCACGCCGGCGCCACCGCGCGGTCCTCGCCGCCGGCGAAATCGCCGGGCGCGAAACCGGCGAGATACTCGCGGCAGGTCTGGATGCGCCGTCGCAGCTCGGCGACGGTCTTCTCGGTGTCGGGATGCGACGGCGGCTTCTTGCCGGAGAGGTAGGCGGCGGCGAATTTCGCCTGGTCGCAGGCAGACTGCACCTGCTGCGCGAGGGGGTACTGGTCGGGCGCCAGGCGCGCCTCGGCCAGCATGTCGACGTCGAAGCCGCGCTGGCCGGCGTACGCGGCCGCCGCCTGCAGCCAGCGATCGAGGTTGTCGAGCATGACGGCGAAGTGGGCGAGGGTGTCGAAGAGCTGCATGATTCACTCCTTGCGGCGCGGTGGCCGCCTCTGACGAGCGATACGACGAAACACCTTCACCACGGAGGCACGGAGACACGGAGGGTGCTGCGCGGGAATGGCGGGTGGGCGCGATCCCCATGGCCATTGTTGATGGCGTTGGGGATCTCGCTCCCGAACCCTCTCTCGTCCAGGTGACTCCGTGTCTCCGTGCCTCCGTGGTGACGTATTTTCGTCACGGCAAGGCTCGATGTGGAACGGCGCCTCCGCCGCGCCGATCCAGGGGAGGGCGTGCGCGCCCGACGCATCAGCGGCGGCCGCCGAGCTCGGTGGCGCGCCACAGGTACCAGCTCGCCGCCGTGCGATAGGGGCGCCAGCGCGCGCCGCGCCGGGCGACGGCCTCGCGCTCCGGCAGCGCCCGCTTGCGCAGGGCGACCGCGAAGCCCTTGCGGATGCCGTAGTCGTCCAGCGGCAGGACGTCCGGCCGGCCGAGGCGGAACATGAGCAGCATCTCCACCGTCCAGCGGCCGATGCCGCGCACCGCGGTCAGGGTCTCGATCAGCGCCGCGTCGTCCATGCGCCGCGCCGCGGCGAGCGAGGGGATCTCGCCCGCCAGCTCGCGCTGCGCCAGGTCGCGCAGCGCCAGCAGCTTGGGGCGCGAGAGCCCGGCGCCGCGCAGGGGCTCGTCCGCGGTCTGCAGGATGTGCGCCGCCGTCGGTCCGTGCCGGGCGCGCGGGAAGAGGGCGCAGACGCGGCCGTGGATGGTGGCGGCCGCCTTGCCGCTCAACTGCTGGTAGACGATCGCCTCGGCGAGGGCGGCGAAGATGCTGGGCGTCCGCTTGAGCTCCATGGCGAACGGCCCGACGGCGTCGATGATCCGCGCCAGCGCCGGATCGACGGCGCGCAGGTGGGCGACCGCCGCCGCTGGGTCGAAGGCAAAGCCGCCGTCGCGGGAACGCATCACGCAGCAGCTAGTACGCCGGCCGGGGCGGTGGCAACGCGGAAATGCGTGCGGCGCCGTGTTCGCCGCCGCCGGGGGTAGCGGACCGAGCCGCGATCCGGGGTCGGACGACTCACCGCAGAGGGACCGACTGCCACAGGCGCGGCGGTGGCCCGTCGCGCATCGGTCCGGGCGCCGTTTCGCCTGGAACTGGCACGCGGCTGGCTGTTATGACAATCGCGTGACAACCAGCCCGCCACGTCAGAAGCCGGCCGAGATCCAGGCCTATTATCGCGATCCGACGGTGGTCGCGGAGTACATCGAACGCCGCACCGCGCAGCCGCTGAACGGCATGCTGCACCGCCGGCAGGTGCAGTTCATCGACCAGGTGATCGGCGAGCGGCGGCCGCAGCGGGTGCTCGAGGTGGCGCCCGGGCCCGCCCGGCTCACCGCCGAGCTGGCGTACGCCGGCCGCGGCATCGCGGTCGACGGCAGCGCCGAGATGCTGGCCGTGGCGCGCGACCGCCTGCGCGCCCGTCCCGGCCACTGGCTGGTGGTGCGCGGCGACGCCTTCGCGCTGCCGGTGCCCGATGCGAGCGTCGACCTCGCATTCGCCATCCGTTTCGTCCGCCGCTTCGCGCCCGAGGTTCGCCGCCGGCTGTACGCCGAGATTCGCCGCACGCTCACCCCCAACGGGGCGCTGATCGTCGATGCGCAGAACCGGGCCGTCAGCCTGCCGCACCGGCAGCGGAAGGGGCTCGACAGCTACCCGGTGTTCGACGCGCTGTACGACCGCGACGAGCTGGTGGGGGAGATCGAGGGCGCCGGCTTCCGGGTGCGGCGCCTCGAGGGGATGGTGCGGCACTTCGCCGTGCAGTCGCGCCTGAACCGCCTCCGTCACCGCGGCCTGGCGCCGGTGGCGAGCGGCATGATCGGTCTGATCGAGTGCCTGCCCAGCCGCGCCCCGTCGACCTGGATGGTGCTTGCCGAGGTGACCGGATGACGGCATCGGGCGGCGCGCCGGCGCGCGCCGGGGACGAGAACGGCGTCCTGACGGTCGATCTCGCGGGTGTCCGTGCCCGCCTGGCCAGCGACTTCCCGCCCTTCCTGGAGTATGCGCGGCAGCACATGGCGCCGCTGCGCGCCCGCGGCGAGGGCGCGCCGCGCATCAGCGCCCGCCTCTTCTGGCACGAGGGGCCGCCGCCGAATCGGCTCGAGGCGCATCCCGATCTGCAGGGCTGGGATCGCGCCGACCGCGACCTCTACCGTCGCGATCGCTCGCTCGCCTGGTTCCGCATCGACGACTTTCCCGATCTCCACCTGCGCCTCACCCACGACGGCGACGAGCTGACCATCGTCGGTCACTACTACCACCGGCTGAGCAAGACGGCGGGGCGGGACTGGCTGCGCCGCGCGGTCTACCGCCGCTCGCTGCCGACCCTGCGCCGGCGCCGCTTCACCACGCTGCTCTACTATCTCGTCTACTATCCGTGCTTCTGGTGGCTGGAGCACCGAGGCCTCGGTCACCCCATCCATGCCGGCGGCGTGCAACTGCCGGACGGGATCGTCGCGCTGGCCGGGCCGAGCGGCGTCGGCAAGTCGACGTTGGTGGCCGGCCTGGCGTCCGATCCGACGGCGCGCCTGTTGTCCGACACCTTTCTGATCCAGCGGGGCACCAGCGTCCGCGCCGTGCCGGAGCCGCTCTTGCTCGATCAGTGGAGCCGCGGCTGGCTGGGCAGCAACGCCGACGTGCTGCTGCCGATCCCGCATCGCTATTCACTCGGCCGCGGCGGATTCCACTGGCCGGACGAGCAACTGGTCGGCGGCGGCGAGGTGCGCCTGCTGGTCTTCCCGCAGCGCGCCGCGACCCACTACGTCCGCCCGCTGCCGCCGCAGCAGGCGCAGGGCCGCATCCGCGCCGGCGACCTGATCGTCAACGACGTGCGCCGCTACTGGGCCTACGCCTCGGTGCTCGAGGTGCTCGACCCGACGCCGCTGGTGCAGGCGCGCGAGCAGAGCCTGGCCGAGCTGGTGAACCGCGTGCCGGCGTTCGAGGTCGGCCTGACCGCGGACGTGCCGCGCCCGGTGATGGTCGGCCTCATCAACGGCCTCCTGCAACGGGAGACCGCCGGCGGCGCGAGCATCAGCGCCAGCGCCTGAGGCCGGCGCGGCGGCGGCCTGGCCGTCGCGAAGCTGACGCCTGCTGGACCGCGGCGGGCCGAGCCGTCACCGCGCCGCCGCTCGGGCGGCGTTTCATTCGCTCGCCCGAGCGGCGGCGGTCGACACGCGAATTGCTAGGTGACCCAGCATGAGCGGCCGGCGCGGGCCCGAGCGGGTGCCATGCGGGATGCGTTGAGCAGCGATATCCGCGCCCTGCTGCGCGCCGAGACGCAGCCGCAGGTGCTCGACCGCATCGCCGTCGTCCTGCTCATTTCCGGCATCGCCCTTTTGGCCGCGGTGCCGATCGGCCGCGAGTTGCCGGTGTGGCCGCAACTGGCGGCGGCGCGCGGCATCGGCGCGGCCGTGCAGTTGCTCGCGGCGCTGGGGTTGCGGCGTGCTCGACGGGCCTCCTGGCGCCTCGCCACCGCCGCCGCGGTGGCGGCCTTCGCCACCTCGAGCGCCTCGACGCTGGCGATCGCGTTGATCGCCGACGATTCGCTGCTGCTCCTGCTGGTCGTCACCCTGACCACCATCGGCGCCGCGATCGTCGTGCCGTGGGGCGTCGTACCGCAGATCGCGCTCGGCACCATCACCACGCTCTGCTGGCTGCCGTTCATCGGTCGCCAATCGGCCAACGTCACCGTCGGCGTGCTGTCGGCGTTCGCGGCGTCGATCTATCTGGCGTGGCTGCTCGACCGCCAGCGCCAGCGCCAGAAGGCGGAGGCGTTGCTGCGCGTCGGGCACGAGCGGGCGCTGCAGCAGGTGGCGTCCGACGCCGCGCCGCGCCAGGTGCTGGAGACGCTGCTGGCGGTGCTGGCGCAGCAGGCGCCGGAGGTCCGGTGCATCGCCTTCCTGCGTGCCGCCGCGGCGCCATCGCGCCTCGAGCCGGTGGTCTGGAGCGACGGGCTGGCCGCCTACGTGCAAGCGATCGGCGCGCGCGTCCTGGGCGCTGCCGGCGACCCCTACGCCGCCGCCGCCGCCGGGCAGGCCGTCGAGGTGGAGGACGTGCTGGCAGACACGCGGGGCGTGGCGGTGCGCGATGCCGCCGTCGCCAGCCGTGTCACCAGCGTGTGGTGCGAGCCGATGCGCGACGCCGGCGGCGCCGTGCTCGGCGTCTTCGCCTGTCACGCCGGGCGGCGCCGCCGCCCGACGCCGGCCGAGCGGGAGCTGGTCGCCGGCGCGATCCGCATCGCGGTGGTCGCCATCGAGCGGCGGGCGGCGCGCGAGCAGCTCGACCGCAACCTGGCGGCGCTCGAGGCGGCGCGCGCCAGCGCCGTGCGGCAGAGCGAGCGCCTGCACCAGCAGGCGGTGGAGCTCGCCGAGGCGCGCGACCAGGCGTTGGCGTCGACCCGCGCCAAGTCCGAGTTCCTCGCCAACATGAGCCACGAGATCCGCACGCCGCTGAACGGCATCATCGGCCTGACCGAGCTGCTGCTCGACGCCGACCTGACGGCGGAGCAGCACGAGCAGGTGCTGACGGTCAGCCGCTGCGGCGAGCACCTGCTGCGGGTGATCAACGACATCCTCGACTTCTCGAAGATCGAGGCGGGCAAGATGGAGATCGAGCAGGTCGAGCTCGATCTCCGCGCCGTGATCGAGGAGGTAGCGGAGGTGCTGGCGCCGAGCGCGCACGAGAAGGGGTTCGAGATCGTGTGCGACGTGCCGCCGGCGCTCGCGGCCGGGGTGCGCGGCGATCCCGGCCGCTTGCGCCAGGTGCTCACCAATCTGGTGGCCAACGCCATCAAGTTCACCGAGCGCGGCGAAGTGGTGATCGCAGCGCGCCTGCGCGCCGAGAGCCCGCGCCGACGCCGCATACGCATCGCCGTGCGCGACACCGGCATCGGCATTCCGGTCGAGCGCCAGGCGGCGATCTTCGAGAGCTTCACGCAGGTGGACGGCAGCACGACCCGCCGCTACGGGGGCACCGGTCTGGGCCTCACCATCTCGCGCCAGCTCGTCGAATTGATGGGCGGCGAGATCGGGGTCGAGAGCACGCCCGGCGTCGGGAGCTGCTTCTGGTTCGAGCTCGGGTTCGAGCCCGCCGCCGCCGCGGTGGCGCCGCTGGCGGCGCCGGTCGAGCACCTGCGCGGCCTGCGCATCCTGATCGTCGACGACAATGCCACCAACCGCACCATCCTCCGCGAGACGCTGCGCGCCTGGGGCTGCCGGCCCGAGGAGGCGGCGAGCGGCGCGGCGGCGCTGGCGGCGCTGGATGACGCGGCCGGCGACCCCTTCGCGCTGGTCGTTCTCGACATGCAGATGCCGGAGATGGACGGCGCGGAGACGGCGCGGCGGATCCGCGCCGACGCGCGTGTCGCCGACCTGCCCCTGCTGTTGCTGTCGTCGACTGCGGCGCTGCGCGACAGCGGCGCGACGCCGTTCGCCGCTGCGCTGGCCAAGCCCGTGCGCCAGGCGGCGCTCCTGCGCACCCTGCGCGAGATCCTCGGCGGCCGCGCCGAGCGGCGCCCGCGTCGTGTCGCGCCGGCGCTGGCGAGCGGGGGCGAGAGTCCGCGGGTCCTGCTCGCCGAGGACAACGCGGTGAACCGCACCGTCGCGCTGCGCATGCTGCAGAAGCTCGGGTGCCGCGCCGAGGCGGTGGAGACCGGCCGCCAGGCGGTGGGCGCGGTCGAGCGCGCGCACTACGACCTCATCCTCATGGACGTGCAGATGCCGGAGATGGACGGCTTCGAGGCGACGGCGGAGATCCGCCGGCGCGCCGACGACCGCCGGCGCACGCCGATCATCGCCATGACCGCGCACGCGCTCGAGGGCGACCGCGAGCGCTGCCTCGCCGCCGGCATGGACGACTACGTCAGCAAGCCGATGACCATCGCTGCCCTGGCGGAAGCCCTGGCGCGTTGGACGAGCACCTGACCCGGGCGGTCGGCGGCCGTCTGGGCGCGGGAGCCTCGCGTCCCGACGGTCGAACGGTCAGCCCCGCCGCGGCGGCGGCTCGCGGAGGATCGTCGGTCGGCGGGTGATCGCGGTCACCGGGCGGCCCCGAGCACCAACCCGGCCACGTAGCCGTCGCCGCCGGCGGCGATGTCGAGCAGAACGTCCGAGTCGTAGATCGAATCGGTGGCGTTGGTGGTGCTGCGCTGGTCCCTGGCGCTGTAGGGCGCGAGCGCGTAGACCGCGTCGGTGACGGGCTCGGGAAAGTAGAGCTGGGTGACGAGGATGGTGGTCGCGTCGAGGTGGACGCGGACGTGGATGTGGGTGGTGCGGCCCGGATACCAGCCGGGATAGATGGTGACGAAGCGCACCAGGCCGTCGGCGTCGGTCACCTGGAAGCCGCGCAGGAAGCTCTGGCCGCGGGCGTCCACGCCTCCGGGTTGGCCGGCGAAGCCGGAGTACACGCCGGCGGCGTCGGCGTGCCAGACGTTCACCAGCGCGTCGCGGATCGGCGCGCAGCCGGCGACGTCGACGATTCGCAGGGTGAGGCTCAGCGGCACGCCCTGGCGATCCTCGCGGATGTCGCTGCGCGCCAGGCCGACGTCGATGAAGTAGGGGCCGAGCGTCTGCTGCGGGCTGAGGATGCAGTCGATCTGCTCCGGCGTCACCGTCGCGGTCGCAGGCGGCGTTGCGCTCGGCGCGGCGGTGGGCGTCTCGCTGGGCGAGGCGGTGGGCGGCGGGGACGGCGGTGCCGTCGGGGACGCGGTCGGCGACTCGGGGATGGAGGTGGCGGAGCGCGTGGGCGACGGCACCGCGGTGGAGGTCGCGGCCGCGGCGGTGGCGGTCGGCACGGCCGTGGGCGGCAGCGCGGTGGCCGTCGCGGTGCGGCTCGCCGTCGCGCTGGCCGTCGCGTCGCCGCCGTTCGAGCCGCCGCCGCAGGCGGTGACCACGGCGCCGACGCCGAGCACGCCCAGTCGTTGCAGGGCGTGACGGCGCGAGAGCGCGGGGGGCGGGGGCGTCATCTCGTGTCCTCCTCCGGCGGCGGGGATGCGTGCCTCACCAGGTATAGCCGAGTTGGCTGCCGACGCCGACGTCGGGGCTGCCGTTGGTGAGGCCGATCGACACGTAGGCGTCGAGCGACCACGGCGGCGTCACCACCCACGACACGTAGGGGACGAGCTCGAGGCGCTGGCCGGTCTGCGCCGTCGGCGGCTGCCGGTAGTCGAGCAGCGCGCCACTGCTGAGGATCGGCGAGAAGCGGTAGAGCGCGCCGACGGAGGCGGTGATCACGTCGTACAGGTGCGTGCCGGGCGGGCTGCCGAGGAAGCGGTAGCCGAGGCTGCAGAACGGCGCCCAGCGGCCGAGCGTCCACGTCAGCTCCGATTCGATGCCGAAGTCGGGCTCGCCGGTGCCGAGCCCGTCGCTGCGACTGGCGGTCGGAATCTTGATGAGGCCGATCGCGTCGACGTAGGGCAACCAGGCCGGCACCGGCTCGTCCGCCGGCAGCAGGCGCTCGACCGGCAGCAGATACGAGCCGCGCAGCAGCAGGTCGCCGAGCCCGTCGGCCGTGCCCTTGGTCTGGATCGGCCCGTTGGGGCCGTCGATGATGCCCGCCGGACCGCTCACGTACAGCCAGGGGATGGTGCCCTGGACCCGCCAGCGCTCGACGTCGGCGGTGAGAACGAGCGGGACGTACTGGATGACCGTGTTGCTCGAGCCGGTGTAGTCGCCGCTGCTGAAGTGGTAGCCGAGGCTCGCCTTGACCTGCCACCACAGCGGCCGGGGCGTCGGCGCGGCCGCTGGGTCCGCTGTCGGTGCCGCGGCTGCGTTCGCCAGGCGCGCCGTCAGCAGCAGGGCGCACGCGACCAGCAGGAGGCGCATGGCTCGCTGCTACGGGTTCGTCCTGACGACCGCAAACGACGGGGCGATGGCGTTGACGGGCGGGCATACGTCGGGGAGCGGAAGCGGCAGTCGACGCTGGCGGGGGCCGCGCGTCGACTGCCGCTGCGGATCAGCGTGGCGGCCGCGTCACTGGCCGCTGCCGCAGGCGGTGCGGCAGGCGCTGAGCGTGGTGCGACAGGCGGTCGCCGCGGTGGCGAGGTCGCCGAGGCAGGAGTCGGCGCAGGTGGCGAGGGCGTTGACCGCGGTCTTGCAGGCGGTGGCCATGCGGTCGGTGGCGCACGCAGCCTGCGCCGCGCTGACCTCGCTCGCGCAGGCGCCGCTGACGCAGGTGAGCGCGGTGCTCTCCGCCGCGTCGTTGCAGGCCTTGGCGTCGCCGGCGCAGGACGCCTCGCAGGGGAAGAGGAGTTGCGCCAGCAGGCCGCGGGAGTGCGGCGCGCTGGGAGCGCTGGGGCGGCTCGGCGGCGTGTTCTGGTTGCCGCCACGGCCGTGGGCGAAGGCGGGCACGGCGAGCAGGGCGCCGAGGGCGAGGATGGCGGTGATGGTCCGGGTGGTGGTCATGTCGTTCTCCTTGGTTGGAAGTGGATTGTGGTCAGCGAGCAGGCTCGGCCGCGGGTGATCACCGCCGGTCGAATGAGGGCGGTGCGTGGACGGCGCGCATGGCGTCTCCCTCCTTTCTCCTCGTCGTTGCCGCCGCCCGCGGCCTGTGCCTGGGTGACCCGTTTTCGACAGGGATGGATCACTTCGTGGGATTATTTCCCACGCAAATGGCGTTTGCAAAGAAAAGGTGGTATGGATTCCCACGTGGCTGAAATCACAGGGGAAAATGGCATCTCCCATCAGCCGTCGGACGGCCTGGTGGCCGGCATCAGGCGCATTCTGCGACCGCTGGTCCGGCTGTTGATCGCGCGCTCGTTGACCTTTCCGTGGGCCGCGAACCTCTTGCGGGCCGTCTACGTCGAGATCGCGCTGCGCGAGTTTCCGGTCGCCGGCAAGCGCCAGACCGACAGCCGCATCACGTTGCTCACCGGGGTGCATCGCAAGGACGTGAAGCGGCTGCGCGCCCAGCGGCGCGACACGGCGCGGCCGCCGCGCGGCGCCTCGCTCGGAACGCAGTTGATCGCGCGCTGGACCGGGTTGCCGGAGTATCGCGACGAGCAGGGCGCGCCGCGTCCGCTGGCGCGTTTGGCGACCGCCGGCGAGGAGCATTCCTTCGAATCGCTGGTGCGCTCGCTCAACACCGACATCCGGCCGCGCGTCGTCCTCGACGAGTGGCTGCGCCTCGGCCTGGTGACCCTCGACGAGGCGGATCGCGTCTGCCTCGAGGCGCGGGCCTTCATCCCGCGCCAGGGGTCGGAGGCGATGGCGTATTTCTTCGGCCGCAATCTTCACGACCACATCGCCGCCGCGGCGCACAACCTGCTGGGCGAGCCGCCGCCGTTCCTCGATCGCAGCGTGAACTACAACCATCTGACCCCGGAGTCGGTGGCGGAGCTCAGCGAGCTCGCGCGGCGGCGCGCCATGGAGGTGCTGCAGGAGCTCAACGCGCGGGCGCTGGAGTTGCAACAGCGCGACGGCCATGGCCCCACTGCGTCGTGGCGTTTCAACCTCGGAGTCTATCTCTTCCGCGAGGATCAGACGCCGACCGACGAATCGTCCGATGAGCCGAAGTAGCGCCCTGACGGTCGCCCTTCTCGCGTGGGTGCTGGCCGGCGGCGCGCCGGGCGCCCACGCCGACAACCGCTGCGCCGACGGCGGCGGTCCGCGGCCCGACGAGAGCGGCATCGGCGGCACCGGCCTGCGCGCTGGCGGCGACGACGACGGCATCGGTGGCACCGGTCTGCGCGCTGGCGATGACGACGATGGCATCGGCGGCACGGGCATCTCCGCCGCCGACACCGGCGTCATCGGCACCATCACCGGCTTCGCCAGCATCTGCGTCGGCGGCGTCGAGATCCACTACGACGCCGACAGCCCGGTGCGCATCGACGGCCGCGCCGCATCGGCCGCCGAGCTGGCGGTGGGGCAGGTGGTCGAGGTGGTGGCCAGCGGCCGCGGCGACGAGCTGACGGCGCGCCGGATCGGCGTCACCCATCTCGTCGCCGGCCCGGTCACGGCCGTCGACGCGGCGCGCAACCAGATCGAAGTGATCGGCCAGACCGTCCGCCTGTCGGCGGCGACGCGCGGCGCGGGCGACGGCGCCGCCGCGGCGAGCGACTTCGCGCCCGGCGCGGTCGTGCAGGTGAGCGGCCTGCGCCAGGCCGACGGCGCCATCGCGGCGACGCGCGTCGCCACCGGCCGGCCGGAGCTCGCCTGGGTGAGCGGTACGGCGGCGGATCCGACCGCCGACACCGTGGCCATCAGCGGCACGCCGGTGCGCGTCAGCGACGGCGGCGCGCTGGCGAGCGGCGAGGAGGTGCGCGCCAGCGGCCGCTGGGACGGCCGCCAACTGATCGCCGAGCGGCTCGATCGCCTTCCGGCGCTGCCGTTCGCCGGCCGCGTCGGCCGACTCGAGATCGAGGGTTTCGCCAGCATCGCGGCGGGCGATCAGTTGCGCGTCGGATGCTACGTGCTCGAGGTGCCGGCGGGTGCCGCCGCCGAGATGCTGCCGGCCGCGACCGGGGCCGAGCGGGTGCGGGTCGAGGCGGTGATCGACGGTGGGCGCGCGGTCGTGCAGCGGCTCGACGTCGCGCCGCCGCTGCCGCCGCGTCCGCAATCGATCGGCGACGGGTCGGCGGCGCGTCCGCCGCGCCAGCCACCGCCCGATCGCGGTCGCCCACCGGCGGTCGGCCCGGGGCGCGACGAGCCGCGCCCCGGGCCCCCGGACGGCGCGCGCCCCGAGGCGGTGATGCGACCCGATCGGCCGCAGCGGCCGGCGCGTCCCGATCTGCCGGACCGCCCGCCGATCGAGCGCCCGCCGCTGCCGGAGCGGCCGCCAGTGCCAGAGCGGCCGCCGATCCCGGAGCGGCCGCCGCGCATCGAGCGTCCGTTCAGGCCGGAGCGACCGGCGCCGTGACCGGCGCGACGGCGGTGCTACACTGCCGCCGGTGAGCGCTCCGCAGGGACGTGGTGGCCGGTGGATGCGGCGGCTGTTGCTGGCCGGCCTGGCGGGTGTCCTGCTGCTGCTCCTCCTGGTCGCCCTGCTGCCGTGGCTGGCGCGGCCGCTGGTCGCCGGGGCGTTGAGCGTCGCCCTGCGCCGGCCGGTGTCGATCGCGGCGCTGCGCTGGGACCTCGCCGGTCTCGCCGTCGTCGCCGACGACGTCCGCATCGGCGCGCCGCCCGAGGTGGTGTCGGTGCGCCGGGTGACCGTCGTCGCCGCGGCGCGCGCCAGCGACTGGCGGCACGTCGTCCTGCGGCGCATCGCCGTCGAGGCGCCGAGCGGCGACGTGGCGCTGGACGATGTGCTGGGCGGCGACGAGGGCGGCGCGGCGGCGCGGCCGCCGGCGCTGCCGGTCGCGGTCTCGGTGCGCGAGCTCGTCATCAGCGACGCGGCGCTCACTCTGCACCCGCCGCGCGGCGCCGCGCAGGTGGCGCTGGTGGTCACCCGCGCCGCCGCCAGCGACCTCGCGCTCGGCAGCGGCGGGACCCTGGCGTTGAAGGGCGAGATCGACGGCACCGTCGACGGGGCGCCGCTCGGCGGCACGGTCGAGATCCATCTCGATGCCGACGGCAAGCGCGTCAGCGGCTCGCTGCGGGTGCAGCACCTGGCGCTCCGTTCCGCGGCGCTGCCGCTGCCGGCGGCGATCCGCTCGCTCGGCGGCACCGCCGACGCGACCGCCACGCTGGCGATCGGCGATCCCCCCGGACGCGCCGAGGTGCAGCTCGACCTGCGGGTCGGCGAGGTCGCGCTCGACACCGCGTACGGCGCGACGCTGCGCGCGGCGCGGGTCGAGGTGCCGGCGGCGCGGATCGATCTCGCTGGCCGTCGGATCGATCTCGGCGCCGTCAGCGTCCGCGATCCGGTGCTCGCTCTCGACCTCGCCGCGGCCGGACCGCCCGCCGCCGCGGGCCCGGCGGCGGCGGCGTGGTCGGTGCGCAGCGGACCGGTCAGCGTCCGCGGCGGCGAGGTGCGCCTCCGCCGCGGCGATGCCAGCACCGCGCTGCGCCTCCAACGCCTGCGCTGGGACGGCCTGCGCGAGGCGGCGGTGCCGTTGTCGCTCGCCGCCAGCGTCGCCGGCGGCGGCACGCTCGCGGTCGAGGGCCGGGTGCGGATCGATCCGTTGCGCGCCGATCTGACGCTGCGCGTCGACGCGCTGCCCGCGCCGCCCTGGACGCGGCTGCTCGACCTGCCGCTGCAACTCGCGCGCGGCGCGGTCAGCGGCACGGCGCAGATCGCCTATGACGATGGGCTGCGCAGCGTCAGCGGCGACCTGCAGGCCGCCGACGTCCATACCCTGCCGCCCGATCCGTCGCGGCCCACCGAGGTCCTGGCGGTCGCCACCGCCAGCGCCGCGTTCGCCTGGGTCCCGGGCGATCCGACCACGATCGACGTCAGCGCGGCGGCGCTGCGCTACCCCTATGCGATGGTGGTGCGCAGCGACGCCGGCACCTTTCCCTACTCGCTGCTCGGCGTCGGCGGCGCCGGCTCCGCCAGCGCCGGCGCGACGCCGGCGACGCTGCGGATCGCGCGCATGACGGTGGAATCCGGCAAGCTCGAATTCGTCGACGAGACGCTGGCGCCGCCGTTCTGGACGAGTCTCACCGACATCGCCGCCAGCGCCGAGCAGATCGCCATGCCGTCGGGCACCGTCGAGCGCTTCACCCTCGCCGGCAAGCGCGACGAGCTCAGCCCGGTGGTGATCGCCGGCACGCTCGGCGACGAGGGGCTGGGCGGCCGGGTCGAGGTCACCGACGTCCTGCTCGACTCGCTCAACCCCTACATCGCGCCGCGGCTCGGCTACCGGATCACCGCCGGCCGTCTCTCGACGGTGGCGACGGCGCATCCCAGACCCCCGCTCCTGGTGTCCGCCGCCGACGTGGTGCTGAAGGGCGTGGACGTGCTGCAGACCGGCACCGACGTCATCCTCGAGCAGAGCGGCGTGCCGCTGCCGATCGCCCTCAGTCTGATCGCCGACGTCGGCGGCCGGATCGACCTGCGGCTGCCGTTCTCGATCGACACCACCTCGGGCGACGTAGCGGTCGGATCGGTGCTGTGGCAGGCGGTGCGCAAGGCGCTGGTTGCGGCGCTCACCAGCCCGCTGCGCGTGCTCGGCAGCCTCTTCGGCACCGGCGGGGCGCCGCACGCCTTCGCCGTGGATCCGATCCCCTTCGCGGCCGGCAGCGCCACGCTCGACGCCGCCGGGCGGACGCGCGTCGCCGAGATCGCCCGCATCGTGCAGGCGCATCCGGGGCTGCTGCTGGTGCTCCTGCCGCAGCTCACCGATGGCGATGTCGCCGCGGTCAGCGCCGCCGGCGCCGCGGCCCTCGCCCGCGAGCGCAACGCGGCGGCGCGCGATGCCTTCCTCGGCGGCGGCCTGCCGCCGAAGCGCCTGCTGCTGGCGCCCTGGGCGCCGGACAAGGGCGCCCGCGCCACCGGCCGGCCGGGCGTGTACGTCGAGCTGCAGGACGCCGGCTGAGGATCGTCCAGCGGCGGCCAGCTCGGCGACCAGCGGGGCCCAGCCGTCGAGCATCGCCAGCACCGCGTCGGGCGCCGCCGGCGGGACGGCGAGGATGGCGCGCGCGATGCCCATGTCGCGGTAGCGGCGCAACTGATCGCCGTCGCCCGGCGCCCAGAAGAGGGAGAGCTCGATCGTGGCGGGATCGCGCCCCGCCGCGGTCGCCCTGTCGCGCAGGGCGGCGATGGCGCGCGGCAGGTCGCGCATCGCCAGGCCGATCGGCACCCAGCCGTCGCAATACGCGACCACCCGGTCGAGGCTCTTGCGCGAGGCGCTGCCGAGGATGATCAGCGGGTGCGGCTTCTGCCCCGGCTTGGGCAGCGACCAGATCGGGTCGAAGCCGCCCCCGCCAGCGCGAGCGCGCGCAGGCGTCCGCGGTTCAGAACAGGTCTCCGGCCGCCAGGCGGTGACAGAGCTCCGCTGCGGGCAGGAGAAGTTGACCAGCTCCGTATCCGACAGCGCCGCGATGTTGAGGAACGCGGAGAACGTCGGCAGGCGGCGCACCAGACCCTCGGCGGCGACCTCTTCCTTCAGGTAGTCGGCGACGTAGGCGTTCAGAAGCGGCTGCGGACGCTGCGCCAGATAGTGGCGGGGCAGGTAGCCGTGATTCACGAGCCGCGGCAGGTCGACGCCGGCGCCGATTTCTGCCGCCGTCAAGCCGAACAATTCGTGCCGCACCGCCCGCCCGCCGAGGAGGTTGGCGGCGCCGCGGCGCACCTTGCGCGCGCTCGATCCGCACGCGCGAACTGCACCCCGTGCTGCGCGAGGAGGCCGTGCACCTCATCCAGCAACTGCCGCACCTTCTGTACCTCGTCGATGACGACCTGCGCGACCGGCCGCTGACGCAGTTCCTCGCGCCGGCGCTCCGGGTTCTGCAGATAGCGGCGATAGTCCTCTGCGCGCAGGAGATCGATCCACATCGCCTCGGGATAGACCTCGCGCAGCCGCGTGGTCTTGCCCGCCTGGCGCGGGCCCCAGAGGAAGAACGTCTCCCTTCCCGGCGCTGGAAGCTGGAGGGATCTCTTGAACATGCACTTCAAATTATCATGATAATCTGAATCGGAAACATCGCTCATCGAGCCAGCCCTGCGGGCTGAAGCCAGCCGCTGCATCGGCGTGGCCAGCGTTCGCTGGTGTCGCGCGTATGCGCCGCAGTCTCCCCAGTCTCTCGGTGCCGAGGAGAGCGTTGGACGTTCGACGACTGGAACCGACTCCTGCCCGCCTTCCGCAGTGGCGTCGGGAGGCGTCTACCGGTCCGCGCCGCGTCCGAGCGCTGGTATGGAGCCGCGCGTGGCCGCCGACCGCGCGCCGAGCGCTTCGGTCGGGTGTGGCTCAGCCGCGGGCCTGGCCCATCCGCATCGCCACGTTGGCCATCGCCGCCTGCCAGCGGCGGGGCATGAAACGCAGGCTCCACGCCGCGACGGCGTTCATGGCGCCGGCCACCTTGCTCGGCGTGCCGCGCAGCATCGCCGTGATGCCGATCTCGGCCACCGGGCGGCTCGGCATCATCGACAGGCGCTGGTAGAGCGTGCGCGCTTGGCCGGCGACCGCGAGGAACTCGGTCTCGGTGACGCCGGGCGACAGCACCGACACCTTCACGTTGCTGCGGCGCAGCTCGTAGCTGAGCGCTTCGCCGAAGCTCAGCACGAACGCCTTGGCGGCGGAGTAGGTGGCGTAGGTCGGCGACGGCTGGTAGGCGCCGATCGACGAGACCTGCAGGATCCATCCGCTGTCGCGCCGCAGCATGTCGCGCACGAACAGCTTGGTGAGATGGACGAGGGCGATGATGTCGAGGCGCAGCATCTCCTCCTCGCGCTCCCAGAGCACCTCGGCGAACGGTCCCCAGACCCCGAAGCCGGCGTTGTTGATCAGCACGTCGACGGTGCGGTCCATGTCGCGCAGCCGATCGTACAGCGCCTGCGCGGCGCCGAGCGGCGACAGGCTCATGGCGATGACGTCGACGCGCACGCCGTGCGTGGCGATCAACTGGTCCGCCAGGGCGCGCAGGCGGTCCTCGCGCCGCGCCACCAGGACCAGGTGGCAGCCGCGCTCGGCGAGAATGGTGGCGAAGTCGAGGCCGAGCCCGCTCGAGGCGCCGGTGACCAGCGCCGTCCGTCCGTGCAGCACGTTCATGCGTTCCTCCTCCCGCCGGCGCGGGCGTCGCAGCCGTCCGCGCCGCCTGTAGCGCCGCGCCGGGGGCGGCTCAAGGGTCGCCGCTTCTCTTCCCCGGAACCGGGTGATAGCGGCGGAGGATGCGTCTCTCGCGCCCGATGCGCCACCTCGCGTCGTGCACCGGCGCCCTCGGCGTCGGCCTGCTGGCCGTCATCGGCCTCGCCGCTCCGGCGCGCGCCTTCAGCGGCCGCATCGCCTACTCGGGCGCGCTGGGGCCGATCAGCTCCCGGCGGCCGCTCTGCGTCTGCGTGTACACGCGGCCCGATCTCGGCAACCGCCTCGGCTGTCTGCTGTATTCGCGCAACGACGTCGCCTACGACCTCAGCAACCTCGGCGACCGCGACTACTACCTGATCGCCTTCGTCGACCTGCGCGTCAACGAGCGCCGCGATGCCGACGAGCCCTACGTCATCTTCGAGGGCCGCTCCGGCGCCCCCGGCGATCCCCTGAACGGGCGCTCCACCCGCGCCGACGTCGACTTCGTCTTCGGCGACGAGAACCTGGCGCCTGCGGCGACGCCGACCGAGACGCCGCCGATCGCGCCGACGCCGACGGTGACGACCTCTCCTGCGCTCGCCGGCGACTGCGACGGCGACGGCACGGTGTCGGTCGACGAGCTGGTGCGCGCCGTCGGCATCGCCCTCGAATCGGCGCCGCTGGCCGCGTGCCCCGCCGCCGATCGCGACGGCGACGGCACCGTCCGCATCGACGAGCTGATCGCCGCCCTCGGCGCCGCCCTGGCCGCCTGACGAGCGCTGCGCCGGCCGCGCCGGAGGGACGAAGCAGGGGCAGCTCCGTGGCTTTGACGGGGCTCGATCGAACGAGCCAGTCGGACCACATGAAGGCGGCGCCGGTGACGGATATGAAGAGTCGCCTCAGCCACTACCTGCGGGTCGTGGCGCGTGGCGAGAGCGTCACCATTCTCGATCGCGGCCGTCCCGTGGCGCGCCTGACGCGCGTCGAGGCGGACGACGCCGAGCTGGAGGCGCTGGTGGTCTCTGGGCTCGTCCGTTCCCCTCTGGCTGCGCTGCCACGGGCCTTTCTCAGCCGGCGCCTGCCGCGGGCGAGAACCTCCGTGTCGCGGGCGCTGGCCGAGGATCGCGAGGATCGCTTCCGAGCGTGCGCTACTGGGACGCATCCGCCCTGGCGGCCCGCTGTGTCGCCGATCAGCCGCTGACGTCGAAGCGCACCGGGACGGTGATCTGGATGCTGTCCCCCGCGAGCTCGGCGGGCAGCGGGTCGAACGGCGCGGCGCGCGCGACCATCGCGGTCGCCTCCTCGTCGAGCAGCTCGCTGCCGCTGGAGCGCTGGACGCTGACCGCGGCGGGGCGGCCGGCGCGGTCGATGACGATTCGCAGCGTCGCCGTGCCGGTGCTGCCGCGCCGCCGCGCCAGCGCCGGATAGCGCTTCACGGCCTCGAGGCGTCCGCGCAGGCGGCCGAGGTAGCCGGCGAGGGCGTTGCCCGCGGGATCGCCGGCGGTGCCCGGCCGATGTCCCGGACCGCTGCCAGCTCCACTGCCGCCGCCGGCGGCGTCGCTCGGCAGTCCGGCCGGCGCGCCCGCGGTCATCGGCGGTGGAGCCGCCTGCGCCGTCGCCGCGCGCGCCGGTCGCTGCGGCCGAACGACGGGGCGCGCGGCGGTCGTCAACTTCCCTTTCATCGCCTCCGGTCTAGCCGCCGGCGGCGCCGCCGCGACCAGCGGCGCCGGGTCTGGCGGCGCCGCCGCGGGCGGCCCGGCGCTCGCTCCGACGCCGCCGGCGTCGCGGGTGCCCAGGAGGGTGACGCGGATCGGCGCCGGCGGTGGCGGCGGCGCGACGGCCACCGCCATGCAGAGCGCGAGCAGGCCAAGGTGCAACAGCAGCGAGATCGCGATCGCCGGCGCGTGCGCTGGGCGGCGGCCGTTGCCCGGCGGTGCGTTCCATGTCTCGCAGGCGGTGGTCATCGCTGCGCCGGCATGCGGCGCGGCAGCACGACGGGGGCGGCGCCGTCCGGATGTTCGGCGATCACGACCTCGATCCCGAACACCGCCGTGATCAGCCGCGGACACAACACCTCGCGGGCGAGGCCGTCCGCCACCACCCGTCCGCCGGACAGCACGATGATGCGATCGGCGTGCGCCGCGGCCAGAGTGAGATCGTGCAACACGACCAGCACGCCGGTGCCGTCGCGTGCCCAGGCGCGGGCGCGTTCCAGCACCTGCTGCTGATGTGACAGATCGAGGGCCGCGGTCGGCTCGTCGAGCAGCAGGTAGCGTCCGCCGCTCGCCGGACGCTCCCAGATCTGCGCCAGTGCGCGCGCGAAGTGGACGCGCTGCCGCTCGCCGCCCGACAGCGTGGGGTAGGGCTGGTCGCGTAGGCCGCCGGCGCCGGCGGCGCGCAGCGCGGCATCGGCGATGGCGCGGTCGCCGGCGGCGCCGGCCCGCCCCCGGTGCGGGGCGCGGCCCAGCCGCACGACCTCGAGCGCCGTGAAGGCGAACGTCAACGCGCTGCGCTGCAACACCACGGCGCGCACGCGTGCCAGGGCGCGCGGCGACCAGACGGCGAGCGGACGATCCTCGCAGCGCACGACGCCACTGGCGGGTCGGCGATCGCCGGCGAGCGTCTCGAGCAGCGTCGACTTGCCCGCGCCGTTGGGACCGACCACGGCGACCAGCTCGCCGGGGGCGACGGCGACGCTGACCTCGCGCAGCAGCGTCGCCGAGCCGGCGCGGACGGTGAGGGCGCGGCCGCTCAGCACGATCACTCCTCGACCCGGGCCCGCCGCAACAGGAAGAGGAAGAACGGCGCGCCGACCAACGCGGTGACCACGCCGAGCGGCAGCTCTGCCGGGGCGACGGCGGTGCGCGCCGCGACGTCGGCGCCGACCAGCAGCGCGGCGCCGAGCGCCATCGAGCCGGGGATCACCACGCGATGGTCCGGCCCGCCGGCGAGACGGACGAGGTGCGGCACGACCAGGCCGACGAAGGCGATGACGCCGCTCAGCGCTACCGCCGCGCCGACGCCGAGCGCCATGAGCAGCACGGTGCGGCGCTGCAGGCGTTCCACGTCGATGCCGAGATGGCGCGCCTCGCGCTCGCCGAGCAGCAGGAGATTCAGCGGCCGCGCCGACGCCAGGAGCCCGAGCAGCGAGGCGACGAGCAGGGGCGCGGCGATGCCGAGCCCCTGCCAGGTGACGCTGCCGAGGCTGCCGAGCGTCCAGAAGGTGAGGGAACGGAGCTGGGCATCGTTGGCGGCGAAGGCGAGCAGGCCGGTGCCGGCGCCGGCGAGCGCGTTGACCGCGATGCCGGCGAGGAGCAGGGTCGCCGGCGCCGTGCGGCCGTCGCGGTTGGCGATGCCGTACACCGCGGCGGTGGCGGCGAGGCCGCCGAGGAAGGCCGCCGCCGGCAGCGCCGCCAGGCGCAGCCAGTCGGGCGCCCACGCCGGCGCCGGAGTCAGCGCGACGACGGCGGTCGCCGCGCCGAGCGCGGCGCCGGCGGCGGTGCCGATCAGGGCCGGATCGGCGAGTGGATTGCGGAACAGCGCCTGCACCGCGGCGCCGCCGCCCGCGAGGGTCGCGCCGGCGAGGGCGCCGAACAGCGCCCGCGGCAGGCGGATCGCGAACAGCACCGCGTCCTGGCGGGACGCGTCGGCCCACGTCGCCGTGCCCCAGCCGCCGCGCGCCGCGACGAGCGCGAGCAGATCGGCCGGGGCGATCGGCACCGCGCCGATGCCGAGCGCCGCCAGCACGGCGAGCGGCACCAGCGCCGCGAGCACGGCCAGCGGTACGGCGCGCGGCAGCCGCGCCCCGCGGCGGGGCTCGGCCGCCGGCGCCAGCAGGGTCATCGGGCCGCGACCTCCGGGTGCAAGTGGCGGCCGAGGTCGCGCACGGCGTCGCCGAGGCGCGGTCCGAAGCCGAGCAGGTACAGGTCGTCCATGACCACGAGCCGGCGCGCCTGGCCGGCGGGGGTTTGGGCGAGGCCGGGCTGGGTCCAGATGGCGGCGGCGCCGCCGGCGGCGTCGACGCCGCGGCTGAGCATCAGGAGCACGTCCGGCGCTGCCGCCACCACCGCCTCGGAGGTCAGGGCCTTGAACCCCTCGATCTCGGCGACGGCGTTGCGGCCGCCGGCGAGGCGGATCATCGCGTCAGGCCCGGTGTCGCGCCCGGCGACCGCCAGGCTGCCGGCGCGGGCATAGACGAAGAGCACGCGCGGCGCCGACGTGGCCACCGCGCGCTCGCGCTCGGCCGCGGCGAGGGCGCCGCGCATGGCGGCGATCAGTCGCTCGCCCTCCGCCGCGCGATCGAGCCGCGCGGCGACCTGCGCGATCTTGTTGGCGGCGCCGTCGGCGCTGTCGGCGGTGGGGATGACGTCGACCCGCACGCCAGCAGCGCGGAGCTGGTCGAGCGCGGCCGGCGGTCCGGCCTGATCGCTGGCGAGGATCAGCGTTGGCCGCAGGGCCAGCACGCCCTCGGCGGAGAGCTGGCGCTGATAGCCGATCTTCGGCAGGGCAGCGGTGGCGGGCGGATGGACGCTGGAGGTGTCGGCGCCGACGACATGGTCGCCGGCGCCGAGCGCGTAGACGATCTCGGTGACGTCGCCGCCGATGGTGACCAGCCGCTGCGGCGGATCGGTGGCGGCGCCGGCGGTCCCGGTCCCGAGCGCGGCGCAGAGGGTGAGAATGACGGCAGACGGTCTCATAGCTCGAATTGCACTCCTGCGAGGAAGGCGCGGCGGCTGACCACGGCGCCCATCTGCCCGAGCGTCGGCGCCTCCACGCGGTTGTCGAAGATGTTCTGCCCTTCGAGGAAGACCGTGGTGTAGCGCAGTGCCGGGCCGAGGCCGCCGTCCTGATCGATGAACCAGAGCAGGCGGTCGAGCTGGGCGCTGAGCTTGACGCTCCACAGCCAGTGGGCGGCGATGACCGTGTTGCCGTCCGTGCCGGGCAGGGTCGGCGGATCGTTGGGCAAGGCCGCGTACATGTTGTCCTCGTACTCGCCCCAGACCTGCAGCGCGCTGCCGAGCGGCAGGTACTCGTAGCTGAGCGCCGGCAGGAAGCGGTTGGGCGGACGGAACGGCAGCGCGTCGCCGTCGCTGCCGAGCGGGCAGCCGCTCTCGCACTGCGAGTCGAGATAGCCGTAGCTCAGATCGAGCCGCAGGCGATGGGCGGTGAGCGGCCACCACGGCATCGCCGAGAAGTCCGTGGACACCGTCAGCTCGATGCCCTGGGCGAGGGCCCGCGCCGCGTTCTGGTACTGGAAGACCTGCTGCGGGCCGCCGGCCGGGCAGGGCGGCAGGCCGCTGATCCCGCAGACCGAGTTGATGAAGATCAGGTCGTCGAAGTCGTGGCGGTAGAAGATGAGGAAGCCGCTGACGCCGACCAGCGGTTGGAAATCGAGCTGGAGATTCCACGCCAGGTCGGTTTCCGGTTGCAGGTTCGGGTTGCCGAGGATGGCGTAGCCGAAGCCGGGCGACGGGGTGTTGATGTCCTCGCTGTAGAGCTCGAGCAGGTTGGGGGCTCGGTAGCCGCGGGCGACGATGCCGGTGAGCCGATAGTCGCGCGTCGGACGCCAGGCGACGCTGAGGCGCGGGTTCAGGTCGGCGCCGTAGAGGCGGTGGGCGTCGATGCTGGTCCCGAGCACGGTCGAGACCCGTTCGCCGATCAGGATCTCGTCTTGCAGATAGGCGCTGTTCAGCCAGGCGTACTGGTCGACGTCGGGGCTGACGCCGAAGCCGCGGCTGTCGATCGTCTCATAGCGGAAGCGATCGCCGGCGGTCAGCAGGTGCGACTCCCCGCAGAGGCCGCTGGCGATGGTGCGCAGGACGCGCGGCTCGGCGACGACGTCGCTGTACCGGGTGTCCTCTTCGAAGCCCGGCAGTGAGTTGTCGCGGGTGAAGCCGTACCAACTGGCGCCGAAGGTCGGTTCCCAGGCCTCGCTCAGGCGCCAGCGCCAGTCGCCGCCGATGGTGGTGTTGGCGCGCGTGCTGTCCGGCCCCTCGCGGATCGGGTTGTAGTCGGCGTTGAGGCTGAGGAGATGCCCGGTCGCCGGTTCGTAGTCGAGGTCCACCGAGAGGTCGTTGCGCACCTGCGTGGCGTTCGAGTCCTCGAACTGGCGGCTGATCGCTCCGTAGAGCTGCGCCAGCGCCACCTCGTTGTGCTGGTACGACAGAAAGTAGCCGATCGGTCCCAGGCGCCAGCCGTGGCTGGCTTCCACCAGCAGGCTGTCGGCGGTGCCGGCGGCGGTGGTCAGCGACGCGTGCGGCTCCGTGCTGCCCTCGCGGGTGACGATGTTGATCACGCCGCCCATCGCGTCGCTGCCGTAGATGCTCGACGCCGGGCCGCGGATGACCTCGATACGTTCGACGTCCTCGACGGCGATGTCGCGCAGGTCGACGACGCCGTTGACGCCGCCGCGGAAGCGGCGGCCGTTGCGCAGCACCGCCACCTGGTTGGCGTTCGTGCCCTGCATCCGCACGGTGCTGGCGCCGAGGCCGAACTGCTCGTTCTGGCGGACGTAGATGCCGGGGATGCGGTTGAGCGCCTGCGCGATGTCGCGCGCCGACACCGCTTCGATCTCCTGGCGCGAGATCACCTGCACGGGCACCGGCGCCTCGTCGACCGAGTATTCGGTGCGCGTGCCGGTGACGACGATGTCGTCGAGGGCGTGCACCGGCTCCGCTGCCGCTTCGGGCGGCGGCGCCGTCTCCTGGGCGCGGCTCGGTGTGAGCGCGGGGGCGCAGAGCATGGCGACGAATCCGATCACGGCCGCCCCCGCGGCGTGGCGCGCCACGGGGGCGAGCACGAGCATGGCACCGATCGACTCAGCAGCCGCCCAACGCCGCATTGACGGCGCGTACCAGCTCGTCGATCGCGACCCGTCCGTCGCCGTCGGCGTCGAGGGCGGCGCAGTCGCCACCGCCGCCCAGACCCATGGCGACGCCGAGCACGATTTCGTCGATCGTCACCACTCCGTCGCCGTTGCAGTCACCGGCACAGGTGCTCGGCGCGCTCGGCGCCGCGGAGGCGATTGGCGTGGGCGTGGCGGGCATGGCGGTGGTGGTCGGCGTCGGCGTGCCCGCGACCTCGGGGTCGAGGTCGACGCGGAGGTACGGCAGAAACGAGCCGTTGACCCCCGGTGGGCCGGCGCCGTGGTCGCCGAGATTGTCGAGCGACGTGGCGCTCGGCGAGTCGGTGGTGCGGAAGACGACGCCGACGGCGACGGGGGCGGCGGCGAGGATGGCGAGCACGTCCCCCGTGACGTCGACCTCGAAGACCAGCGGGCCGGTCTGGGCCAGCGTCTGGTCGGTGATGCGGCCCTTGGGTTCGACGATGTGCGCCGGCCGGCCGATCTCCAGGTGATCGGCGATCGTCACCACGCCGTCGCCGGCGTAGAGGTGAATGAGCATGCGCTGGCTGGCGGTGCCGCGGAAGCTGGTCCCGGGGCCGAAGGTGCCGATGACGTCGTCGATGTTGAATACCAGCGTCGCCGAGCGCAGGCCGGCGACGGCGTTCGCCGGCAGGGCGGCGATCGGAAACTCACCGATGCCGCGCACTTCGGTGATGCCGAGCTGCAGGCCGATGGCCAGTGTGTTGTAGCCGGTGGGGAAGTCCGGCACGCCGTCGAACAGCGCCAGCATGGGGAAGCCGTCGACGATGGAGTCGAACGCGGCGCCCTGTTCGACACCGACGACGACCTCGTCGGCGCCGGCGGGAGGGGTGGCGAGCGCCAGCAGGACGGCGATCAGGGCGGAAAGGCGGTTGCGCATGTCGATGCTCCGGCAGGCAGTGCACGCGGCCGGCCGGCGGATCCGGGGGCCGCGCCGCGGAGACCGCGGCGCGGCGTGACCACCGGCCGGTCGCGTGTTCGGTTCAGGCGCTCAGTTGCCACACAGCGCCGGATAGGTGCCGTCGAGCCCGACGGCGGTGATCACTGCGCACGCGGTGGCGTATTCCGCGGCCACCGCAGTGGAGACCTGGGCGCGGTGTTGGCCGGCGATACAGCTCGCGACGTCGGCGAAGCTGGCGGCGCTGGGCGAGCACGGCGTGCCGAGGTCGATGGGAAGCAGCCCGGCGCACTTCTTGGCGATCGCGGCGGTGAGCTGGGCGATCGCCTTGCCGACCTTCGAGCCCGGATCGGCGGGCGCCAGCGCGGCGGCGCACTTGGCGCTGATGGCGCCGAAGGCGCCGCCCTCGGCAGCGGCCCTGAGCGCGCCGTTGAGACACGTCACCAGTGCGCCGTGCAGCGTCCTGGTCAGCTTCGCGCCGCCCTTGCTGATCGCCGCCTGACAGCCGAGCTGCAATTTGTCGTACGTCGGCGGCTCGCTCGCCACGGTGGCGACGGTCAGGTACGGCATGCGCGAGCCGTTGACGCCGGCGGGTCCGGCGCCGCTGAAGCCGAGGTTGTCGATCGACGTCGCGGTGCCGGCGTCGGTGGTGGTGAAGACGATGCCCATGTGGGTGGCGTGACCGTCGAGCAGGGCGCGGAGCGCGGCCGTGACGTCGACGTGGAAGAACAGCGGTCCGGTGACCGCCAGCGTGGCGTCGGTGATGACGCCGTGCGAGGTGGTGTCGACCACCGCCAGCGGCGCGCCGGCGACGTTGCCGAAATCGGCGAGGTCGATCACGCCGTTGCCAGCGTAGCGGAACAGCACGATGGTCGACGCGGCGACGCCGCTGAAGGTCGTTCCCGGCCCGAAGGTGCCGATGACGTCGTCGATGTTGAACGTCAGTGTCGCGGTGGCGATGTCGGACGAGGCGAGACCCGCGAGCGGCGCCAGCGGCAGCTCGACGATGCCGCGCTCCTCGGTCACGCCGGGCTGTAGCGCGACCGCCATGGCGTTGCCGGCGAAATCGCCGATGCCGTCGGGCGCCAGGCCCGGGGGCGGGAAGGGGAAGCCGTCGAGGATGCCGTCGATGACGGTGCCGGCGGTGCTGTCGTCGATGACGATGGTGTCGGCGCGGGCGCTCGCGGCGAAGGCGAGGCCGAGGGCCAACGTGGTGAGAAGGGTGCGGACGTCGTGAACGGTCATGGGTGATCTCCTCCAGAGCGTGGGCGACGGAGGTCGCCGCGTTGGTGATGAGGGCTCTGGGTGATCACCGCTGGCCGCTGGCTGGGCGGGCGCTACGTGGGCGGTGGGCGGGCGTCGGGCACCGGGACGACGACGTGGCGCTTGCAGCGGCGGCACTTCAGCTCGAGGCCGGCCGGCGTCCAGCGCGCGAGGAGGCTGCCACAGGGGCAGCGGACGTCGCCGTCCGTTGCCGTGGCGTGGCCATGGCAGGGCGCCGACACGGCCTGCCAGCCGCCGGCGAGTGAATCAGGCCGATGCGCCATGGCCCGCGGCCTCGGATGGCGGCGCGCTGTGGAACACCTCGTGGATTTCGAGGTGCGGGTGCTGGGTGAAGGTCCCCGCCGGCAGGGTACCGATGCGGGCGTGTCCGCGCCTGAACTCCTCACTATGGGTCCAGGCCTCGAACGACGACCGCGAACGCCACTGGGTGAGGATGACGTACGGCTGCCCAGCGGCGGTGGGGCGCAGCAGGTGGATGGCGACGAAGCCCGGCATCGAGTCGACCAGCGCGACGCGGGTCTCCAGCATCGACTCGAATGCGTCGCGGTGCGCGTCGGCGACGTGGATGCGGTTGGCGACCAGGATCATGTTTCCCCTCCGATGCGAATGTTCCGTGCAGACGGCGGGCGTCCTGCGCCGCGCGCACCGGCAGTCCGGCGCGGCCATGTGAGACGACTCACATATTGAGAATGATTTTCAAAGTCAAGCGATGCTGCGAGGAGGACGCCGCGCAGGTGTGGTGCCATGGGCACGCCCCGATCGGAGCGCGGGCGAGCGGCGAGGTCGCGGCAGGGCGAAGGTGGCGACACCTTCGCCCTGCCGCGATGCGTGGCCCCCGTGGGCCAGGTGCTCGCCGCGTCGGAGGTCTTCGACCGCTTCGAGGCTAGTTGTGGTGCGCAGAGCCCTCGGCCGGCGTGAAGGACAGCGTCAGGTCGCTGGAGCTCTCGTAGCCGGAGGCGGTGGTGGTGACCTTGAAGGACACCGAGTAGCTGCGCGTCGGGGTGCCGGTGGGCAGCGCCAGTTGGGCTTGCATGTCGGCGTGGAAGTCGGGCGCGCTGCCGAGCAGCACGGTGGCGCCGACGCGGTCGAGCGTGGTGTCGCCGAGGCGCATCGTCAGGCCGGCGTCGAGGGCGGTGATCTCCAGGGTCACCGGCGTGTCGGCCGCCAGCGCGTACAGCGATTCGTCGGGCTCGCTCTCGGCGAGCGGCTCGATACCGGGGTTCACCGTGGTGAAGACCTGCGTGCCGCCGGTGCACTCGTCGTCGCTGCCGCCGAGGCAGTCGGAGAGCGAAGCGGGGATCGCTTCGCTGGTGTCGAATTCGGGGTGCAGGAGGAGGGCGCCGCCGTTCTCCTCCGTCGAGGCGACGAAGACCTCGCGGTGGCCGTCGTCGGTCGCGGGGCGGCCGGCGCGGAAGAAGCGCTGGCCGCTGATCGGGGTGCCGGCGGGGAAGGCGAGGCCGAAGCTGTTGAACAGCGGTCCGCAGTCGGCGTCAGTCGGCGACGACATGCATCCCGGGTCGGTGTTGGGGGCGTTCTCGTCGATGTCGTTCTGCGACAGCAGCGCCTTGAGATCGGCGATGACGACGTCGTGGGTGATGTCGAAGCTGCCGAGCGCGACGGTCGCGACGTTGGGCGCCGAGCAGGACGTCGGCGGCCGGCTCGGTCCCTCGCCGACGCAGCCGGTGCTGCCGAGGTGGATGCGGAACTTGTCGTCGGCGGTGTCGACGCGGACGAACTTGTAGCCGAACTGCCAGTTCCAGAACATCGCCGTGAAATTGAGCGGCGACGGCGCGGTGGCGGCGTTGCCGTGGTTGAGGTCGAACGGCAGACCGAGGTTGAACGTGAGACCGGTGTAGACGCCCGGCGGCACGGTGCCGCGCAGGGTGGTGTTGGTCGCCTCGTTGCCGAACGCCGCGCAGGCGCCGGCGCCGTTCTCGAGGTCGATCAGGGCGACGTTCTGGTACTGCCAGATGCCGTCCTGTTCGAGCTGCACCGGCACCTCCGTGCCGCCCGGGGTGACCAGGCGGACGTCGGAGACGTAGAAGCGGAAGTCGGACGGCACGAACTGCGAGTCGCCGGTGCCGATGCCGGAGTACGACTGCCCGCAGGCGAAGGGCCGGTCGCCGACCATGCCCTTGAACTCGATCGCGACCGGGCGCTCGGGGCAGCCGCCGAGGGCGTTGTTCACCGCCGTGATCAGCTCGTTGACGGCGACGACGCCATTGCCGTCGGCGTCGCCGACGCACTGGCCGTTGGTGTCGAGGCCGGGCGTGTGCTCGTGCGCCCGGGCACGGGAGGCGGCGGCCGCCGCGAGGGCGAGTCCGCAGGCCAGGATGATGCGGGATGCGTTGCGCATGTCTCCTCCTAGAGATGCAGTCAGTAGTGGTGGACGATCTGTGTCAAGAATGCGGCTGGCGCACGGTCAGAAGCGCCACGTGGCGCCGCCGCGGAGGCGGTAGTCCGGAACGATCTGCAGATTGGTGTTGTTGAGCAGCACCGGCAGGTCGGCCGCGATCTCGGCCGCCAGGTGCGTGCCCCAACCGAAGGCGAACTGGGGGCCGAGGTAGAGTGAGGTGATGCCGGTGTCGTTCAGGCGAGTCTCGCCGACCCAGTCGTTGCCCTTGGTTTCGCCGCTGAAGAGCGCCTGGGCGCGGAAGGCATACGGCTCCCCGAACAGCGCGTCGCCGGTGGCCAGGTAGAGGCCCGGGCCGGCGCCGAACAGCAGGTCGTTGGCGAACCGGTACTGGTAGGCGCCCTGGTTGCGCGCCATGTACTGGATGAAGGCCGTGGCGAAGGCGCGCTGCCAGCTCGCGAAGGCCTGGGCGCCGATGACGCCGTCCACCGAGCCCGACCCGAGCGTCAGGTCGTGCCCGTGGACGCCGCTCGGCGGACCAGTGCTGTGATGGCCGTAGAGGTCCGGCGGCACCCGCACCCGTTGCAGGCAGGAGGTCGGGTCGGGAAACGGTATGCACGGCGGTTGGGTTCCCTGCTGTTCCTCCGCGAGAAATGACGGGCTGCCGCTCGGCAGCTTGACGCCGGCGAAGGCGACGACGTGGGCGACGCTGTCGAGATCGGCCCACGAGAGCAGCTTGCCGATGGCGATCAGCGACAGGTCGCCGAACCCGGTGACGTTGCCGTCGTCGATGCCGGAGGTGACGGCGCGCCGGTAGTCGCGGCTGATCACCGGCACGTTCAGTTGCACGCCGAAGCGCGGGAAGACGTTGTACCCGAACATGAACTGGGTGATGGAGCTGGCGATCTTCTCGCCCGCCGGGTTGGCGACCTCCCGGCCGTTCTTCTGCAGGGTGTGGAAGTACGTGAACTGCTCGCCCAGGCCGACGCGAAAGCCGGTCTGGTCCTCGCGCGCCTCGCTGGTGGTGTAGATCGCGCACAGGTCGCACGCCCGCGCCGGCGGAACGGCGCCCGCCGCCGCCAACGCGGCCATGACCGCGAGCCCGCGCGCGCGCGCGACGGCGGAGCGGCCGCCGCGGACGCGGAAAGTCCTCGAGAACAACGACACCCCTGGAGGGCTTTGTGCCCTCCGACGAAACCGCTGGGAATGCGACCAATCGCCGCACCCAGCGGCGCGATGGATGGATGATGGAACGGAACGCGCCGCTCAGGCGGCCACGTCGGGGGGTGGCGTGTCGGGTGGTTCGCCGCAACGGCCGCCGGAGCTGGCGGACCCTGGCGGCGCGGCGGCGACGCGCGGCGCCCAGCGCCACGACAGGGCTCCCCCCGGCAGCATCGGTGCCAGGTCGAGTCCGGTGATGGCGGCGTGCGCGCCGCAGGGCGGCCGGCTGATGCGCGGCGCCGACGTTGCGCTGTCGGCTGATGCCGGGGCGTTGTGGCAGCGCAGGCGGGGCGTGCCGTGCCGCTGCTGCTCCGCGTGCGCGCCGCCGCGGTGGGCGGCGTGCATCGGGCAGTCGGGCGGGCAGAGATCGCAGCCGCCGACGCTGGCGCGCAGCGGCGCGGTGAGCAGCAGGAGCGCCGCCGTCAGGGCGATCGCCGCCAGCGATCGCCGCTGGCCGCGCCAGCGACCCAGGATGGCATCCCCTCGCATCATGATCCGCTGCGAACAGTGAAGGATCGACCGCGGCTCAGTCAACCGGCCCCCGCCGGACAACGCCGTGGCGGCGGGTCAGCGGAGCTGGAAGCGGATCGGCTGCTGGACGATCACGCGCACGGCGCTGCCGTGGTCGTCGCGGCCGGGCCGGAAGCGCCAGCGGCGGAAGGCCGCGAGGGCGGCGTCGTCGAAGGGCGGTTGCGACTGCAGCACCCTGAGGCTGTCGCCCTCGATGTCGCCGCTGCGGTCGATGATCGCCTGCACGACGACCACCCCCTGCTGGCCGCGGGCGCGCGCGATCGCCGGATAGACCGGCTGCACCACGCTCAGGACCGACGGCGCCACCGCCACCTGGTCGGGGCGGAAGACGTCGTCGCCATGTCCGCCGAGGCGGCCGCCGTGCCTGCCGCCCGGCGCCCCGCCGGCGACCCCCATGGCGCCGCCGACGCCGCTCCCGAGCTCGGGCGCGGCAGCGACCGGCGCCGCCGCCGCCGGCTCGGCGGCGGGCGGCGGTGGCGGGGCGGGTTTCGCCGCCGGCTTCGGCCTGGCGGCGATCTTCGGCTTGGGCGCCGGTGCCGCCGGCTGCGCCCTGGGCGCGGGTCGCGGGATGACGGCAGGCTGTGGCTGCGGTGGTTCGACCGGCGCGACGTTCGCCGCCGGCTCGCCGAGCGTCGGCGCGCTCGGGGCGCCGGGCAGGGGCAGGGGCGCCGGTTCGCGGATGATCAGCGGGATGATGTCGCGCTCGGGGTCGGCGATGCGCAGCGTCGCCGTGGCGAGCGCCAGCAGCGCGGCGAGGTGCAGCGCCCCGGAGAGCGCCGTCGTCACGGCGCTGCGCCGCCCGATCCAGGTGCGCGGCGGCGCCGCCAGCTCGCTTCGCTGCTCCATCGCGATCGACCCTACAGAGAGCACAGCGGGGCGGGAGAGGCGATGCATCGCATCCGTGCCGATCAGAAGAAGACCTGCAGTCCGCCGCGTGCTCCGAACGGGTTGCCGGGGGTGAACGAGATGCCGTCGATGCCGTCGGCGAAGGTGTTGGTCGCCGGGCGACTGCCCTGCACGGGGCACGGCTGGCCGGTGCTCGGCGGGCTGTTGAAGTCGAGGCCGCTGCGCTGGTTGACGCAGGTGGACTCGGCGAACTGCGCCTCGCGCCAGGCGGTATCGGTCAGGTTGGTGAGCGCGAGCGAGGCTTCGACGTTGCGCCAGCGATAGCGCAACAGCAGGTCGAGCAGGGTCCAGCCCTGGGCGGTGAGCGTGTTCTGCTCGTTGGCCGGCCGCGAGCCGAGGTAGCGGAAGCGCAGGGCGGCGCCGAAGCCGCTGGCCCAGCCCTCGGTGAATTCGGCGGTGAGGCCGCCGTTCATCACCAGGCGCGGCGCCAGCGGAATGTCGGTGCCGCAATCCTGGCCGGTGGGACTGCTGAGATCGGGAACGCAGACCTCGGAACGGAAGTGCGGGTCGGCGAAGGTCAGGTCGTAGTCGGCGAAGAGCCAGTCGGTGAGTTGGTAGCGGGTCTCGAAGTCGACGCCCCACCGGCGGGTCGGCGGGCCGGGGATGAAGTTGCTGGTCACCGGATCGAGGTCGGCGTCGACGTTCCCGGCATCGCCGGAAAAGACGAGCTCGCTGTCGAGGTCGAGCAGCCAGATCGCCGCCGCCATGTCGAGGCGGTCGAATTGGCGGGTGCGCACCCCCGCCTCGTAGCCGTAGCCCTGGGCCAGCCCGTCGGTGCCGGTGAGGATGACGCTGCGGGCGTCGTTGGAGTGAAAGCCGTAGCCGAAGTTGAGGTAGTACTCGGTGTCGTACCAGGGACCGAGGACGAGGTTGGCTTTGGGGCTGGGCAGGCCTTTGACGTTGGTGCCGTCGATGTAGACGGACTCGAAGTTGGGATCGAGGCCCTGCTGCGGCAGGTGGTTGCCGACGTTGAAGAAGAAGACGTCGCCGCGCACGCCGCCTTCGAGGCGGGCCCAGTCGGTGAGGAAGATCTGCTGTCCCCACCAGCCGCTCAGCGACTGCTCGCCGACGCCGACGTCGTTGACGGTGAAATACGGGTTGCGCCGCACCTGGTTGCGCAGCGAGACGTCGATCTGGTCGCGGCGGGTCGAGATCCCGAGCTCGCTCTGCATCGGCACGTTGCCGAGCCACGGCACGCCGCCGACCGAGTAGAAACGATTGTACTGGAGGAAGCCGCCGAACAGCAGGCGGGTGTCGGTCTGCTCGATGCCGTCCCCGGGGACGTACTGCGCGTTGGGGATCGACGGGTTCGGCGCCTGCGGGCAGGTGACGCCGAGTCCGGCGCAGCGGTCGATGACCTGGTTGCTCCCCGGCATGGTGTAGAAGCGCAGCCCGGTGTTCTGGAAGAAGGAGAAGTCCGAGAACAGGCGCAGGTGGTAGCGGCTGCCCCACAACTGTCCCGTCCAGCTCGCGCCGTCGCCCGGGTCGTAGCTCCACAGCATGCTGAGGTTCTCGCGGTCGGTGTGCCCGCCCTCGCTGGAATCGAGCGAGCCGAAGCGACCGATGTCGCCGGGCTGGCTGCCGACGACTCGAGCCGGGATCTGGCCGGAGCCGTCCCAATCGCCGGAGTAGACCGAGCCCAGGAACTGCAGCTTCTGATCCGCTGCCTGGGTGATCGTCACCTTGCCGAAGCCGTTGTAGCGCCAGTAGTTCTGCGGGTTCTCGAACGGGCCGTTGCTGTTGTAGACCTCGGCGGCGAGCAGGTTCTTGCCCCAGGGCACCGGCACCGAGCCGCCGAGCACGTAGCGCTGGGTGTCGAACGAGCCGCCCTCGGCGAGGGCGAAGCTCTCGCGGAATTCGTCCTTGGTGGTGATCTTCAGCGCTCCGGCGAGCGAGAAGTCGCCGAGCTCGACGAAGTACGGTCCCTTGAAGAGCTGCAGATTGTTCACGGTCTCCGGGATCAGGTAGTTCAGATCGGCGTAGCCCTGACCGTGGCCGTGGGTGACCATGTTCACCGGGATGCCGTCGGTGAACAGCGCGAAGTCGGTGCCGTGGTCGGCGTCGAAGCCGCGGATCAGGTACTGCACCGCCTTGCCGCCGCCCTGGTGCTGGACGACGGTGAGACCCGGGACGTTGTTGAGGATCTCCTGCGTCGTGGAGTGCGGCCGCAGGGCGTAATCGCGGGCGCGGATGACCTGCGACGAGGCGGCGCTGAGCGGCTTGTCGGCTTCGACCACCAGCTCGTCGAGCGTCGTCAGGCGCGGCCCGCGCTCCTCGCGCCGCGCGCCGGCGGGCGGCGCGTCGGTGGTGGTGTCGTCGGATGGTGGGTTGCCGTCGCGTGCGGTCTCGGGTGGCGTGGGCGGATCGGCGGCGGGCGCTTGCGCCAGCGCGGCGACGCCGCACAACGACACCACGAGCACCGCGAGCGGGACGAAGGTCCGGCTCGCATGCATGTGTCTTCCCCCCGGCTCCCGCCGGGCGGGAGCGGTCGATCAGTCGCTGTGGAACGACGGTCTGATCAGCGGACGGGGACGCGCGGCGGGCCGCGCGCCGTGGCGGGCGCGGCGAGGCGTGTCGGGGGACGGCGATCGACGCTGGCAAGCAGCGGCGCCAGCGGGGCGGCGACGGCGAGGAACGGCGCCGCCACCGCGACGGCGGCGTGGTAGCGGGTCTGCTGGTGGACGTGGCCGGCGGCGCTGCCGCGGTCCTGGTGGTACGCGGGGCGGCGCCCGCCGTCGCGCGCCGGCGCCGGACGGTCGGCGGCGGCGAACAGCGCGCGCAGGCCGGCGTCGGCGTGGACGTGCGCGTGCTCGCCGCCGGCGTGGCGGTGGTAGACCAGCGGCGCGCGCGGCGCCGCGAGCGTCGCCAGCAGGAGCAGCGCGCCGGCGACGCGCACGTCGCCGAGCGGGCGCAGGGCGCGCAGGCTGCCGCCGCGCCGCCGCCGGCGTCCGCTCATGCGTACCACCAGGCCCAGAGCGCCAGCACGCCCTGCAGCGGCAGTCGGACCCAGTTCCAGATCCCGGCGCCCTCGGGATTGCCGAAGAGCGGCACGTTGTTGAGCGCGATGTGGATGTTGGCCGGGAAGACCGCGATGAGCAGCAGGATGATGCCCCACGCCGCATAGGGCCGCAGGCGCGCGCTCAGCACCGCCAGGCCGAGCCCGATCTCCGCCGCGCCGGAGAGCAGGATGAGGCCCCGATGCCAGGGCAGGTACGGCGGCATCATCGGCATGTACACGTCGGGGCGGATGAAATGCATGACGCCGGCGACGACGTAGAAGGCGGCCATGATCCAGAGCAGGATCGTCTTGATGCGGGACATGGGAGCGACGGTGGCGATGGCAGGACCGTTGGCGAGCCCGATCGGTGTCACCCCGGACGGCAAAAGGCAACGGCGGACTCTCGATCGGGCGCTCCGCCCCGCCAGGGAACCAGGAGGCGCCCGGCGCGGTGCATTCGCATGCGCGCTCGGGATCGGTGTAAGCGACGGGTCGTGGCGGTGGCGCACCCCTCTCCCCCGGCTTCGAGCCCGCGCGAGCGCGCCGGCGGGTGGCGCCTGGCGCTGCTGTGGGTCGTGCCGATGCTCCTCGCCCTGCTGGTCTGGGCGCCGCTGGTCGACAACCAGTTCTTCGGCGACGACTTCGTCATCCTCTTCCATCTGCGCGATCGGAGCCCGTTCGAGTTCCTGCTGCGGCCGCACGGGTGGCACCTGTACGGCACCACCGGGGCGGTGTTCCTGGTCGCCGACGCCCTCTTCGGGCCGCAGCCGCGGCCGCTCTTCTGGCTCGTGCTGTGTACCCACGTGGTCAACGTCGGCCTGCTGTTCGCGGTCATTCGCCGCCTCGCCGGCAGCGATCGCCTGGCCTGCCTCGGCGCCGTTCTGTGGGGCACGTCGCCGGTCCTCGAGGCGGCGCTGGGATGGCTGGCGGTCTATGGTCAGGTGCTGGTTGCCACCGCGACCTTCTGCCTGCTGTGGCACCTGGCTCGCCTGGCCGACGGGGCGCGGGCGTCGGCGTGGGCCCCGGTGGGATGGGCGCTGCTCCTGTTGGCCGCCGTCACCAGTTTCGGAGTCGGCATCGGCATCGCCCTCGCCATGCCCCTGGCCGCCTGGCTGATCCTGCCGCCCGGACCGACCCGCCGCGCGGCGGTGCCGACGATGGCCGGCGTCGCGCTCGCGACCGTGGCGACGTACGTGGTCATCTCGCGCTACGTCGCGCTGCGCGGCTCGGGCGGCTACGGCTTCCTCGCCTCGATGGACTTCTGGACCCCGACGATGGGGTTCGTCGCGCACCTGTTCGGCTACGCGACGGGGCGCGCGTTGACGGGCACGCTGGCACCGGCGGCGCCGTACCCGGGACCGGCCGCCGCCCTCCTGGCGGGAGCCGGCGCGGCGCTGCTGGTGGCCGCGCTGGCGCGCGGGCCGCGCGCGCTGCGCCGCCGCACGATGGCGGTGCTGATCGTCGCCGCCGGGGGATACGGCCTGATCGCCGCCGGACGCGCCATCTTCCTCGGCGGCGGCGCCGCCGCCGGCCGGGTGAATCGCTATCACTACCTCGGCCTGGCGTTGGTGGTGACGGCGCTGTGCATCGCCGGCAGCGCCGTGACGGCGCGCTGGCGCGTTCCGCAACGGCTGCGGGATGGAGCGCTGGCGCTGGCGATCGGCGTCCTGGTCGTCGCCTGGGCGCGCTCGGCGCCGCGCATCGACCATCACGACGACGTCGCGCGGCAGGCGCAGGCCGCGTTGCGGTCGATCGACCGCGTCATCGATGCCGTGCCGCCGGGCGACAGCGTGTTCGTGAGCAATTCGCCCTTCGCCGGGCTCGGGCCGTTGTACACCGCGAAGACCGTGTTCCCGGGCTGGGCGGGCCTGTTCGTCATCTACCACCCGGACAACACGGTGCGCGGCCGTCCCGTGTACTTCATCGAGCCGAGTTGGCAGGTGCGCGAGACCATGCGCGGCCGGCGCACCGCCGGCCTGCTGGTCAGCCAGACGCCGCTGCCATCGCTCCCCGGCCCCTGACGCCGCGGCGCGGCGCGCTGTCCGGGCAGCATTCGGGACGGTGAAGAGACGCCTTCGGCGTGTCATGATCGTTCCGGGCCGGCCGCACGGCTCGCTGCGCTCGACGCCAATGACGATCCGCGACGACATCCATCACGACCTGCCGCACGACCCCACCCGGCGGCGCTATGAGGGGGATCCAACCGCCGCGGCGGCGCTGGAGAAGGATCCGGCCCTCGCCGCGGCCCTGCGTCGCCGGCTGCTGGCGCGCCTGGGCGGCGAGGCGGGGCCGCCGCCGCGGGTGGTCCGACGCGGCGGCCGCTGGCAGGTGCCGCTGGCGGCGGCGGTGGCGCTGCTGCTGTCGATCCTCGGCTATCGCGAGATCGGCTTTCGCGCGGAGCGCGCCCGCACCAGCGCGACGCTGTCGGCGCTGCAGTACGCCCTCACCGCCCGCGAGGGCGAGCTGGCGGCCGCCAACGTCACGCTGGCGCGGCAGGAGCGCGACGTCGCCGAGCTGCGCGCCGCGCTCGCCGCGGCGCAGGCCTCGGCGGCGATCCTCGATCATCCCGGGCTGCGGATGGTCTCCCTGAAGACCACCGTTGACGGGCAGCCGGCGGAAGGACACGTCCTGCTCAGCCCGCCGACCGGCCGGGCGCTCTTCTACGCCTTCGGGCTTCCGGCGCTCGCCGCGGCCGAGGTCTACGAGCTGTGGTGGATGACCGAGAAGGCGGGGCCGCTGCGGGCCGCGATCTTCCACCCCGACGCGCAGGGCGTCGCACGCGCCGACCCGTCGCTGCCCGACGACGCCGGTGCCGTCCGGGGGGCGATGGTGACCGTGGAAGCCGCCGGTGGCGCGCCCGCGCCCCGGGGCTCGGTGGTGCTGCAGGGCGACGCGCCCTGACCCCGCGGCGGCGCGGTCGCGGCAGATTGACCCAACTGCCACGAGGCTGCAGAGTCGGCCGGGTGGCGAAGGCTCGGATTCTCGCGTGGCCGGGACTGTTGGTCGCGCTCGTCTGCGGGGTCGCGGCGCCGGCGCCCGCCGCCTGTGTCGGCGACTGCGACGGCAACGGCGCGGTGGCGATCAACGAGCTGGTCACGCTGGTCGACATCGGGCTCGACGGCGGTGGGGTGGCCCGCTGCCTCGCCGGTGACGTCAACGGGGACGGCCTCATCACCATCGAGGAGCTCGTCGCCGCGGTCGCGGCGGCGCTGAACGGCTGCCCGGCGACGCCGACGGCGTCGCCGCCGCCGGCCACCGCCACGGCGATCGGCACGACGACGCCGGTGGACTCGCCGAGCGCCACGGCGACGGGGTCGCCATCGCCGTCGCCGAGCGGCACCGAGACCGCCGTCGCGACGGCGAGCGCGACGCCGGCGGCGTCGGCCAGCGCGACGACGACCGGCGGGCTCGTCGACTCGCCGACCCCGACGCCGCCCGCCACGGCGTCGGCGACCGCCAGCGCCGAGGCGACCGAGGCGCCGCCGACCGCGACGGCCGAGGTCAGCGACACCGCCACCGCGGTGCCCACCGCCACCCACTCGGCGACTCCCTCGCCGTCGGGCACCGCGACGTCGTCGAACACCGCCACGCCGTCGGCCAGCGCGACCGTGCCGCCGCCGGCCAGCGCCACGGGCACGCGGACGCCGACGACGACGGTGACGCCGAGCGGCACGGTCACCGCGGCGGCCACCGCGACCGCCGGCGCGACGAACAGCGTCACGGCCGCGCCCACGCTCACGGCGACGGCGTCCACCACGCCCACCGCCACGGCGGTGGCGCCGTCGCCGACCTCGACGCGGACCGAGGTCCCGCTGGCGACCGCGACGGTGACGAGGACCGCGACCGTGACCCCGACCGCCAGCCGCTCGCTCACCCCGACCCGCACCAGCACGGCGACGCGCACCGCCACCGCCACCGCGTCGGGCACGCCGACGGCGACGGCGATCCGCACCGCCACCGAGACCCGCACCCCGACCGTCACGCGGAGCGCGACGACGACGCTCACGCCGACGCCGACGCTGACGTGGACGCCGACGCGCACGCCGACCCGCACCGCGACCGCGACCCCCAGCGCCACCGCGACGCCGAGCGCGACGCGCACGCCGTCCGCCACCGCCACCTTCACGCCGAGCGCGACGGCGACGCCCGGGCTCGGGCCGCGCCGCTTCTCGCTCGCGCCGGCGACCAGCACCCTGGCGCTGCTGCCCGACATCGGCACCTTCCCCGGCTTCACCGGCTATCTCGACCTCGCCGCCGGCGTTCCGGATCCGCAGACCGGCATCGCCCGCGTCGCCGTCGTCGGCGCCTCCGAGTTCCTGGCCATCGACGTCGGCGGCGGCTTCACCTTCTGCATCCGCCCGCTCGTGCCGGTGAACGATGCCGGCATCCTGTCGTGCGACGGCGGCATCGACCTCGGCGTCACGACGACGATCGATCACGACATCGGCGTCGTCGGCGTCGACGGCTTCACCGCCGGGGACTGCGCCGCCGCCGGCGGCACGGTCGAGGGGGCCAACGACCCGCACCCCGGCGTCTGCAACGGCCGCACCGAGGTCGGTCCGTCGCCGGAGACGGACTCGGGCCCGGGGGCGCTGCTCATCGGCGAGGATGCGCGCTTCGCCACCCACGGGCTGCCGGTCGAGATCTCCTTCGAGGCCGGCGCCTGCGCCACCCACCAGCACCGCTCGAGCACGATCCTCGGCCTGGTGAGCGGCATCTCGCGCGCCGTCATCCACGATGCCGACGCCGAGCCGGACGCGGTGATCCAGATCGACGCCAAGGGGGAGGGCTTCTCCTGCGCCGCCTGGAACGCCGAGAACGGTCCCGGCCGCCTGGTGCTGGCCGTGCCGACGCTGCACGGCTTCAACGACGCCGACCTGGTCACCGTCTTCACCTTCGATGACTGAGGCGGCGCGCCGGCGGCGGGGCGGGCGCGGCGCGCGGCGTGGCGCGTCGTCAGGCGAGGGCGGCGACGATCCGTTGCGCCAGGGCGGCGCCGGTCGCGTGGTCGAGCGTGCCAGCCGGCCAGGCGATGCCGAGACCGGTGTCGGGCGATGGCTTGGGGATGATGTGGAAATGGACGTGCATCACCACCTGGTGCGCGGCGCTGCCATTGTTCTGCAGCACGTTGTAGGCGGTGGTCCCGGTGACGCGCATGATCGCCCGCGCCAGGCGGGGCAGGACGCGGCCGATCGCCGCCGCCGATTCGTCTGAGAGCTGGTCGATGGTGGCGGCAGGCTCCTTGGGGATCACCAGCGCGTGGCCGGCGCTGAGCGGACCGACGTCGAGAAACGCCAGCACCCGCTCGTCCTCGTACAGTTTGTGGCAGGGAATCTCGCCGCGCAGGATCTTGCCGAAGATGGTGTCCGCCATGGACGCGAGAGTACGCGAGGCGCCGCCGCCGGCGCAACGCGCCCGATGAGCCGCGCCATGTCCGCGCGACTGCCGATCCACATCAAGCTCAGCTACGGCATCGGCCAGGTCGCCGAGGGCGTGAAGAACACCGCCTTCAGCGTCTTCCTGCTCTTCTACTACAACCAGGTGCTGGGCCTGCCGGGCGCGTTGGCGGGTCTGGCGCTCGGCCTGGCGACGGTCAGCGACGCCATCACCGACCCCCTGCTGGGCTCGATCTCCGACAGCTTCCGCCACCGCTGGGGGCGACGCCATCTCTTCATGTACGCGGCGGTGCTGCCGCTCGCCGTCAGCTTCACGCTGCTCTTCATGCCGCCCGCCGGTCTCGGTCCCTGGGGGCTGTTCGCCTGGCTGCTCGGCGGCACCATGGCGGTGCGCGGCGCGATGACGCTCTACGGCGTGCCGCACATGGCGCTCGGCGCCGAGCTGTCGACCGACTATGCCGAGCGCACGGCGATCGTCGCCTACCGCAACGTCTTCGGCTTCCTCGGCGGCGTGTTGGTGGTGGTGGTCGGCTGGGGCTACTTCTTCCGCACCCAGCCGGGGTTCCCGGAGGGACAGCTCAATGCCGGACAATACCCGCTGTTCGGCATCTGCTGCGGGCTCGCGGCGGCGGCCAGCGTGCTCTGCTCCGCGCTCGGCACCCACGCCCGCATCCCGCTGCTGGTGCAACCGCGGTACGCCAGCGAGCGGCTGTCGATCGGCCGCCTCTTCGGCGAGATGCGCGAAGCGCTGGCCAATCCCTCCTTCCGCGCCCTGTTCATCGGCACCGTGCTGCTGTTCATCACCCGCGGCATCGAGCAGGGGCTGGGGATCTACATGGCCACCCACTTCTGGCTGATCTCGCCGAGCGAGATCCTGCGCGTGCAGGGCGCGGGCCTGGGGGGCCTGTTCGCCGGCACGATCCTGTGGGTGCTGGTCTCGCGGCGGGTCGACAAGCGGCCGGCGTTCCTCGCCGGCGTCATCGTCTTTTCGATCTTCTCGCTGCTGCCGCCGCTCGGCAAGCTGCTCGGCTGGTTCCCGCACCACGACAGCGCCGGCTACGTGCCGCTGCTCGCGACCCTGGCGGTGATCGCCTCGCTCGGCGCCGCCGCCGGTCTGGTCACCTCGGGGTCGATGATGGCCGACATCGCCGACGAGCACGAGCTCGACACCGGCCGCCGCCAGGAGGGCATCTTCTTCGGCGCCCTCCTGTTCGCGGTGAAGGCGACCTCCGGCCTCGGGCAGTTCATCGCCGGCTGGGGGCTCGACCTGATCGACTTCCCGATGCGCGCCGCGCCCGGCACCGTGCCGAGCGAGACCACCGACGCGCTGGCGATCCTCTACGGCCCCGGCATCGCTTTCCTCGCCGTTCTCTCGGTGATCGTGCTCTCGCGCTACCGCATCACCACCGCCCGCCATGCCGAGATCGTCGCCGCGCTGGCGCGCCGCGCCGAGCTCACCGCGACCGCGGCGCGCGCCGGCGCGCTGCCGCCGCGGCGCGACGGCGCGCCGGCCGCGACACCGGCGCGCGCCGATGCCGGCGCGCCGGGCGAGCGATGACGGACGCGCCGCTGGAGCGCGTCGCCAAGCTGATGGCGGCGCGCGGGTTGTGCAGCCGCCGCGAGGCCGAGCGCCTGATCGACGCCGGCTGCGTCCTGCTCGACGGCGTCCCGGTGGCGGCCCAGGGCGCCAAGGCGGCGGCGGACGCCGACATCCGGGTCACCGACGCCGGCCGCCGTCTCCTCGGCGGCCGCAGCACCGTCCTGCTGCACAAGCCGCTCGGCATCGTCAGCACCCAGCCCGAGCCCGGCCAGACCCCGGCCTGGCGACTGGTGCGCGCCGCTACCCGGCGCGGTCCGATCGCGCCCGCGGTCGAGCAGGACCTGCTCGCCGATCGGCAGTCGCTGTCGGTCGCCGGCCGGCTCGACCGCGCCAGCCGCGGCCTGCTCGTGCTCACCCAGGACGGCACCGTCGCCCGCCGCATCATCGGCGGCCAGGGGGTCGAGAAGGCCTACCTGGTGCGCACCGCCGCGCCGGCCACCGACGGGCAGGTGCACAAGCTCAACGGGCCGATGCGCCTCGACGGGCAGGCGCTGCTGCCGATGCGCGTCTCGCGCGTCGACGGCGACACGCTGCGCTTCGTGCTGGTCGAGGGCAGGAAGCACCAGATCCGGCGCTGCGCGCGCACCGTCGGCCTGACGGTGGTCGATCTCTTCCGCGTCGCCGTCGGGCCGCTGGCGCTCGGCGACCTGCCGGAGGGATGCTGGCGGCTGGCGTCGGAGGACGAGCTGGCGGCGTTGCAGCGCGACGGGCGGGTGCGGCCGGAGCCGACGCGGCGCGGGCGGGGGCGCGGGCCCGCCGAGGGGCGCGGCGGCAGCGGGCGCGCCGACGCGCGCGGCTCGGCGGCGGGCCGGTCGGGCGACCGGCGGAAGGCGCCGGGCAGGAGACAACCGTGAGGACTCGGCCACGATGAGACGTTCAGACCCCATCCTCCCGCTTCCCGCCGGCTGATCGCCTGCCGGTTGCCGTGCGTGCCTCCCGGATGCGCTTCTTCGCCACCTGCGCTCGCGCCCTCGAGCCGTTGCTCGCCGACGAGCTGCGCGCGTGCGGCGCCAGCGCGATCGAGCCGACACGGGCCGGAGTGGCCTTCGCGGGCGGGCTCGAATCCGCCTACCGGGCGTGCCTCTGGTCGCGCGTCGGCAGTCGCATCCTGCTGCCGCTGGCGCGCTTCGAGGCGGCGACGCCGGAGGCGCTCTATGCCGGCGTGCAGGGCATCGACTGGACGGCGCACCTGGCGCCGCGGCGGACGCTGGCGGTCGACTGCAGCACGGCGCAGTCGGCGATCGCCCACTCGCACTACGCGGCGCTGAAGACCAAGGACGCGGTGGTGGACCAGCTCCGGGCGCGCCGCGGCGCGCGGCCGGACGTCGACGTCGAGCGGCCGGACGTGCGCATCAACGTCCATCTGCACCGCGACCTGGCGACGGTCAGCATCGACCTCTCCGGCGCGAGTCAGCACCGGCGCGGCTACCGGGTGAAGGGCGCGGCCGCGCCGCTGAAGGAGACGCTCGCGGCGGCGGCCCTGCTGCTCGCCGACTGGCCGCGGCGCGCCGCCGAGCGGCAGCCGTTGGTCGACCCGATGTGCGGCACGGGGACCTTCCTCGCCGAGGCGGCGCAGATCGCCGGCGACGTCGCGCCGGGGCTGCGGCGCGCCCACTTCGGCGGCGCCGGCTGGGCGGGGCACGACGCCGCGCTGTGGACGCGCCTGCGCCGCGAGGCCGAGCAGCGGGCGCGCGCCGGCGCGCGGCGGCGGCCGCAGATCCTCGGCTACGACGCCGACCCGCGGGCCGTGCGCGCCGCCGCCGACAACGCGGCGCGCGCCGGGCTGGCCGATCGCATCCGGGTCGAACGCCGCCGCCTCGCCGACTGCGCCCCGCCGCCCGGCGCCGCCGCCGGCCTGCTGATCACCAACCCGCCGTACGGCGTGCGGCTGGGCGAGGAGGCGCAGCTCGGCGCACTCTACGCCGAGCTCGGCGACGTCATGCGCCGCCGCTTCCTCGGCTGGAGCGCCTACGTGCTCACCGGCAGCAGCGCGCTCGCCAAGCGCATCGGCCTGCGGCCGGCGCGCCGCCTGCCGCTGTGGAACGGCGCCATCGAGTGCCGCCTGCTCGAGCTGCCGATCTCGTCCGCACCGGTGCAGGACGCCGCGGGCCCGCACTGGCGCCGCTGACCGCCCCGGCGGCCCCTCAGCGCACGCCGGCGATCGGCTGCATGGCGGTGTCGCAGACGCCGCCGACGGCGACGGTCGCGGGGCGGGGCGGCGCGCCGCACGACTCGTCGCCGGCGCGCACCCGGCAGGTGATGCGGATCGGATCGCCGCCGGCCAGCCAGCGCGGCGTCTTGCGCTGGCGGCCGACGCTGGCGAAGCGGCAGCCGGGCGGCGTGCCGTACGGGGTGCAGCCGGTGGGTCGCTTGAGCGCGATCTTGCGCCCGTCGATGACGAAGCCGGGATAGCGGTCGGCGAGCTGCACGACGTCGCGATCGCCGCCGTCCTCGACGTCGGCGATGCGGAAGCGATAGCCGGCGCCCTGCGGCTCGTCGACGCGGACGCGGCTGTTGACGATCAGCGCCCAGTCGTCGCCGCGGCGCGCCACGGCGGCGGAGACGTACTCGAGCCGCGGCTCGTCGGGGAAACACTTCCCCATCGCCGGTGGGTGGTAGTAGTGCCGCAGTTGCGTCAGTCGCGCCACCGGCTCGCCGGGGAAGGCGCTCTCCAGGCCGCGGGCGCCGCCGAACAGGATGTCCTCGACGTCGCCGACGTTCTGCGCGTACATCGCCTGCAGCCGCCCGTAGGCCGGCACGCCGGCGAGGTCGGGGCGGAGGAAGCACGAGGTCAGGCCGGTGGTCTGGGTCAGCACCTCGTCCCAGATGTTGTACTGCGCCACCGCGGTGGCGACGCCCTCGAAGTCGCCGTCGCCGCGGCAGCCCTGGCCGCGCAGGCAGCGCTCGAGGCCGCGGTTGCGGATCGACAGCGCGATCAGGTTGCGCTCGCAGGCGCCGTAGGCGGTGCAGCCGCGGCCGAGGTGCCCCTCGTAGAGGGCGGTGCGCATGACGTAGTCGAGCTGCCGTGCCTGGCGCAGCGCGTCGCGCGGCCAGCGCCCGGCGTTGGCGGCGGCGAAGGCGTCCCAGGCCCGCTGCAGCGCCTGCCGCCGATCCATCAGCCCCAGGTTGGCCGATGCGCACTGCGGCGAGACGTGAAAGGCGCGCACGATCTCGTCGCGCTGGCCGCGCGCGGCGGCGGCGGTCGCGCCCGGCGGCCGCGGCGGGTCGAAGCTCGGCGGCTTGTTCATCGCGTACAGCGACGCGGCGCTGACGACGTAGCGGGTTCCCGGCGGGCAGTGGTGGTTGTCGACCGTCAGCGCCTGGCGCCGCGCCGCGACCTCCTTGAAACGAGCGCTGTCGGCGGGAGTCGCGGCGCGGGCGTCGACCACCACCTCGAAGCCGACGTAGGGCGTGCCGTCGCGATCGGTGAGCGGCGCGCCGTCGCGCAGGACCAGGCAGGGGACGACGCTGGTGCCCTGGGCCAGCGTGCCGGCCGGCCGGGTGGGGAACGCGTCCAGCGGATAGTAGGGGACGCCTTCCGGACCGTTGAACTGATAGACGGTCAGCAGCGGCGTGGCGGGGATCGCGCCGGCGGGGGCGGCGAGCAGCAGCGACAACAGCACGAGACGGGCCATCGACCCGCCAGCCTGGCATTTTCGTCGCGCACAGCCCAGAGGAACGGGAAGGGGAAAGGAGATCGCCATGCACGAGTTGCTCTCGCTGTCGTTGACCGAGCTCTGCGAGCGCCTGCGCCGGCGGACGGCGTCGCCGGTGGAGGTGATGCAGGCGGTGCAGGCCCGCATCGACGAGACGCACGCGGACCTGAACGCCGTGGTCCTGCGCCGCGATCCGGAGACCTGCTTCGCCGAGGCGCGCGCCGCCGAGCGGCGCTTCGCCGACGGGACGGCGCGCCCGCTGGAGGGCATCCCGCTCGGCGTCAAGGAGCTCGAGCCGGTGGCGGGGATGGCGTGGAGCGAGTGCTCGCCGCTGTTCGCCGACCGCGTCGCCGACCACGACTCGGTGCAGGTCCAGCGGCTGAAGGCGGCGGGCGCGATCGTCGTCGGCAAGACCAACGCGCCGGAGTTCGGCGCCCCGGCGTTCACCCGCAACCGCCTGCACGGGGTGACGCGGTCGCCGTGGAATCTCGAGCTGACGCCGGGCGGTTCGAGCGGCGGCTCGTCGGCGGCGATCGCGGCCGGCGTGCTGCCGCTCGCCACCGCCGGCGACGGCGGCGGCTCGATCCGCATCCCCGCCAGCTTCACCGGCTGCTTCGGGCTGAAGACCTCCTTCGGCCGCGTGCCGCGCGAGCAACTGCACCACTGGGACTACGGCGCGACGGCGGTGTACGGACCGCTGACGCGGACGGTCGAGGACGCGGCGCTGGTGCTCGACCAGGTGGTCGGCGTCAGCGAGCTCGATCCCACCAGCCTGCCGCACCCCGGCTTCTCGTATCTCGAGCGGGTGCGCGGCGAGGCGCCGCGCGGTCTGCGCATCGCCTACTCGCCGGATCTCGGCTACGCCGTGGTGCAGTCCGACGTCGCCGCCGCGGTCGAGGAGGCCGCCGGCGTCTTCCGCGCCCTCGGCCATTCGGTCGAGCGCATCGCGGGCGGCCCGCCGGAGGCGGGTCGGGCCTGGGGACTGCTCGGCGCCTTTCTCCTCGCTTCGCAGCTCGATGCGCATCTCGCCGGCCGCGAGCACCTCATCGGGCGCGGCCTGATGAGCGGCATCGCGCTGGCGCGGCGGGAGATGAACGCCAGCCACTTCGGCGAGCTCGCGGCGCTGCGGGCGGCGATCGTCCGCTGGTGCGCCGCGCTCTTCGACCGCTACGACCTGCTGCTGACCCCGACCGTGCCGTTCGACCCCTACCCGGCGCCGGGGCCGTATCCGCAGGAGACCGAGGGGCGGCCGCAGCCGTGGTCGAACGTCGGCTCGTTCACCATTCCCTTCAACCTCTCGTGGCATCCGGCGGCGACGGTGCGCGTCGGCCTGTCGCGCCGCGGCCTGCCGATGGGGATGCAGATCGTCGCCGCGCGCCAGCGCGACGACCTGGTGCTGCAGGCGGCGCGCGCCTTCGAGCGCGAGCGCCCCTGGCATCCGCACTGGCCGGAACGCTGGTGAGGCGCCGGCGCGCGACGCATCCGCCGGCGGCGTTGCCCCGCCGCCGGCGCGGCGATAGGGAGCGGGCGTGCTGACCCTGATCAATCCCGCCACCGGCACGGTCCTGGCGACCCTCGACGCCGACACGCCGGCGATCATCGCCGACAAGGCGGCGCGCGCCCGCGCCGCGCAGCCGGCCTGGGCGGCGGCGCCGGTGCGCGAACGCATCGCCGCGCTGCGCCGCTTCCGCGACCGGCTCCACGCCGACGTCGAGCCGCTCGCCCGGCTGCTCAGCGAGGAAGTCGGCAAGCCGATCACCCAGGCGCGGGCGGAGATCGGCAACACGCAGCGGCTGGAGTTCGTCCTCGAGCACGGCGAGGCGGCGCTGGCCGCCGAGGAGGTGTTCGCCGACGGCGGCGGCAGCGAGCGCATCACCTGGGAGCCGCTCGGCGTCGTCGCCCACGTCTCGGCCTGGAACTATCCCTACTTCGTCGCCGCCAACGTGCTGCCGCCGGCGCTGCTGGCGGGCAACGCCGTGCTCTACAAGCCGTCGGAGCTGGCGACCCGGACCGGGCTGGCGATGGTCGAGCGCCTGCGCGACGCCGGCGTGCCGGCGGACGTCGTCCAGCCGGTGGTGGGCGGCGGCGAGGCGGGGGCGGCGCTGGTCGAGGCCGACATCGACGCGGTCTACTTCACCGGCTCGTACGCCACCGGCGTGCGCATCGCGCGCGCCGCGGCGCCGCGCCTGCTGCGCGTCCAGCTCGAGCTCGGGGGCAAGGATCCGATCTACGTCTGCGACGACGTGCCGGTGGCCGAGACCGCGGCGGCGGTGGCCGACGGCGCCTTCTACAACGCCGGCCAGAGCTGCTGCGCCGTCGAGCGGGTGTACGTGCAGCGCGCCATCGCGCCGGCATTCATCGACGCGTTCGTCGAGACGGTGCGCGGCTTCGCCGTCGGCGATCCGCTCGACCCCCGCACCTACATCGGCCCGCTCGCCCGTCGGCCGCAGCTCGCGGTGCTCGCGGCGCAGGTCGCGGACGCCCGCGCCAGGGGCGCCACCGTGCGCACCGGCGGCGCGCCGCTGGAAGGGCCGGGCAACTACTTCGCGCCGACCGTGCTGACCGACGTGGATCACGCGATGACGGTGATGCGCGAGGAGTCCTTCGGCCCGGTGATCGGCATCCAGGTGGTGGGCGACGACGCCGAGGCGGTGGCGCTGATGCGCGACACCGAGTACGGGCTCACCGCCGGGGTCTACACCCGGGCGCGGGCGCGCGCCGAGCGCATCCTCGCCGCGATGCCCACGGGCAGCGTGTACTGGAACTGTTGCGACCGCGTCACCCCGCGCCTGCCGTGGTCGGGCCGCCGCCACTCCGGCACCGGGCTGACCCTCTCCACGCACGGCATCCGCGCCTTCGCCCAGCCGAAGGCGTGGCACCTGCGAGGGTGAACGCGCCCGCGGTCACTTCTTCAGCGCCGGGATGACGTGCTGTCCCATCAGCTCGATGGACTCCATGACGGCGCGGTGCGGCACCTTGTAGGGATTCATCAGGCAGAGGAGCAGATCGCAGCCGGCGGCCTCGTAGCGCTTGGCGGTCTCGATGCAGTCGGCGGGCGTGCCGACGATGCAGGCGCCGCTGGATTCCAGGAAGTCGTAGGTGAGGAAGCTGGTGTCGAGATCGGCGAGCGCGTCGCCGTAGGCGTAGGTGCCGGACGCCTGGCCGAGCTCGCGCATCCACTTGGACACCGACGCCACCGCCTCGGTGCCGCGTCTGGCGTACCACTCGAACGACTCGGCGGCGTTGGCGCGCGCCTGCTCGCGGCTTGCGGCGACGTTGACCATGGTGAAGGTGCCGGCGCGTCCGTTGACGAACTTGCCGACCGGCGTGGCCCGCGTCAGGCCGTCGCGGTAGAGGTCGATGCGCTCCTTCAGCTCCTCCGGCGGCGTGCCGATGGTGAAGGAGAGCAGTCCCATGCCCTTCTCGCCCATGATGCGGTGGCTGTCGGGGCTCGACGTGGCGCCCCACAGCGGCGGGTGCGGATCCTGGATCGGCTTCGGCAGGACGCGGCGCGGCGGGATGTGGAACTGCTTGCCGTTCCACTCCAGGACGTCGTTCGTCCAGGCGGCGACGACGACGTCGAGCGCCTCCTCCCAGAGCTCGCGCGTGCGGTGCGGATCGATGCCGAAGCCCTCGAGCTCGGCGCGGGTCGACGAGCGGCCGGTGCCGAATTCGACCCGGCCGTCGGAGAGGAGATCGAGCACCGCCGCCGATTCGGCGGAGCGCACCGGGTGGTTGTAGGGAAAGGGCATCAGCCGCACGCCGTAGCCGAGCCGCAGCCGCGAGGTGCGGGCGGCGATGGCGCCGTACAGCACCTCCGGATTGGAACAGTGCGAGAACTCCTCGAGGAAGTGGTGCTCGACGGTCCACAGGCTGTGGAAGCCGGCCTGCTCGCCGAGCACCGCCTGCTCGAGGACCTGGTGGTAGGCGTCGCGCTCGCTGCGCCGCGTCCACGGGCGGGCGACGGGGATCTCGTAGAAGAGGGCGAATTCCATGGCTACCTCCCCACCGTGACGCTGCCGTCGACGCCGACGCCGCTGATCACCTTGCCGCCGGGATCGCTGAAGCCGACCCGCGACAGGCGCAGCGGCTTGGCGCCCGAGGTCGCGTCGAGGCTCACCTCGACGGTGCAGGTGTAGAGCACGCTGCCGTCGGGGATGGTGTCGATGTTGGAGAGCGACAGCACCAGCGCCCGCATGCTGTCGCAGGCCCCCGGGGCGCAGAGCTGCGGCACGAAGGTGAAGGCGGTGCCCTCCTTGCCGAGCGCGGCGTTGGCGCGGCAATCGGGCCTGCCGTTGGCCTTGCGGACGACGGCGATGGCGTGCGGGTCGAAGCTGATGTCGTTCTGCGTGCCGGCGATCCGCGCCCCGCCGGTCTGCAGGGTGGCGGTGATGGTCACCGTCGCCCCGGGGCCGGCGGTGGCGCTGCTGAGGATGATCTTCGGCCGCCCGCGGCCTTCCGGCGGCGCGCTCACCGTCTGTGGTGGCTTGCCGAAGGTGTGCGCGCAGCCGGCGAGCATCGACGACGCGGCGATCGCCGCGAGCAGTGGTCGCATTCCTCTCCTCTCCTCCCGTCCCGGCGATTGAGCAGAGCCGGGGGAGCCTGCGCAAGAGGCGACGCGTTCGCTGGGTCGGCCGCGACCCGGGCACGGATCTCTTCGCGGAGGCGCGGTCGATGCCGTGCGGCGTGGCGAGCGACGGGGCCGACCCGGCGCGCGCGCGGGTTTGTGCGTCGGCGCCGGCCGTGCGAGGACACCGCCATGTACGACGGCGCGGACTACTACCAGATCGAGGAGCTGCTGGAGCCGGAGGAGCGGTTGGCGCGCGACACGGCGCGGCAGTTCGTGCGCAACGAATATCTGCCGGTGGTGACGCGGCACTTCCGCGACGGGACGTTTCCGGTCGAGCTGTCGCGGCGGGTCGGCGAGCTGGGGTTCTACGGCGCCAATCTGCCGACCGAGCACGGCTGCGCCGGGCTGAACAACGTCGCCTACGGCCTCATCAATCAGGAGCTCGAGGCCGGCGACTCCGGCCTGCGCTCGTTCGTCAGCGTGCAGTCCGGCCTCGTCATGTACCCGATCCACGCCTTCGGCTCCGAGGCGCAGAAGCGGCACTGGCTGCCGCGCCTGGCGCGCGGCGAGGCGATCGGCTGCTTCGGGCTCACCGAGCCCGACTTCGGCTCCAACCCCTCCGGCATGCTGACGCGCGCCGTGCCGGTGGACGGCGGCTACCGGATCAGCGGCACCAAGCGGTGGATCACCAACGGCTCGATCGCCGACGTCGCGCTGGTGTGGGCCAAGGTCGCCGACGGCGACCGCGACGTCGTCCGCGGCTTCCTAGTGGAGAAGGGGACGGCCGGCTTCACCGCCGGCGACATGCACGGCAAGTTCAGCCTGCGCGCCTCGATCACCTCCGAGCTCCACCTCGAGGACTGCGTCGTTCCCGCCGAGGCGATGCTGCCCGGCGTGCAGGGGATGCGCGGCCCGCTCTCCTGCCTGACGCAGGCGCGCTACGGCATCAGTTGGGGCGCCGTCGGCGCCGCCATCGCCTGCTACGAGTGCGCGCGCGACTACGCGCGCGCGCGCATCATGTTCAGCCGCCCGATCGCCGGCTACCAGTTGGTGCAGGCGAAGCTGGTCGACATGATCACCGAGATCACCAAGGCGCAGCTCCTCTGCCTGCGCCTCGGACGCCTCAAGGACGCCGGCCGCATGCGCCCCGAGCAGGTCAGCCTGGCGAAGATGAACAACGTCTCACAGTCGCTGCGCATCGCCCGACTGGCGCGCGACATCCTCGGCGCCAACGGCATCACCGACGAGTATCCGATCATACGGCACATGCTGAATCTCGAGACGGTGAACACCTACGAGGGCACCGAGGACGTGCATCGCCTGATCATCGGCAAGGACATCACCGGCTGGGACGCCTTCGGACAGTAGCGAGTCCGCCCCGCGCGCCGGGGCGCGCCGCTTGACCCGCCCCGGGGCGTTCCCGAGTATTGCCCGAGGCTCGGCCGGATGGGCCGAGCGCGCGTGGGAGATCCGACATGGCGGTCGTGGATGTCGTGCGTTCCGTGGTTCGCGGCGCGACCCGTTCGCGCTGGGTGATGCTGGCGCTCGCGGCCGTCGCCGGCGCGGCGGTCATCGTGGCGGCGCAGGTGGCGATGCGCTTCGTGCTGCCGCACCGGCCGAGCACGGTGCTCGCGGTGGTGGACGGGCAACCGATCAGCGTCGAGCGCCTGCGCGCCGAAGTGGCCCTGCGCGGCGGCGAAGAGGCGTTCGCGACGCCGGCGCAGCGGCGGGCGCTGCTCGACGAGATCATCCGCGTCGAGGTGCTGGCGAGCAATGCGCGCAAGGAGGGCTACGCCGATCGGCCGGACGTGCGCCGGACGATGGACCAACTGCTCGCCGACCGCTACGCGCACGACGCGATCGACCAGCCGCTCGCCGGCCTGACGGTGACCGACGCCGAGATCGACGCCTACTACCGCGCCCATCCGGCGGAGTTCACCGTGCCGCGCTCGGCGCGGGTGGCGCTGATCGCCGTGCGGGCGCCGGCCGACGTCACCGCCGAGCAGCGCGAGACGCTGCGCCAACGGGCGCAGCAGGCGCGCACCCTGGCGCTGGCGCAGCCGCAGGGCGTCGACTTCGGCGACCTGGCCGACGAATACTCCGACGATCCCACGACCCGCGAGCGCGGCGGCGAGGTCGGCTGGATCACCGACGGCGGCGACCATCCGCACCTCGAGCCGGCGGTGCTGGCGGCGATCTTCGGACCGAAGGGCGAGGAGGACCTGCCGCCGGTGATCGAGACGCCGAGCGGGTTCTACGTCGTCAGGCTCATCGAGCAGCGGCCGGGCGCCACCCGGCCGCTGGGCGAGATGCGCGACGCGATCCGCCAGCAGCTCATCCGCCAGGCGCGCGCCGACCGCGCCGCCAAGCTCTACGCGGCCGCCCTCGCCAAGGTGCCGGTCAACGTGAGCGAAGCGGCGGTGGCGGCGATGGAGGCGGCGCAGGAGAGCGCGGTGGGGCTGTCGGCGGCGGCGCCGCCGCCCAAGGGCGGCTGAGCGGCGCGGCGGGCGCTCAGACCCGCTGCACCTCGCCCGGGGAGAGCGGGATGCCGAGCTCCTCGAGCTTGCGGTAGAGCGAGGACAGCGACACGCCGAGTCGCTCGGCGGCGCGGCGCTTGTCGTGATCGAGCCGCGCCAGCACGGCGAGAATGTGGGCGCGCTCGTAGGCGCGCAGCGCCTCGCGCAGGTTGTCGCCCGCCGGCGCCGGGATGTCGCTGACGCTGCGCAGGCCGCGCGGCAGGTCGGCGGTGGTGATCCACTCGCCGTCGCTGACGATCATGGCGTGCTCGATGACGTTGTCGAGCTCGCGCACGTTGCCCTTCCACGGCAGGGTCATGAACAGCTTCAGGGTCGCGGCGTCGGCGCCCTTGAACTGCTTCTTCAGCTCGCGGTTGTGCAGGCGGATGAAGTGGTCGACCAGCGGCGGAATGTCCTCGCGCCGCTCGCGCAGCGGCGGGATCTCGATGCCGAAGACGTTGAGCCGGTAGTAGAGGTCGTCGCGGAAGCGGCCGCCCTCGACCTCGCGCCGCAGGTCGCGGTTGGTGGCGGCGATGATGCGGACGTCGACCCGGGCCGGCGTCGTCGAGCCGATCGACAGCACCTCCTTGCTCTCGATCACCCGCAGCAGCTTCACCTGCAGCCCGATGGGCAGGTCGCCGATCTCGTCGAGGAAGATGGTGCCGCGGCGGGCGTGCTGGAACAGGCCCTCCTGGTTGCCGACGGCGCCGGTGAAGGAGCCGCGCAGGTGGCCGAAGAGCTGGCTCTCGAGCAGGGTCTCCGGGATGGCGCCGCAGTTCACCGGCAGGAAGATCGCGTCGCGGCGGTCGCTGAAATGGTGGATGGCGCGCGCCACCACCTCCTTGCCGACGCCGCTCTCGCCGGTGATCAGCACCGTGCTGGGCGCCGGCGCGACGCGCTTGATGAGCTGCATGACCTCGCGCATCGCCGGCGACTGGCCGACCAGGTGCTCGACGTCGACCTGCCGGTCGACCTGCGCCCGCAGGTACTGCCGCTCCCAGGCCACCTGTTTGTGCTCGATCAGCGACTGCACCTTGTGCAGCACCTCGTCGAATAGCACCGGCTTCAGGAGATAATCCTGCGCCCCGGCGCGCAACGCGTCGACGGCGCTGTCCACCGTCGCGTGCGCCGTCATCAGCAGCACCAGCGTCTGCGGCGCCACCTCGTGCGCGTGTCGCAGCAGGGTCAGGCCGTCCGCCCCGGGCATCCGCAGGTCGGAGAGGATGACGTCGAACTCGCGCGCGCCGAGCGCCGCGATCGCGGCGCTGCCGTCGGGCACGGCGACGACGTCGTAGCCTTCCTCGGCCAGCACCTGCGACAGGCTGTCGCGGACGCCCTCCTCGTCTTCGGCTATCAGGATGCTGCCGCGCGCCCCCGTCGCCTCACCGCTCATGCTCCCTCCGCGAGGTAGCTCGCCAGCAGCCGCAGGCAGTCCGATTCGCTCAGCAGGCCGACCAGCCGGTCCTCGGCGTCGACCACCGGCAGACAGCCGAAGCGCCCTTCCAGCATCACCTCGACGGCGTGTCGCACCGGCCAGTCGGCCTCGGCGGTGACGACGTCAGCGGTCATCACCTCGGCGACCCGGATCTTGGCCAGCCACTCCCGCTCCGCGGCGGGCCGGAACTGCAGGGCCGACGAGACCGCGCCGCGGAACAGATCGCGCTGCGACAGGATGCCGACCAGCTTGCCGTCGCGCACCACCGGCATGTGGCGGATGCGGCCCAGGGTCATGATGTCGCTGGCCAGATCGAGGTGATCCCCGGCATCGAGGGTCACCACCTCCGTGGTCATCACGTCGCTGACTCGCTGCGCTCGGTCGCCCATGCGTCTTCCCAAATACAACATGCATGCCGTGGCACGAGCCGTGACGCAGCACAACCTCCGACCGGGCCTCGTTCCCATCGCTGGTACGGGAAGCACGGGTCGCCCAGGCGGGATTCCCGGCGGTGGGAAGGTCCTGGAAAGGAGTCTCCTGGCTGTCCTTTGCCCGCTGGCTGTCCTAGATGTGCGCCGTCGTGGTGAGCGAGGCGGTGCGAGCGCGTCTGCGCTACGTGCGGGCGCGGGGAGACGAGGATCTCACGCGTTTCCCGGATTTTCTCATCCTCGGGCCGCAACGCACCGGCACCACCTGGTTGCATGCGCATCTGCGCTTCCATCCGCAGATCTTCCTGTCCGAGCCCAAGGAGCTCTACTTCTTCTCCAGCCTCGAGCGTCGCGATGCGAAGCGCTTCGTCTCCGACCAGCTCGACTACTACCTGCGCTTCTTCCGCGACCCGCTGTGGCGCGTCGCCGCCAAGAACGCCATCTGCCTGCGCCGGCACGGCGAGCTCTACCGGCCGATCGTTCGCGGCGAGGCGACGGCCAGCTACGCGGCGATGGCCCCGGCGGTCATCGACGACCTCGTCGCCCTCAAGCCGGACATCCGCGCCATCCTGATGATCCGACACCCCGTCGATCGCGCCTGGTCGCACGCCAAGAAGGACCTGGTGCGCAACCGCAAGCGTCGGTTCGAGGACGTCTCCGCCGACGAATTCCGCCGCTTCTTCGCCGATCCCTACCAGCGGCACTGCGCCCGCTACGCCGAGCTGGCGGATGTCTGGGGATCGCGCCTGCAGCCGGGGCACCTGTTCGTCGGCATCTTCGACCAGATCGCCTCCCGTCCCGAGGCGATGCTGCTCGACGTCATGCGCTTCCTCGGCGTCCGCGCCGACCGCCGCTACATCGACCCGGACGCCAAGAACCCGGTGAACCCGACCGCCACCACCCGCATCCCCGCCGACCACAAGCAGTACCTGGAGGCGCTGTTCGCCGACGACCTGCGGGCGGCGCGCGAGCGCTTCGGCGTCGACTGGCGGTGATGAGCGGGCTCGCGAACCGTCTCGCCGCTTCGGCGGCGACGATCCGCGCGCTGGTGCGGGTTCTCACCTGCGCCGGCGTGGTGGGATGGTGGCTGTGGGCGTGGCCGCCGAGCCAGAACCCCGAGCAGTGGACCGACAGTTGGTTCTACGCCGGCCCGGGCGCCTGGTCCTTCCTGCGCCCCTGGCCGACGGTGCTCTTCTGGAAGACGGTGGGGATCACGCCCTACGCCGTCTATGCGCTGCACACGCTGTCGGTGCTCTGTTGGGCACGCCTCGGCTGGGTGAGCGCCGGACCGCTGGGAGTGGCGGCGGCGCTGACCATCTCGGGAACCGATCTGGTGCGTTCGTGGAACTTCACCGTGCTCAGCGAGCCCTTGGCGATCAGCGGCCTGGCCTGGCTGGCGGCGGAGACCGTCGAGTTGCGCGACCGTGACAACTGGCGCCGGCGACTGCTCTGGCTGGCGGCGGCGGTGCTGGCGACGACGCGGGTGGCGACCGCGCCGCTGGTGCTACCGGCCGCGGTGGCGGCCGTGGCGTGGCGCAGGTCGCTGCTGTGGATGCTGCCGGTCGCGTTCCTGCTCGCGGCGGCGCCCATCGTGCAGCAGCACCACTATCCCGAACACGAGCGCGAGCAGGCCGCCAATCTGGCCGCCTTCCGGGTCGGCCAGGTGCCCGCGCTGTTGTCCTGGATGCAGCAGCGCGGCATGCCGTGGCCGTTGCCGGAACGGTGGGCCAACGTCATGTACCCCAACCGCGCCGAGATGCGGAATGACGCCGAGGCGCTGGTCGACTACATCGAAGGTCCCTTCTACCCGGTGTATCAGCGCTTCCTGCTCGCCCATCCCGAATACACGGCGCGCACGGCGCTGTGCATCGGGATGGCGCAACCGCCGCAGACGCTCTACCCGAATCACGGCATCCCCGAGTGCGACGCCTGGTGGAAGGAGGTCGGCGCGCACGTCGGCTACTTCACCTGTCTGATCCTGGCGCTGATGGTCGAGCCGTGGGCCGGCATCGCCTCGTTGCTGATGCCGGTGCTGACCTACCACGCCAACGTCAACGAGCTCGAGCGCCTCAACGCCGTCACCTGGGCCTGGACGTGGATGGTCGCCCTGCTGCTGGTGCGCGCCGGCCTGCGGTGGATGCGCCACGCCGCGCAGTCGGTGCGCGCGTATCGTTCCGCGCGCCGCGTCTCTGCGCCTCCGCGCTAGGACCCTGGGTCGGGCTGCGCGCGCCGGGCTGGTGGCCGGCGCGCCGCCGCGCGATGTTCCGTGGCGTCAGTGGCCGCCGAGCTGCGCCAGATTGCCGGTCACCGTGTCGCGAAAGGCCCAGTCCCACGGCGCCAGGTCGAGGGCGCGCCGATAGTCCGCGGCGGCGCCCTCGAGGTCGCCCTGGAGATGGCGAACGCCGCCGCGATTGGCGTAGCCCTTGGGATCGTGGGGACGCAGGCGCACGAAGGCGTCGTAATCGGCGAACGCGCCGTCGAGGTCGCCGCGCGTCCGCTGCACGTTGCCGCGGCCGAAGTAGGCGTCGGCATAGCGCGGATCGCGGTCGATGGCCGCGGCGTAGTCGGCGGCGGCGCGATCGAGATCGCCCTTCGCCTCCCAGGCGGTGCCGCGGTTGACGTGGGCGATCGCGTTCTCGGCATCGAGCGCGAGGGCGTGGTTCCACAGCGCGATCGAGTCGCTCCAGATCCGCACCTGGCGCGCGGTGAGCGCGGCGAGAACGATCAGGGCCGCCATCGCCGCCGCGGCCGCCAGCCGCGCCTGCCGCTCCGCGAGGCGGCCCAGCGCGGCCGCGGCGAGCAGCGCGAACGGCAGGCAGGAGAGATAGGTGTAGCGATCGGCCGCCGCCTGCGGTCCGGTCTGCGCCACGCCGAGCACCGGGGACACGACCGCCGCGAAGCACAACCAGCTCACCGCGAGCCACGGCCAGCGCCGCCAGCCGGCGATGGCGGCGGCGGTGATCGCCAGGACGACGGCCGCCGCGGCGAGGTACGCCGGGCGCGCGGCGTCGAGGTGCGGATCGAGGGGATAGACGGGTGAGAGCTGGATCGGCAGCAGCGTCTTGCCGAGGTAGAAGCAGAGGCCCCACGCGGCCTGCGCCGCGCGCGCCGCGATGCCGTGCTGCTCGAGACTGAGCATCTCCGCGCCCTGGCGCTGCGCCAGGAAGGCGAGCACGGCGGCGATGGCGGCGGCGGCGAGCCAGGGCAGCTTCTCGGCCAGCAGCGCGGCGCGCGTCTCGCCGGGCGCCGGCCGCCGCAGCGGATACGCATCGAGCGCGAGCAGCACCACGGGCAGCGTCATGCCCCACGCCTTGGCGCTGAGCGAGAGGACGAGCAGGCCCACCGACGCCGCGTGCCAGCGCCGGCGCACCGGCGACGGCCGCGGTGCCGCCTGCATGCGCAGGTAGGCGAGAATCGCGCTCAGGTAGAAGAGACCCGAGAGCACGTCGCGCCGCTCCGACACCCATGCCACCGACTCGACGCGCAGGGGGTGGATGGCGAAGAACAGCGCCGCCGCCGCCGCCGTCCAGCGCAGCCGCGCCCCGTCCGGCGCGGGCGCGCCGCGCGAGCCGTGCGCCAGCCGCAGCAGGCGCAGGCAGATCCAGTAGAAGAGGACGGCATTCGCCGTGTGCAGCAGGACGTTGGTCAGATGGTAGCCGCGCGCGTCCATGCCCCAGAGGAGATAGTCGAGGCCGAGCGTCACCCAGGTCAGCGGCTGGTAGTGCCCCATGTGGAAGGTGGTCGCCATCCAGCGCAGGTGCGCCCAGGAGAGCCCGCGGTAGTAGGCGTTCAGGGTGAAGTTGAGCTCGTCGTCCCAGACCACGAAGTCGTGGCCGAGCGCCGGCGCGAAGCAGGCGAAGACGACGACCGCGACGGCGAGGGGAAGGAGCGGCCAGGCCGCGGATCGACCGGAAGGCGGCGGCGGTTGCGGGCGTGCGGACACAGGGGCTCCGCGCCGCGGTGGGGGACGTTTCTGCGTGCGCGCAGCCATGGCGGGCGGGTGGAAGACCCTTACCGGCGCCGACGCGCGAGCGTCAACGCGCGCCGCCACCCGCCGCGACGTCGCGCGCGCTGCGCGCGCCAGCGCCGGCCGGGCGTCGGATCCGCCGGCGGCTGGTCCAGCTACGTCAGGCGCAGCAGGCGATCCGCTTCGAGCAGGCGGGCGCGGATCGGGATCTCGACCGGGCAGCGCGCTTCGCACGGGGCGGGGCAGGTGACGCAGCGGTCGGCCTGACGGGCGAGGGCGGCATAGCGGCGCATGCCCTCCTTCTCGCGTCCGTAGTCTTCGAAGTACATGCGGTAGCGCAGCACGTCGTTGATCGCGATCCGCTCGGGACAGGCGTCGAGGCACTGGCCGCAGTGCGGGTGGCAGTAGGTGCCGGCGATCCGCTGGTCGTAGCGGCCGAGGACGGCGAGGTCGTGCCCGTCGAGCCGGCCGCCCGACGCGTAGAGGTATTCGTCGACGTGCTCGGGCTTGAAGAAGGACACGACGAGGCAACTGACGTCGGGGTTGGAGAGCACCCAGCGGAACGCCGCCTGGGCGTACGAGGCGGCGTCGGCGCGGAACGCGGCGAGGTTCTGGTGCCGCGCGCCCTTCAGGGTCTTCATCGCCACGATGCCCACGCCCTGCGCCGCCGCGTCGTGGATGATCGCGTCGAGGTTGGCCCAGATGCCGTGATGATAGGCGAGCATCATGACGTCGAAGCGCTGCGACGCCAGCGCCGCCCGCGCCACCTTCTCGAGGTCGGGGGTATGGGTCGAGACGCCGAGGAAGCGGACCTTGCCCTGTTCCTTCAGGCGGTCGAAGGCCTCGTGGGCGTTGGGGTCGAGCAGGCGCTCGACCTCGTCGCAGGCATGGATGTGGACGAGGTCGACGTGGTCGGTCTGCAGGCGCCGCAGGCTGCCCTCGATCGCCTCCATGTACGCCGACACCGGGCTGCCGGCGGGGAGGTGGCCGTCCGGGGTGCAGAACTTGGTGGCGACGAACATGCGGTCGCGATGGCCCTTCATGGCGCGGCCCATCGCCTCCTCGGATCCGGCGCCCGAATAGTCGGGCGCGGTGTCGAAGTAGGTGACCCCGCGCTCGATCGCGTCGCGCGCGATCGCCTCGCCGTTCTCGCCCTCGATCGCGCCGGTGCCGAGCGCGATGTCCGAGACGGTCGCGCCGGTCCGACCGAGCGGGCGATAGGCGCGGACGCGCGCCCCCTGCCACGCCGGCAGCACGCGCGGCGCCGTCTTCTCGACCTCGGGGCGGAAGATCTCCTCGATCGGCTGCCGCCAGCGCCGGTACGGACGCGCGACCCCGAGCCCGCCGACCGCCGCCGCGCCGACGATCGCCGCCGTGCCGGCGACGCCGCGCGCCAGGAACTGGCGGCGTTCGAGCGCCGCCTGCCGCTCCGCCGCCGCGAGGCCGCGCAGCCTGCGCGCCAGGAGCGCCCGGGAGATGGCGCGGTAGGTGAGAATGGCCGCGGCGCCGAGGACGGCGGCGGTGAGCGCCACCCCGGCGTACGACAGGCGCGCCGGGTCGATGCCGATCAACCACCACGTGACCCGCGCCGCGACCAGCTCCCAGGAGAGCCATGCCGCGCCGATCCAGAGCGCGAGCAGGACCAGCGGGTGTTGCGAGCGGGGACGCGGCGCGTCGGGGTCCATGACCTCCTCGTGTAGCCCAGGACGTTCGGTGGTGCTACTCGCGTCCCCACGGTCATGGCGCCCGGCGGCGATCGTCCCCGCTCACCCTCGGCTGCGGCGGTCGGCCAGCCGCGACGGGGGTCGGGCGCCGGTCGGGAATCCGCTGACGGACGAGAGGGGCACGCGATGGGGTGGGCCGGGACGCTGCGGCACGGGTTGCACGTGTGGACGTGGGTCGAGCAGGCGCGCTTTCGCGGGCCGCGCGACGGCGACGCCGTGGCCATCACCATCGACGACGGCCCCTGCCTGGAACACTCGCTGGCGTTGGTCACCCTGCTCAACCGCCGCGGCGCCCGCGCCTCGTTCTTCTGGCTCTCCGACCGGGCGCGCGCCCTCCGGGCCGCATCGCCGGAGTATTTCCAGGCGCTGCGGGACGGCATCCGCGAGGGCGGGCACGAGGTGGGCGTGCACGCGCCCGACGACTACCAGCCGACGCTGGCGACGCGCCTGCTCGGCAAACTGACCTACGGGGAGCTGTCGACCGCGAAGCAGGTGCTGGAAGAGCTGGTCGACTCCCGCGTGCGCCTGTACCGGCCGCATTACGTCCAGCTCGGGCCCGAGGTCGTCCATGCCACGGCGCTCGGCCTCGCCACCGTGTTCGGCAACGTCGGGCGCTATTTCATCGACCCGCTGGCGCCGGCGGCGCGCCAGATCGAGCGCCTGTCGCAGGCGCCCGCCGGGACCATCCTGGTGTTCCACGAGAGCGCGACGATGCGTCGCCCCGGCAGCCGCATCCTCGAGGTGTTGCCCGATGTCCTGGAGCGACTGCGGGCGCGCGGCCTGCGCGCCGAGCGCGCCTCCGCCGTGCTCGGGCTCGCCTGACGCCGCGGCGACACCGAGCGCGCCGGCGGCGGCATCGCCGCCCGCTCAGTCCGCCACGGGCTCGGGGCAGGTGCCGACGGACTCGCAGATCCGGCGGCCCAGCGGCGGCAGGCGGCGCAGGCTGGCGCGCAGCGCGCCCTCGTCGGGGCGCGTCTCGATGAAGTCGGGCGGGTAGTTCTTCAGCGCCATCGGCGAGGGGTCCGCGGCCAGGACGAGCCGCCCCGAGCGCGCTCCGCCCCGCTCGAGGACGACGTGGCGCGCCGGCAGCGCGCCCCGGTAGTCGACGCCGTCGACGCGCACGATCCGCCACGGCGCGACGCCGATGAGCCCGACGATGTCGACGTGGCGCTCGCGATCGCTGCCGGTGATCTCGATCGGCAGCTCCCAGGCGAAGCGGCGGTCGCGGGCCACCGCCGGTTCCTGCCGCGCCAGCGCGGCTTGGAAAGCGGGAAAGATGCGCTGGTAGAGATCCCGGTAGCGCCCGGTATAGGCGATGGCGTCCGAGTCGATGTCGATGCAGTCGGGGACGCCCGTCGCCGCCAGCGGCTCGAGGCAGACGCGCGACGGCGCCAGGCGGACCCAGCCGTCGAGCGGCAGGATCCAGGCGCGCCGGCCGCGCCCGAGGTCGAGCTCGGTTCCGCCCGCCGGCAGCGGCCCGTCGGGCCGGTTGGACTGGGAGAAGGCGAGGACCCGCAGGTCGGGCATCGGCCGCTCGGGGGCGGCGTCGGCGCTCGGGGCGAATGCCGAGATCGCCCCCATCAGCTCGAGGCCCTGCGGGCCGCGGAGATGGCGCTGCACGTCGGGAAAGACGTATCCCGCGCTCCAGAAGTGCCGCGCCAACGTCTCCGCCTCGCGCATGCGGTAGGTGGGCGCGGCCGGGGTCCCGGTCGCGACGCCGAGCCGCCAGCCGATGCCGACGCCGAGCTCGATTGCGAGCAGCGCCAGCGGCAGCGCCGGCGCGGCGAAGCGGCCGACCCCGCCGCGCGCCCGCCAGCGGCGCAGCGCGAGCGCGGCCAGGATGGCCAGGGCGGGAAGCGAGAACAGGACGTAGTGGGGCCGGAGGAGCAGCGAACGCGCCGCCGCCGAGGCGGCGATGATCGCCGCCGCGTTGAAGGCGACCGTGCCGACGAGGAGCAGCACCAGCCGCCGCTCGACGGCCAGCGCCAGCCAGCGCCGTCGTCCCCAGGTCGCGATCGCGAGCCCGCAGCCCGCCGCGCCGGCGATCAGCGGCACCGTCCACGGCGTCATCAGCAGCGCCCGCGCGTTGTCGATCCAGGTGTGAAACGAGGCCGCCAGCGCCATGGCGACGCCGCTCGCCACCCCCGCCGACAGGGCGCGAAACGGCCGCGGGCACGACATCCAGGTCGTCACCAGGAAGACCGGCACGCCGAGCAGCAGCACGGGGTGCATCTCCGCCGCGAGCGCGAGCGAGGCGCCGCAGGCCGCGGCGGCGAGCGACGAGCCCCCCGCCGCCACCTGGAGCAGGGTGAGGGTCGACGCCACCAGCACCGGCGCTCCGAGGTACCCCGTGTCCGCCAGCGGAAACGCGGCGGCGACGACCAGCAACGGCAGGAGAATGCCAACCGGTGTCCAGCCGACGTCGGCGCCGAACCATCGGCGGACGCCGCGATCGAAGACGGCCATGCTCACGCCCCAGGCCATGGCGACGATCATCTGCAGGGCGACCATGCCCAGGCCGCTCGCGAGCACGGCGGCGAAGCAGCGGATCATCAGGGTCCCCGTGCGCAGGCCCGCGAAGGTCGTCGCGTTGCCCTCGAAGCGCCCCGAGGCGAGCCCGTCGCGCGCCAGGAGCATGGCGAGGTTGGTCTCCTCGTAGACCGGGATCTCGCCCGCCACCGCGAGCAGGTACGCCGTGCTCAGTATCGCGATCGCGAGCCCGCGCAGCATCCGACGCGGCTCTACTGGTTGGCGGTGCATGGCACAAGCCGCCACCGGCGCGGCGCGGCGATCGCGATCCGCGACGACCGCGCCGTCCTTGACTGGATTCGCCAGCGCCTCCTCGCGCGCGAAGCGGACTTGGCGGTATCGACGGTGAGAACGCGCCGGTCGGTATCAGGGGAAGCCGGAGCGACGAGGGACCGCGGACGACGCGTCAACGAGCCGCGGGCTGGCGGACGAGGGCCATCAGCTTCCCGTCGTCCGTCGTTGCATCACCGCTTGGTGACCGCCGTGCCCAGCGCGGCCAGCGTGGCGACGAGTCCGAGCAGCCCCCAGGGTGACGCGGCCGGCGCGTGCTCCACCGGGCAGGCGCCGATGTAGATGGCGGCCGACGCTTCCGCGTCGCTCCGCGCCGAGCCGGCGCCGGTCAGGGCAGCGAAGGCGGCGGCGCCGGTGTCGAGGCGGATGACGTCGCCGACCGTGGCGGTGAAGAGCGCGCGTTGCGTGTCGCTGTTGGCCTGGTTGGGGAGGAAGTTCGCCTGGAACGTGGCGAGGGCGTTGTTGTTCAGGAATACGCCGCCCGGGTTGGCCGGCGGCACGCCGCCCACCTGTGCGATGGCGTCGACGTTGTTCGGCGGCCCGCTGGCGGACGTCGCGGCGGCGAAGCGCACGACGTAGCAGATCGGCGTCGTCGCGCCCGGCGCTCCGGTGAGGGTGGCAGTGATGGACTGGGTCGCCGTGTTGTTGCTCGAGGAATCGCAGTCGACTCCCTGCACGCTGCCGCGGGCCGCGCTGCCGATGGACACGTGCGTCGACGAGAAGCTGCTGGGGTTCTCGCTCTCGCCGCTCACGCGACAGGGGTCCGCCATCGCGGTCGGCGGCGAGGTGTGCGCCTCCTGGCTCACGACCTGCAGCCGCACGTCGGCGGCGCCGGCGACCCCGGCCCAGGCGAGGCTCGCGATCGTCATCAGGATCCGTGCCGTTCGCATCGTTCGCTTCCTCCAGCCCGGCGCTGCCTATCGCATCGATGCGACGCTGTCACGCCCGGTGGACGATCTGCGGCCGGTGGCGGATGTGAGCCTCGATGCGACGGAGGAAGACCACCGCGGAGGCGCCGGCGCTGAGGGGCGCCGGGAATCGGAGCCGGGTGCCAGGAGCCCAAGGTCGCGCCTGCCGGCGGCATCGCCCTCCGGGCCGCCGGCCGCAGCGCGATTCGCCCCGTTCGTCAGACACCGACGCAGGTGAAGCCGAGGGCACGCGCCGCCAGCGCCTGACGGGCGTCGTGGGTGGCGAAGAGGAGGTCGCCGGCGCGGCGCTGGCGGACGGCCAGGGCGCTGGCCAGGTGCAGCGCATCGAGCGTCCGCACGGCGGTGGCCATCGGCTCCCCGGCGCGGTCGAGAATGCGGCGGCCGATGCGGACGATGCCGATGGTGCGCTCGACGCGCCCGAGCTCGGCGACCGCGTCGGCGACTCCGGCGTCGTCGAGGGCGCCCGCCAGGCGCAGCCGGTCGAGCGTGCGCCGCGTCTCGACCCGTAGGATCTCGCTGCTGTAGGCGGCGTCCCAGTTGCCCCAGCCGGCCAGCGTCGGCCGCTGGCCGAGGATCACCCGCAGCACCGCGCTCGAGTCGAGATAGACGATCATCGCTGGTCGCGGCTGTCGCGCAGCGCCGCCACGACGTCGACCCGCTTGCGCAGCCGTACCGACCGGATCTGCTTGAGCGGAATCGGGGGCGCCTTGGCCGGCAGGATCTCCACGTCCTCGACCTCGCCGCAGGGAATGAGCACCGCGATGGGGGTGGCGCGATCGCAGACCAGCAGGCGCTCGCCGTTGCGCACCTCGGCGAGATAGCCGCTCAGCCCCGCCTTCAACTCGGCAATCTTGACCTGCTTCATCGCCACTGCCTCCCGGCGCGCCGGCGTCCCGGCTGGCGCGCCGCCCAACCTGACCACTTCTGGTCAGCTCGGGTCAAGACGGCGCGCTGGCGCGCCGGCCCGGTCGCGGCATCTTGCCGGCCTTCGACGTCGCTCGCAGCGTCACGCCCCCTTGGAATAGTTCCCGATATTCCTGCGACGGCGTTCCTCGCGAGGACCGCCGATGACCGGCAACCTGCTTGGGCCCATCTCGACGACGGTGCACTAGCCTGTGGTCGCGCGAACCGGCCAGAGCGTCGCCATCAGCCAGCTCACCGCGAGGCCCACGAGGCAGCCGAAGATGACCTCGGCGACCTTGTGCAGGCCGTGCTCGACGCCGGTCAGCTTGGACTCGTGCATGAGCCCGGCGGCGATGACGATCGCCGCCGTGATCGGCGCCTGCCGCCACATCGTCTGGATGCGGACGACGTACGAGGAGATCAGCACCGCCACCCCCAGCGCGAGGGGCAGCTTCCACTCCTTCTCGCCGCCGACCAGCAAAAACAGCAGTCCGATCGCGCAGCCGACGAGCACGTTGATCATGCGGCTGCGGAACATGCGCTTGGCCTCCACCACCTGCGGATCGGCCGCCGCGATCATCGACGCGATGGCCCAGATCGGGTTGGTGTCGGCGACGTGGCGCAGGACGTACCAGAGCACCGCCGACGCGATGCAGACGTTGAGCGCGAAGCGGACCCCGAGCAGGTCGCCGTGGAGCAGGTCCGGCCGCTTCACGATCGGCGCGCGACGACTGGCGGTGAGGGGTGACGGAACACGGCCGCCGTCTCACTCGTGGGCGTGCGGCGGGTTGCCCTTGAGCCGGTAGACGACCCCGGTCTTGGTCGCGCCGAGCGAGATCCAGTCCTTGGCCTCGTCCTGCAGGCCGAGGAAGAACGCCTCGGCGCGCCGCATCGCCTGCTCGTTCAGGTCCTCGCGCCGCTTGAACTTGATCTGGAACGCGAACTCGCCGATCAGCGGCCGGTGGTCGCCACGGGTGCGCCACAAGGCGACATTGGGCACCGCCGTGACGCCGCCACCGAAGTCGAGGCTGCCGATGTCCTGCAGGATCTCCTCGACGATCGTGTCGGAGACCATGTCCAACCGCTCGCCCGGCTTCCGCTTGAGCGAGCTCAGCGCCGGCAGGATGCTGACGATCGTGTCGAGGGAGGTGCGATCGCCCTCCTGCATGGCGCTCAGCCCGAACTCCACGTTGTGCGAATAGAGCATCCGGATGCCGCCGAGACGGTCCTTGAGCGGCAGGGCCTCGGCCTTGAACTTGATCCGGAAATCGCCGCGGATGTTCGGTCGCACGTCCATCTCGGCCGCCTTCTGGATGTCCGGGTGGCGGAACTTGAAGACGATCTCGGGATCGCCGATCGGGAAGCCCTCGAAGTACGGAATCCGCCGGCGCAGGATGAAGGCGTTGTTGTAGAGGCGGAAGTCGGGCGTATCCATGAAGAGCACTTCACGGATCTGCAGCGGCTCGTCGGCGAAACCGTCGCCGTCGAAGTCGACCCCCGCGGCGGCCGCCGGCCGCCGCATCACCTTGGCGAAGTCGAAGAAGCTCTTGCGCGAGGTGAAGTGGTTCGGCCGGAGGATCAGCTTGGCCTCGAGGTACTGCACCTCGTTGTACGGCATCCCGTCGGCATAGCGCCCCGGCTTGACGTCGGGGACGCGCCGGGCGCGCCCGATCCGCTTCGGCGCTCGTGCGCGCGGTGGTTTCTTCGTCGCCGTCCTGTTCGTCGTGGTCTTCTTCGCCGTCTTGGCCATGGGCCACTCCTCCCGCCGTCCCGTCAGTGTCTAGCCTCGATGTGACGAAAATGAGTCCACCACGGAGGCACGGAGACACGGAGGGGACAGCATCGGGTTGGCTGGTTGAAGGGAATCCGTACGGTCATTGCTGATGGGGTTGGGATCCCGGCCCCGTGCCGCTCGTTCTCCGGGCTGTTCCGCGTCTCCGTGCCTCCGTGGTGAGAGTTCCTCCGTGACGTCAAGGCTAGCTGTGTTCGCGGTGCTCGGCGAGCACCCCGCACGGCCCGCCGGCGGCGATCGCGCGCTCGCCCGATCGAGTGTCCGGGCGCCAGCGAAGCCCCCAACGCGGCTCAGCCGCGATCCTCGCCCACCGCTGGCAGCCGGCAGCGCCAGAACAGGTCCCGGAGCACGGCCTTTCCCAGCACTCCCTCCAGCCTCTCGAAGGCGAAGAACGGAACGAAGGCCCAGAACATGATGACGCGCTCGGCGCGCAGCTCGTTCCGCCCGCGGCTCGCGAGCTCGGCCGCGCCCGCGGACAGGCCCTTGCCGCCGCGCCAGGCGGCGGTGGCTCTCGGCCTCGCCGGCGCGGCGCTCGACGAACAGCGGCGACGCGCCGGCGGCCGCTACGGCTCCGGAGTTGGGGTCGCGGTTTGCGTGCGGGTCGGCGGGGCGGGGCACCCGGACCGCGCGTTCAGGCACGCGGTGCACAGATCGACCTGGCCACCGCCGTTGGCGGCCGCAGGACAGGACGAAAGCGGCGCGTTGCCCAGGCGGATAGCGCAGATCGTCCGCAGCTCGCTCGAGCTGACCAACGCATCGCCATCGCAATCGCCGACGCAGAATTCTGACCCTCCCGACCGCGTGCACCCCGCGCAGGTGGCGAAGTCGACGCCGCAATCGGGAATGGCAGTGTCCGTTGCCCTGGCGGTCGGCGTCGCGACGAAGGTCGGCGTCATGGAGAAGGTCGGCGTCACGGCGACGCTCGCGGTCACCGTCGCGGTGGGAAGCGGCGTCGGGGTGTTGCGCGTCGTCTCGATCGCCAGCAGCACCGCCGGGTCGGCGCTGGCGGTGGTGAACGCCAGTGCAGTTGCCGCGTCTGGGGTCAGGCCGTCAAAGGAGAGTTGGGCGGTCGCCTGCTCGACGGCGCGGAGCACCTCCAGCGCGCCAGCGTCGGAGTAGTTCTCGAACCCGTTGGCGTTGAGCAGCTCGACGGCGGCCTCGGTCACCGGCGAGATCGTCGTCGATGCGAAGATCGCGCCGCGCGTCAGGCTCCCCCGTAGCGCCCCACCGGCGCCACCGAAGGCCAGCGTGCGGTAGACCACGGCCTCGGTGATGCCGGCCTGGACGATCAGCGGCGCGCCCGCGTCGGCCGTCGGGACCTGAACCGACCAGGCCCCGCCGCGCGCGACCGTCGTCGCTCCGACGATCGTGAGCCCCTGCTGATGCAGACACTGGGCCCGGTCGTCGCAGCGAAAGACGGTGACAGGCGTTCCCGTCTCGCAGGGCAGGAGGCCGGGGTCGCCGGGCCCTGGCGCGGCGCAGGAGCCGCTCAGGGTGATGGTCGACGGGCCGGTGGTGGGAGTCGCCGGACATCCGGTGAGGGCGCTGTTCACGCCCTGAACGAGGCAATTGATCGGCACGGTGCCGTTGCCCTCACAATCAAATGCCTGACATGTCGTCGGCGGTTGGCTGCCGAGCGCGATGTTCACGCCGACGACCAGCTCGTTGATCGCCACCCGGTCGTCCCCATCGCAATCGCCGACACAGGCCACCGCCGCGCCCGGCCGCAGCCCGAGTCCGACGACGATCAGTGCCACGGCGATCGGGCGGCTCCATTGGCGCCGTCGGTCCGCTCGCCCGCCTCTCCGTGTCTCGAGAGGCGCCAGGTCGCCACCATCCGTGCTGCCCGAGATCGTCACGCTCCGCGAGGTCATGTTCTCCCCTTCGTCGCGGCGGTCACGCATTCGCCGTTGGCTGCTGTGCACGCAGGGCTCGGTCATCGAATCGCTCATGATCGATGGCCGAGGCCACGTCCTCCCCTCATCGCAGACGAACGCGAACAGTTGCAAGGTTTCCGCGGTCGCCGTGAGCCGGCGCGCCCCGGGTCTCGCCGTCGCGGCGGCCGCCCAGCGCCGGGGATGCCGACAGCGAACCCGTGCGTCGATGAGGGGCGGGGCGCCGTCCGCCCCGACCCCTACTGGTCAGCTCGGGGGCGGGGCGTCGCCAACGCCCGGCGCAGCGCCGCCTCGATCTCGGCCAGGACCGCCGCCGCCGGGCGGCTGGTGTCGATCGTCAGGTGCGGTTCGTCGTCGGCCAGCGGTTCGTAGGTTGCGCGCTGGCGTTGGTAGACCGCCCAGTCGGCGTCCGACGGGTCGTCGGCGCGCGCGCCGCGCCGCGCCAGGCGGCGGCGGGTCTCGGCGTCATCGGCGCGGCACTCGACGAAGAGCAGCGGCGCGCCGGCGGCGCGGGCGACGGCGGCGGCGCGGTCGCGGTGCTCGCGGCGCTGGAAGGTGGCATCGATGATCGCGCCGCGGCCGGCGGCGAGCGCGGCGCCGGCGCCGTCGTGCAGGGCGGCGTAGGTCGCGGCGCTGCGCTCGGGGGTGTAGAGCTCGGGGCCACCGCGCTCGGTCGGCGCCAGGCCGGCCAGCGCCTTGCGGGTGCGGTCGGAGTTGAGGTGGACGAAGCCGGTGCGGGCGGCGAGCGCGGCGGCCACGGTCGACTTGCCGCTGCCGCTGAGGCCGCAGACGACGACCAGCGGCGGCGCGTCGCCCCACGTGTAGCGGAGGGCGAGGGCGAAGTGGCGGACGGCGCTGGCGCGCGCCGCGGCGGCGTCGGCGGGGGCGACCTCGGCCTCGCGGCTCTTCAGGCTGTCGACCTTGCCGCGGATGTAGGCGCGCTGGCAGGCGTAGAAGGGGATGAGCGCCGGCAGCTCGGGGTCGTCGGTCTGCCCGGCGTAGCTGGCGACCAGCCGCGCCGCCAGGTCGTCGCGGCCGTGACAGGCGAGATCCATCGCCAGGAAGGCGAGGTCGGCGGCGACGTCGCGCCGGCGGAAGGCGGGGTTGAACTCGATGCAGTCGACGATCACCAACTCGCCGCTCTCGAGGCAGTAGACGTGCTCGGCGTGCAGGTCGCCGTGGCCGTCGCGGATGCGGCCGGAGACCTGGCGGCGGCGCAGCAGCGGCGCCAGCGCCGCCAGGCGGGCGTGGCACCAGCCCTGGATCGCGGCGTCGTCGTCGGCGCTGATGGTGTCGCCGTGCAGGGCCGCGACCTCGGCGAAGTCCTCGTCCATGAGGCGGGCGATCTCCGCCGGGTCGCCGCCGCGGGCGATCGCCGGGCTGGTTTCGGCGGCGGCGTGAAAGGCCGCCAGGCGGGCGGCGATGCGGTCGATCAGGGCCGCGTCCGCGCCGCCGGCGTCGAGCAGACTGGCGAGCACGCGCGCCTCCGGCAGGCGGCGCATGTGCACCGCGTACTCGACGGCGTCGGCGGCGTCGGCGGGGGCGAGCGCGAAGCCACCGTCGCGCGGCACGATCGCCAGCACGCCGCGGTAGACGTCGTCGGCGAGGCGGCGGTTGAGCCGCACCTCCTCCGCGCAGAAGTGGCGGCGGCGGGCGAGGGTGGAGAAGTCGAGGAAGGCGAAGCGCACCGGCTTCTTCAGCTTGTAGACCTGATCGCCGGCGAGCAGGACGTAGGAGATGTGGGTCTGGCGCAGCTCCACGGATGCCGGCGGCGCCGGATAGAAGCCCGGCTCGAGCATGGCGCGGACGACGGGCGGCAGGGGGTTCACAGGGGCAGCGGCGGTCCGGCGTCGTCGTCGCGGTACAGGCGCTTGGCGACCTGCCAGCCCCAGGTCGCGAAGCCGACGGCGCCGAGCAGCGCCACGGCGGTCCACAGCCATTCGTCGGTGAAGACGGCGAAGGCGAGACAGCCGACTGCCGCCAGGCCGAGGGTGTAGAGCAGTCCAGGTGTCGGCGGCGGCAGCCTCATGAGCCGCATTCCAACACAGCGCCCGAGCCGGGCCAAGTCGAAGACGCAGGTGGGCTGCGGATGGGGCCGTCTCCGGCGGCGCGGCGCGCCGCCGCGCCGGTCGCCTACTGGACGGGCGCCTGGCGGCGGCCGGTGAACCAGAAGGCGAGCGCGAAGGCGCCCATCAGGGCGATGCCGAGGGCGGCGCCGAACGGCCAGTTGCGGGCATTGCCCTTGAACTGGTTCTCGATGATGTTGCCGATCATGTCGACCTTGCCGCCGCCGAGGATGTCGTTGACGGCATAGAGGCCGAGCGCCGGCACGAACACCAGCAGGATGCCGGCGGTGATGCCCGGCGAGGTCATCGGCACGATCACCTTGGAGAAGGCGCGCAGCGGGCCGGCGCCGAGGTCGAAGGCCGCCTCGATGAGGGCGTTGTCGAGCTTCTCCACCGACGTGTAGATCGGCAGGATCATGAACGGCAGGAAGGTGTAGACGAGCCCGAGGATCACCGCGCCGGGGGTGTAGAGCATCTCGAACGGCTGCGCGATCAGGCCATACTGCAGCAGCACGCTGTTCAGCAGCCCCTCGTTCTTGAGAATCGTCACCCAGGCGTAGGTGCGGATCAGGAAGCTGGTCCAGAACGGAATCATCACCAGCATGAGCAGCAGGTTGCGCTGCTGCTCCGGGGCGCGGCCGATGAAGTAGGCCACCGGGTACCCCATCGCCAGGCAGATCGCCGTGGTCAGGGCGGCGAAGACGATGGAGCGGACGATGATCTGCAGGTAGGTCGGATCCAGGACCGCCGCGTAGTTCGCGAGCGTGAAGTTGAACACCACGCCGCCGAGCGTGCCGCGCTCGCAGAAGCTGTACACCAACATGATGAGGGTCGGCGCGACGACGAACGCCAGTACCCAGAGGAAGAGCGGCGCCACCAGCAGCCACGCCGCGCGCCCCGGTTCGCGCTGGCGGACCGGGGTGGCGGCGCTGACGGAGGTTGCGGCGGTGCGCATGCGGTCTCGGGGTCGGGCGATGGTTGCCAGGTCGTTCGGTCGTCAGGCTGTCGGGTGTCCGGGCCGGTGACCGGGTTCACCGCTCTCAACTGACAACCCGACGACGCGGCACCGTTCCAGCACCCTGCAACCCGATTCCGACCGGTGCCCCGATCGCATCACCCCTGCGCCTTCATGTCGGTGACCAGCTTGTCGATCTGGACCGCCGAGTCGCCGATGTCGCGGAAGGTGTCGAGCTTCGGGCTGCCCGGCGGATAGCTGGCGGGGTTCGCGAGCTCCTCGGGCGAGAGGACCTTGCGCGCCTCGAGGTTGGGGTTGGTGTAGGGGAAGTCGGCCGAGATGAGCTTGCTGACGTCCGGGCGGAGGACGTAGTTCATGAACAGCATCGCCGCCTCCGGATTGGGCGCGTTGGCGGGAATGGCGAGGCTGTCGATGAACTGGTGCGCCCCCTCGCTCGGCAGGATGTACTTGAACTTCGGGTTCTCGTTGTAGAGCAGCGCCGCCTCGCCCGACCACACGACGCCGATGTCGACGTCGCCGTTGAGCAGCGCCGTCTTCGGGCTGTCGGAGTCGTACACCTTCACCAGCGGCAGCCACTGTTTGAGGATCGGCTTCACGGCCTCGAGGTTCTCGGGGGTGACGTCGTTCGGTCCCTTGCCGATGGTCGCCAGCGCCCAACTGACGATCTCGCGCGGGTCGTCGAGGACGACGATGCGGCCCTTGTACTTCTCCTGGAAGACGTCCTTGAAGCCCTTGATGTCGTCCTTCACCTTGTCGGTGTTGACGACGATGCCGACCGAGCCCGCCATCCACGGGATCGAATACTTGTTGTCGGGATCGTGGGGCAGGGAGCGGTACTCCTTGCCGAGGTTGACCGCGTTCGGCACCTTGGCGGGATCGATCGGCAGCAGCTTGTTCTCCTTCACCAGCGCTTCGATGGTGTACTCGGAGGGCTGGATCAGGTCGTAGCGCTGGGCGCCCGACACCAGCTTGGCGAGCATCTCCTCGTTGGAGGCGTAGGTCTCGTAGTTGACCTTGATCCCGGTCTCCTTGGTGAAGCCGTCGATCACGCCCTGCGGCACGTACTCCGACCAGGCGAAGAGGTTGAGCTCCTTGGGCGGGGCCGACGCGGACTGGCAGGCGGCCAGGGCGGTCACCAGGACGGCGGCGACGAACGCGATGCGCTGCATTGGAGCCTCCTTGCTCGGCGCTCAGGAATTGCGCCGCTTCAGGATCTCGGTGGCGATGACCAGCACCGCCGTCGAGAGGATGAACACGGTCGAGATGGCGTTCAGCGTCGGATCGAGTCCCTTCTTGACCCGCCCGAAGATCTCCAGCGGCAGCGTCCGCGTGCCGGCGCTGGCGGTGAAATAGGTGACGATGAGCTCGTCCAGCGACAGGGTGAACGACATCAGCGCGCCGGAGATGATCGCCGGCATCAGGAACGGGACGAGCACCCGCCGGAAGGCCCCGGCGGGGGTGGCGCCGAGATCCATCGCCGCCTCCTCGAGCGCCGGATCGAGGCCGGACAGCCGCGCCTGCACCGCCACCATCACGAACGGGAAGCAGAAGGTGACGTGGGAGATGATGATGGTGCTGTAGCCGAGCTCGAGGTTGATCACGACGTAGAGGATCAGGAGGCTGACGCCCATGATCACCTCGGGGATGATCATCGGGATGAAGATCAGCGTCTGCCAGAGACGCAGCGCCGGGAAGCGGTAGCGATAGAGCAGCCAGGCGCCGCCGGTGCCGAGGGCGACCGACAGCACGGTGGTGACGGCGGCGACGATCAGGCTGTTGTTCAGCGACTGCAGCAGCACCCGGTCGTGCCAGATCGCCGCGTACCACTTGAGCGTGAAGCCCTCCCAGAGAATGTTGAGGCGCGAGGTGTTGAAGGAGAAGCCGATCAGGATGGCGATGGGCAGGTAGAAGAACGCCATCACCAGGGCGGTCCAGGAGCCGAGCAGCCAGTTGATCCGCTTCATTCGGGTGGAAGGCGTGTACCCGTCGTGCGGGGGAAAGCCAACCGCTCAGGCGCCGTACACCTCGAGCGCCGCGTCGAAGGTGTTCAGATGGACCCGCACCACCTGCGAGGTGTCCTTGGTGTAGCCGCCGGCGAGCACCCAGGCGACGGGGATGCCGGCGGCGCGCGTCCAGGCGAAGACGCGGCGGTCGCGCTCGCGCAGATCGTCGTGGTCGAGGGCGAGCGGCGAGTAGGGATCCTCGCGATAGGGATCGGCCCCCGCCTGGTAGAGCAGCAGGTCGGGTCGTCCCCAGGCGAGGATGCGCCGCATCCCCTCCTCCAGCGCCGCCAGGAGGACGGCGCGGCCGCTGCCGTTGGGCAGGGCGATCGACTGGTGGTTGGCGCCGTCGACGTGGCGCACCGTGGCGACGTCGCGATGCGCGGTGTTCTGGTGGTAGTCGTTGCCGTAGATCGAGAGGGTGAAGAAGTACGGGCGCGCCGGCGCCAGCGACGCGGTGCCGTTGCCGTAGTGCAGATCGAGGTCGAGCACCGCGATGCGTCGCGCCGCGCCGGCGCCGTGCAGCAGCTCGGCGGCGACCACCAGGCCGTTGAAGGTGCAGAAGCCCTCGCCGTGGTCGGCGTGCGCGTGGTGGAAGCCGCTCACCACCGCGGCCGCGATGCCGTCCCGCAGCGCCCGCCGCGCTGCCGCCACGCAGCCGCCGCCGGTCAGGCACACCGAGGGGTAGAGCTGCGGCGACCAGGCGAACTTCTGCGACTCCGCCAGCGCCCGCGGCTCGCCGGTGCGCACCGCCGTGACGTATTCGCGCGTGTGCACGCGCAGGAGATCGTCCTCGCGCAGAGGCGCCGGCTCCTCGAGGCCGATCCCCGCTCGCCCGCGCAGCCCGTCGGCGACGAGCGAGAACTTGGTGATCGGCATCACGTGGCCCTCGCCGATCGGGGCGGCGTAGCCGGGGTGGTAGTAGGCGGTGATCGTCATGCGCCCTGGAAACACAGATGGACGCCGATGGCCACCGATCGACACCGATGCGCGCGAGCGCGAGCGCGGGCGCGGGCGATCGCCGGCGGAGGAGCGCCCTCGTGGTGTGCGGTGGACATCGCGGTCACGCGAGCGGCGAGCGCAGCGCCACTTCCTCGCCCGGGCCCGGGAAGTGATCGAGCAGCGCCCAGAGAGGCGCCATGTGGTCGGCGCGGCAGTGGACGCCGAACATGGTGTAGAGGGCGCGGACGATGCCGCGCGCCTCGGCGCCGGGCAGGGTGGTCTCGTGCTCGCGGCCGACCCGGCGCACCACCAGGGCCAGCGGCACCGGCTGCAGGGAGCTGGCGTCGATCTCGGCCGCCGGGCGGAAGTCGGGCTGCACGTAGCGCACGGCGTCGGGATCGATCTTGAGAAAGCCGGCGCGGTCGTAGGAGCGCAGCCGCGCCATGATCATCGGCGTGTGGCCGTCGGGATGCTCCATTTCGGCGACCAGCGTGATGCGGTCGCCCGCCGGCTCGCCGGCCGCCGCCGCGCACTCGCGCCCGGCCTGCAGCGGGAAGGCGCGGAGCCAGGCGGAGAGGCCGCCGCCGCGCAGGGGCGGCTCGACGATGACATGGGAGAGATGGACGACGACCTGCCCCGGATGGTCGTCGCGGTGCGGCGGCATCGGCACGATGGCGGTGTGGTCGCGCAGGCCCACGATCTCGTCGCCGGCGAGCACGGCGAGCATTTCATAGAGCAGGGCGTGATGCTCGACCGGCCGACGCGGATCCCAGCCCAGGCGTTGGGCGATCACCGGCTCCTTCTCCATCTCGCCGCGCGCGCCGAACTCGCGCCACAGGCGGTCGTACAGCCGCCGGAACAGCGGATGCGCCGGGGAGCGCACGCGCTCGACGCGCAGCCCCGCCCATTCCATTTCGAGGCCCCGCAGGTCGCCCGGCGCCAAGTCTTCGGGGATCAACCGCGGCGGCTCCACCATCGGGCCACAGATGAACACAGATGGCCGCGGATGAACACCGCTGGTCCGGGCGGCATCGCCTCGGCGCGGGATGGGGTGGGCGCCGCGGGCTTCCGCGGCCATTCCGTGTTCATCGGCTTCCGCGGCCATTCCGTGTTCATCGGTGGTCTCCACGCCGGCGGTGCACTATCCTCCGGGCATGGACGCCAGCCATCTCGCGACGCTGCGCCGGCTCGACGAAGCGCACCTCCTGCACCCGTTCACCGACCACCTCGACCTGCACCGGCAGGGCACGCACGTCATCGAGCAGGCCGCCGGCTGCCACGTCACCGACGAGACCGGCCGCCGCCTGCTCGACGGCCTCGCCGGCCTGTGGTGCGTCAACGTCGGCTACGGCCGGCGCGAGATCGCCGATGCGGTGCACCGGCAGATGGCGTCGGTCTGCTACTACCCGTCGTTCTTCAACACCACCACCGAGCCGACGATCCTGCTCGCCGACAAGATCGCCGCCGCGGCGCCGCCCGGCCTCGGCAAGGTGTTCTTCTCGAACTCCGGTTCCGAGGCCAACGAGACGGCGCTGAAGCTGATCCGCGCCTACCACAAGCTGCGCGGCCGGCCCGGCAAGACGAAGATCCTCACCCGCTCGTTCAGCTACCACGGCGTCGGCCTGGCGACGACCAGCATGACCGGCCTGCCGACCTGCACCGAGCCGTTCGATCTGCCGCTGCCCGGCTTCCTCCACGTTCCCGGGCCGCACCCCTACGGCGTCGACAGCGACCTGTCGCCCGCCGCCTTCGCCGCGCACTGCCTGGCCGAGACCGAACGCGTCATCGCCCGCGAGGGCGCCGACACGATCGCCGCCCTGTTCGCCGAGCCGGTGCAGGGCGCCGGCGGCGTCATCGTGCCGCCGCCCGGCCACCTGCGGGCGCTGCGCGACCTCTGCCGCCGGCACGACATCCTCTTCGTCGCCGACGAGGTGATCACCGGCTTCGGCCGCCTCGGCGCCTGGTTCGCGTCGGTGCTGTGGGATCTCGAGCCCGACCTGCTCACCCTGGCCAAGGGCATCACCAGCGGCTACGTGCCGCTCGGCGCGACGCTGGTCAGCGAGGCGATGACCGAGGTCTTCGAACGCGGCGGCTATCTCGCCCACGGCTTCACCTACAGCGGCCATCCCGTCGCCACCGCCGCCGGGTTGGCCAATCTCGAGATCCTCGAGCGCGAACGGCTGATCGAGCGCGTCCGCGACGACGTCGGCCCCTACTTCCAGCAGCGCCTGCGCGCGCTCGCCGGCCATCCGGTGGTGGGCGAGATCCGCGGCGAGCAACTGATCGGCGCCGTCGATCTGCTGCCGCGCGGCGGCCGGTCGGCGCGCCAGACGCCGCCGGTGCTCGGCGCGCGCGCCGTGGCGCTGGCCCGCGCCGAGGGCCTGATCGTCCGCGGCATCCGCGATCTCATCGCCATCGCGCCGCCGCTCATCGTCAGCCGCGAGGAGATCGACTTCATCTTCGCCACCGTCGGGCGCGTGCTCGATCGGCTGTGGGACTGAGACACGGATGAACACCGATCCCCACGCCCCGCCCGCCGATGGACACGAAGCCACCCCTCCGCCCACTGAAGCAAAGAGGTGGGGCGGGGATCGGTGTTCATCGGGGAGCCGGGGGGGCGGGGATCTGTGTTCATCCGTGTCACGAGGGAGCCGATGACCGAGCCCGCGCGCGACACCGGATTCGTCCCCGCCCTCGGCTATCACTGGTTGACCCGCCTGTACGATCCGCTGCTTGCGCTCACCATGCGCGAACGCGCCCTCAAGCAGCAGTTGGTGGCGCAGGCCGGACTGCGCCCGGGCGCCGACGTGCTCGATTTCGGCTGCGGCACCGGCACGCTGGCCCTGCTGCTGAAAGCGGCGTGCCCGGCGGCGCGGGTGGTAGGGATCGATCCCGATGCCACCGCCCTGGCGCTGGCGCGCCGCAAGCTCGCCGCCGCGGCCGTCGACGTCGAGCTGCGCCAGGGCTTCCTCACCGCCGATACCTTCGCCGCGGCGAGCTTCGACCGCATCGTGTCGTCCCTCGTGCTGCACCACCTCACGCACGACGAACGCGCCGCGGTCTGCGCCGTCTTCCGACGCATTCTGCGACCCGGCGGCGAGCTCCACATCGCCGACTTCGGCGCCCCGCGCGGCGCCTACGCGCGCGTCGTCAGCCGGCTCTTCCGCCACTTCGATGGCGCGGAGAGGACCGCCGACAATCTCGCCGGCCGTCTCGCCGACCAGATCGCCGCCGCCGGGTTCGCGGCCGTGGCGGTGGTCGCGCATCGCGGCACCGTGTTCGGCACCGTCGACTATCTGCGCGCCGTCGCCCCCGCGAGCGCCTGATGCCGGGGGACCGCCGCCGCGCGCTCGCCGCCGCGCTGGTCGCCGCGCTGCTGTTCGGCGCCGCCACGCCGCTGCTCAAACCGCTCGCCGACCGCGTTCCGCCGCTGCTCGTGTCCGGCCTGCTGTACGCCGGGGCGGCGCTGGCGATGCTGCCGGTCGCCGGCCGCCGGAGCGTCCGCGCTCCGCTCGACGCCGCCAACGCCCGGCGGCTCGCCGGCGCGGCGCTCGCCGGCGGCGTGGGGGCGCCACTGGCGCTGCTCGTCGCGCTGCGCCTGGCGAGCGCGGCATCGGTGGCGCTGCTGCTGTCGTTCGAGGCGGCGGCCACGGCGCTGCTCGGGGCGCTGGTCTTCCGCGATCCGCTCGGGCGGCGCGGCTGGCTGGGGGTCGGTCTCGCAGTCGCCGCCGGCGCGCTGCTCGCCTCCGGCGCCGGAGCGCCCGGCGCGCTCGCGGCGCTGTTGGTGGTGACCGCCTGTTTTCTCTGGGCGCTCGACAACCACTTCACCTCGCTGATCGATGCGTTGCCGCCGGCGCGCACCACGCTCATCAAGGCGGCGGTCGCGGGCGCCGTCAGCCTGCTCGCCGCGGCGCTGCTGACGCCGGCGGTGCCGACCGCCGGCGAGGCGCTGTGGGTGCTCGCCGTCGGCGCCGGCTGTTACGGCCTCAGCATCGCCCTGTACATCGGCGCCGCGCAGTGCCTGGGCGCGGTGCGCTCGCAGGCCGCCTTCGCGACCGCGCCCTTCTGGGGGGTCGCGGTGGCGGCGCTGTTCCTCGGCGAGCGCCTCAGCGGGACGATGGTGGTCGCCGCGGGGCTGGCGGCGACGGCGGTGATCCTGATCGCTCGCGACCAGCACGCCCATCGCCATCGCCACGCCGCGGTCGAGCACGCGCATCGCCATCGCCACGACGACGATCATCACGACCACGTCCATGCCGGGCTGCCGGCCGAGCTCGAGCACGTCCATCGCCACGTCCATCCGGTGCTCGAGCACGAGCACCGCCACGTGCCCGACCTGCATCACCGGCATTCGCACTGAGGACGAGCCGTCCGCTGTCAGCCGTCGTCCGCCAGCACGAATGATGGCGGCTGCAGCATGGCCAGGGGGTTCCCAAGTGGCGGCGCTCGCCTATAATCCAGCCGACCAATGGCTCGCGGGAGATGACTCGTCACGTCCTCGCCATCTGGCTGGTGGCGATGCTGCTCGGCGCGCAGCCGCTCGAGGCGCCCTGTGCGGCCGCTTCCTGTTGGCTGGTCCCGGCGATGAGGTGCTGCCAGCACGGCGGCCTGACGCGGCCGGCCTGCTGCTCGCCGGGGCTGCGGCTGGGTGTCCGGGCGCTGGCGACCAGCGACAACACGCCGAAGGGGAGATGGATGGGGGTGGCTACAGGGCCGTCGATCCTCCTCGCCGTCGCCGCGCCGGCGGCGACGGTCGCGATCACCTCCCGGACGCGTGTTGGCCCCCGGCGGGGTAGCTTGTTCGCTCAGCGTACGTCGCTCGTCGTTTGAGGCGGCCCAGGCGCCTGCGGAAGCACTCTCGCGCCCATTGTTCACCCACGCATTCACAGGAGAGGCCCATGAATACCTGGAAGTCGTTTCGTTTCTCTGCCGCCGCGTTCGCCCTCGGGTTGCTGATCGGCGGCGCAGCACCCGTCGTCGCCCAGACCATCACCGCCGACAACGTCGGCGAGATGGTGCAGAAGGCCAGCACCGCCGCCGAGCACACGGCGCTCGCGGACTACTTCCGCGCCCAGGCGAAGGTTGCGAAGGACAACGCCCAGAAACATCGCTCCATGCTGGTCAGCGGTCCGGCGAAGTCCTCGCGTGAGGTCTGGGACGCGCACTGCCGGCGGCTGATCAAGAGCTTCGAGGCCGAGGCGGCCGCGTATGCCGACCTCGCGAAGGAGCAGGACGTGCTCGCCAAGCACGTCGCCGGAAAGAAGTGAGCTGGCGCGGGCTGGGGCGTGCTCGCGCCCCAGCCCGCTCCGCGGCGCGTCGTTCCTCCATTACCGGGATCGCCACCTGCCGCACCGCGGGCTATCGGCGGCAGGGGATGTTGTCAAAGAAGCGCTGGCGCTAGGTGTTGACGACCACCATCACGGAGGAGGGCACATGATCGCACGCATCGCACTCGTGTTCGGGGCAGCCGCCCTGCTGGGCGCCGCCATGGCGACGCCGGGAGGCGCGGCCGAGGACGGCAAGGCGTCGTTCGCCGCTCTCAAATGCACCACCTGCCATTCGGTCACCGCCGCCGGCATCGAGTCCAAGAAGCCGAAGCCGAAGGGTGGCGACCTGTCCGGCATCGGCGGCAAGCACGACGCCGCCTGGATCCAGGACGTGCTGGCCAAGAAGGCGGACACCGGCAAGGGCAAGAAGCACTCGGTGAGCTTCAAGGGCACGCCCGAGCAGGCCAAGGCGATCGCCGACTGGCTGGCGGCGCAGAAGTAGGACCGGCGCCACGGCGTGCGCGGATGCCCGCAGGCTGGTCCGCGCGCGCCGTGGCGGCTCGCTTCGCTCAGCCCTGCCGGCTCCAGACGATGCGGTAGAGGGCCGGGAGGACGACCAGCGTCAGCGCGGTGCTGGTGACGAGGCCGCCGATGACCACGGTGGCGAGCGGGCGCTGGACTTCGGCGCCGGTGCCGGTGGCGAGGGCCATCGGCAGGAAGCCGAGCGAGGCCACCAGCGCGGTCATCAGCACCGGCCGCAGGCGGGTGAGCGCGCCCTGGGTGATCGCCTCCTCCAGCGCCGCGCCCTCGCGCCGCAACTGGCGGATGAACGAGATCAGCACCAGGCCGTTGAGCACCGCGACGCCGGAGAGGGCGATGAAGCCGACGGCGGCGGTGATCGAGAACGGCATGTCGCGCAGCCACAGGGTCGCGACGCCGCCGCTCAGCGCCAGGGGCACGCCGCTGAAGATGATCAGCGCGTCGGCGAAGGAGCCGAAGCTGGCGTAGAGCAGCAGCAGGATGACCAGGAAGCAGAGCGGGACGACCACCGCCAGGCGGCGGCGGGCGTCGAGCAGGCTCTCGAACTGGCCGCCCCATTCGAGCCAGGTGCCGGGGGGCAGGTGCACCGTCGCCTCGACCCGCGCCTGCGCGTCGGCGACGAACGACCCGAGGTCGCGGCCGCGCACGTTGGCCTGCACGACGACCCGCCGCTTGCCGTTCTCGCGGCTGATCTGGTTCGGGCCGTCCTCGAGTCGCAGGCTCGCCAGGGCGCCCAGCGGCACGAAGCGCAACGGCGCGCGGCCGACGTCGTCGCCGCCGAGCGCCAGCCCCCGGCGCGGCCGGTCCTCGTGCGAGAGCAGGATCGGCAGCCGCTCCAGGACGTCGAGGTCCTGGCGCGCCGCCTCGGGCAGGCGGACGACGATGTCGAAGCGCCGATCCCCCTCGAACAACAGGCCGGCGCGGTGGCCGCCGACGCCGGCCGCGACCACCGCGTGCACGTCGGTGACGCTCAGGCCGTAGCGGGCGATGGCCGCGCGGTCGACGTCGATGCTCAGCACCGGCGCGCCGCGCACCGGCTCCACCCGCACGTCCGCGGCGCCGGGGATGGCGGCGATCGCCGCCGCGACCGCGGCCGCCGCCGGCTGCAGCACCGCGAAGTCGTCGCCGAACAGCTTCACCGCCAGGTCGCCGCGCACGCCGGCGAGCAGCTCGTTGAAGCGCATCTGGATCGGCTGCGTGTATTCGTAGCGATTGCCCGGAATGCGGCCGAGCGCCGCGGCGACGCGCTCGCGGACGGCCTCCTTCGGCGCGTCGGGGTCGGGCCACTCGGCGCGCGGTTTGAGGACGACGAAGGTGTCGGAGAGATACGGCGGCATCGGGTCGGCCGCCATCTCCGCCGTGCCGGTGCGCGAGAAGACCAGCGCCACCTCGGGGAACTCGGGAAAGGCGCGCTCCAGGTCGCGCTGCATGCGCGTCGACTGCTCGACCCCGGTGCCCGGAATGCGCGCCGCGTGCACCAGCAGGTCGAGCTCACCGAGCGTCGGCACGAATTCCTGCCCGAGTCGGTTGAACAACAGCACCGCGCCGGCGCACACGGCGACCGCGCCGCCGACCACCAGCCAGCGCAGGCGCAGGGTCCAGCGCACGGTCGGCCGGTAGGCGCGACTGACCAGGGCGATCACCGGATTGGTGTGCGCCCGCGCCGGCTCGCGCACCCAGATCGCCACCATCGCCGGCACGAACGTCAGCGACAGCACGAAGGCGGCGACCAGGGCGAAGATCACGGTCATCGCCATCGGCCGGAACATGCGGCCCTCGACCCCGGTGAGGAACAGCAGCGGCACGTACACCAGGATGATGATCGCCTCGCCGAAGGCCGTGGCGCCGCGCACCTGGGTGCTCGCCTCGCCGACCGCGGCGAGGCGCTCGCTCAGGGTGAGCGGCCGGCCGAGCGTCTCGCGGCGCTCGCCGAGGACGCGCAGGCAGTTCTCGACGATGATCACGGCGCCGTCGACGATGAGGCCGAAGTCGATGGCGCCGAGGCTCATCAGGTTGCCGCTGGTGCGCGTCTGCACCATGCCGATGGCGGTGAGCAGCATCGACAGCGGGATCGCCAGCGCCGTGATCACGGCGGCGCGCAGGTTGCCGAGCAGGGCGAAGAGCACGGCGATGACCAGGATCGCGCCCTCGAGCAGGTTGGTGGCGACGGTGCGGATGACGGCGTCGACGAGCTGCGAGCGGTCGAGCACCGGCGTCACCACGACGTCCGGCGGCAGGGTGCGCTGGATCTCGGTCAGCCGCGCCGCGACCGCGCGCGCCACCGTCCGGCTGTTGGCCCCGAGCAGCATCATCGCCGTGCCGCTCACCACCTCCTCGCCGTTCTGGCTGGCGCTGCCGGTGCGCGGTTCGCCACCGATCGACACCCGCGCCAGGTCGGTGAGGCGGATCGGCGTTCCGCCGCGCTCGGCGACGGCGATGTCGGCCAGCGCGTCCACCGACTCGATGCGCGCCGAGGCGCGCACCACGTAGGCGGCGCCGTGGTGCTCGATGACGCCGGCGCCGGTGCTGAGATTGTTCGCTTCCAGCGCCGCCACCAGGTCGGCGAAGCCGAGGCCGTGCGCGGCGAGCTGGCGCACGTCGGGCTCGACCACCACCTGCTTGACGAAACCGCCGATGGCGTCGATGCCGGCCACGTCGGGCACGCCCTGGAGCTGCGGCCGGATGATCCAGTCCTGCACCGTGCGCAGGTAGGCCGCCTGCTCGATCGGCGTGCGCAACCGTTCGCCTTCGGGGGTGCGGTAGGCGCCGTCGGGCTGCCAGCCGGGCGCGTCGTCGACGACCGCGGCGCCGCGGCCGTCGGGGTGCGCGAAGGCGACGGTCCACATGAAGACGTCGCCCAGGCCGCTGCTGATCGGCCCGAGGCGCGGCTCGGCGCTCGCCGGCAGGCGGTCGCGCACCGCCAGCAGCCGCTCGCCGATCTGCTGGCGCGCGAAGTAGATGTCGGTGCCGTCGCGGAAGACCGCGCTCACCTGCGAGAAGCCGTTGCGCGACAGCGAGCGGGTGCGCTCGAGGCCGGGGATGCCGGCGAGGGCCGTCTCCACCGGGAAGGTGACCTGGCGCTCGATGTCGAGCGGCGACAGCGACGGATCGACGGTGTTGATCTGCACCACCGGGCCGGTGATGTCGGGCACGGCGTCGATCGGCAGCACCCAGAGGGCGCGGGCGCCGAGCGCGGCGACGGCGAGCGTCGCCGCCACCACCGTCCAGCGCCGCTGGATGGAGAAGTGGAGGATGCGGTCGAGCATGGCGCCGATCCTCAGTGGTCGTCGTGGCCGCTCTCGTCGGCCTCGAGCTCCGCCTTGAGGAGGAAGGTGCCGTCCTCGGCGTAGCGCGTGCCGGCGGCGAGGCCGTCGACGATCTCCACCCGCTGCCTGCCGCTGCGCCCGAGGCGCACCGGCCGCGGCTCGACGCGATCGCCGTCGACCACGAACACCACCGGCGCGCCGCCCATGCGCTGCACGGCGCTGCGCGGCACGACGACCGCGGCGGGTTGGGGATCGAGCACGTGCGCGGTGACGAACAGGCCGGGGCGCCACAGGCCGGTGGCGTTGGCCAGGACGACGCGGGCGATCGCGGTGCGGGTCGCCTGGTCGAGCACCGGGCTGATGAAGGAGACGGCGCCGTCCGCCTCGCCGACGCCGTGGCCGCCGAGCACGCGCACCCGCTCGCCGATGCGGACCGCCGCCAGGTCCTTCTGGTAGACGTTGATCTCGACCCAGACGGTGGCGAGATCGGCGACGACGAACGCCGGCGCCCCGGGGCCCACCGTCTCGCCGGGGGTGACGTGCTGGTCGATCACCGTCCCGTCGAAGGCCGTGGTGAGCGGGTAGGGGGCCAGCGTGTCGCTCTCGACGATCGCCAGGGTCTGGCCGGCGCGCACCGCGTCGCCCACCCGCACCCGCACCTCGCGCACCCGGCCGGCGAACTGCGCCGCCACGTGCGCGGTGCGCTCGGCGTTCGGCCGCACCTCACCCGGCAGCTCGACGCCGGTGTCGACCATGCCGGGGCCGGCGCTGGCGAAGCGGACGCCGAAGCGCTCGAAGTCGGCGACGGTGAAGTGGGAGTCCTCGTGCCCGGCGGGCGCCGCGTCGGCGCCCAGCGGCGGCGCAGCGGCGGCGAGCACGAGCAGCAGCGTGGGGATTGTCCTCCGGCGGCTCATCGCAGCACCTCGCCGGGCAGCGCGTCGGGGTCGGTCGGCTCGCCGTCGTCGGGTGGCCGGCCGAGCAGCCGCTCGAGCTCGGCGGCGGTCTGGTGATAGGCGGCGAGGACCTCGATCTCGCGGCTGCGCAGGTCGAACAGCGCCCGTTGCGCGTCGCCCAGCTCATCGAGCGGCAGGGCGCCGCGGCGAAAGGCGGCGCGGCTGGTGGCCAGCGCCGCGTCGGCATCGGGCAGGGCGTGCTCGCGCAACACCGCCGTCTGCGCATAGCCGGCGACGAGGGCCGCCTGGGCACGGGTCACCGCGGCGCGCAGCGCCACGGCGGCGGCGCGCCGCTCCGCCTCGCCGGCGGCGAGGTGGCTGCGCGCTGCCTCGATGGCGCCCTGGCGGCGGTCGAACACCGGCAGCGGCAGCGTGACCTCGGCGACCAGGGCGACGTCGCCGGTGTCGCTGAAGTAGCGCGGGCCGGCGCCGAGCAGCAGGTCGGGCACGGCGCCGGCGCGCTCGGCGCGCACCGCCGACTGGCGGGCGCCGAGCTCGCGCTGCCAGCGGGTCAGCTCCGGCGCCGCGTCGAGGCGCCCGAGCAGTGCCGGCAGCGGCGGCGGCGGCGCCAGGTGGCGCAGGTCGCCCTCCGCCGCGGTGAGCGGCGGGTCGTCGTCCGCCCACAGGGCCGCCAGGGCGGCGCGCGCCGCCGTCAGCTCCTGGTGGCGCCGCAGGCGCAGCAGGACGGCTTCGTTGCGCAGCAGCCGGGCGCGCAGGACGTGCACCTCCGAGGCGGCGCCGGCCCGCGCCTGCGCCGCCACCGCCGCCACCGTCTCGGTCGCCAGCGCCTCGAGCCGGTCGGCCAGGTGGAGCTGTTCCTGAGCTGCCAGCACGGCGACGAACGCCTGCGCCACGCTGGCCGCCACCGCGGCCTGGCGCAGCTCGACGTCGGCGGCGGCGGTGTCGCGCTCGCCCTCGGCGACCGCGACGCGCGCCGGGCGCTTGCCGCCGAGCTCGACGCGCTGCAACAGCCTGGCGGTGGTCTCCGCCGATTCGACGCCGGCGAGATCGCCGGAGCCGCCGATGTTCTCCGCCTCGAGCCGCAGCTCGGGATTGGGCAGCAGCCCGGCCTGCCAGACCTGCGCCTGGCGGGTGCCGACGGCCAGCGCCGCGGCGTCGATGTCGGGATTGTGGCGGAGCGCCGCCGTCAGCGCCTCGCGATAGGTGAGCGGGGCGGCGGCGGTCGCGGTGGTCAGGGTCAGGGCGAACGTGAGCGCGGCACGGTGGCACAGCATGAGTCGTCTCGCGGGTCGGCCGCGTCCGTCGGTGGACGCGGCGGGATCGTCAGGAGCCGCAGGGCGGCGGGTGGCGGATCCGCGGCGCGAGACTCAGAGCTGCAGCACGATGCTGCGCGGCGGTGCCGGACGATCGGGCGCCGCGACGGTCGCCCGCCGCGGCGCGGCGGTGGCGGTCGCCACGCGAGCGTGGCGCGCCGGCACCAGGGCGGCGAACGCCATGCCGCAGCCGTCCAGCGACGGCGCCCCCCGCAGGCCCACGGCATCGACGAGCACCGGAATGTCGCGGCAGCCGTGCGCCGCGTCCTCATGCCCGGGGTCGCACTCGTCCTCGAGGCAACGGGTGTATCCCGGCGGGGCGGTTTCGAGCTCGACGCAGCCGTCGCTGGAGACGCAGATGACGACGGCGTTCGCCGGCGCCAGGGCGGCGAAGAGCTGCAGGGCGAGCGCCAGCAGGAGCGTCGGACGGAACATCGGCATCACGTGTCTAGCACAGGAGCGGCCGCCGGCCAGCGGCGGGCGGGCGCGGCCGCGCCGATCGGGGATGGGCGATCGTCGCGGGAGCGCCGTCGCGAGTCGTCACGGCGCCTCCGTGACGGCGGCGCGCGGCGACGGGAAGCGGTCCTTCCACAGGGAGTACAACACCGGATAGACCAGCAGCTCCATGCCGAACGAGGTGAAGACGCCGCCGACCATCGGGGCGGCGACGCGCTTCATCAGATCGGCGCCGGTGCCGATCGACCACATCAGGGGCAGCAGCCCCATGAACATCGCCGTCACCGTCATCATCTTGGGCCGGATGCGGCGCACGGCGCCGTGCACGATGGCCTCCTCGAGATCGGCGCGCCCGTTCATCCGCCCGGCGCGGCGGCGTTCGTCGTAGGCGAGGTCGAGGAACAGCAGCATGAAGACGCCGGTCTCGGCGTCGAGGCCCATCAGCGCGATCATGCCGACCCAGACGGCGATCGAGAGGTGGTAGCCGAGCGCGTAGAGGAGCCAGATGGCGCCGACCAGGGAGAACGGCACGGCGAGCAGCACGATGCCGGCCTTCACCGCCGATTTGGTGTTCAGATACAGCAGCAGCGCGATGAGGAAGATGGTGAGCGGCAGCACGAAGACCAGGCGTTGGCGGACGCGCGCCAGGTTCTCGTACTGGCCGGACCAGATCAGCGAGTAGCCGGTCGGCAGGGTCAGCCTCTCGCCGACCACCTGCTTGGCCTCGTCGACGTAGCCGCCGATGTCGCGGCCGCTCATGTCCACGTACACGTAGCCGGCGAGCTGGCCGTTCTCGTTGCGGATCATCGCCGGCCCCTCGCGCTTGCGGATGTCGGCGATCTGCGCCAGCGGGATCTGGGCGCCGCCGGCGGTCGGCACCAGGACGCGGCGCAGCGCCGGCAGATCGTCGCGGAAGTCGCGCGCGTAGCGCACGTTGACCGGGTAGCGCTCGCGGCCCTCGATGGCGGTGGTCACGGTCTCGCCGCCGATCGCCGAGAGGATCACCGACTGGGCGTCGTCGACCGACAGGCCGTAGCGGGCGAGGGCGGCGCGATCGAGGTCGAAGTCGAGGTAGTAGCCGCCGGCGGTGCGTTCGGCGAGGACATTGCGCGTCCCCGGCACGCCGCGCAGGATCGCCTCGAGCTCCTCGCCGATGTGCTGGATGACCGCGAGGTCGGGGCCGAGGATCTTGATGCCGATCGGCGTGCGCACGCCGGTGGACAGCATGTCGATGCGGTTCTTGATCGGCATCGTCCAGATATTGGGGATGCCCGCGAAGCGGAGCTGCCGATCCATCTCGTTCTGCAGCTCCTCGAAGGTGCGGTGCGGCGGCACGAAACGGGCGCCGATCGCCTGCACCCAGCGCGGCCAGTCCGAGTACCAGCGCGGAACGCGCCGCCACTCCGACTCCGGCTTCAGCAGGACCGTCGTCTCGACCATCGAGAACGGGGCCGGGTCGGTCGGGCTGTCCGCGCGCCCGGCTTTGCCGAAGACCCGCGCCACCTCGGGGAAGGTCATCAGCACGCGATCCTGCGCCTGCAGGATGCGCTGCGCCTCGGTCACCGACATGCCGGGGAGGGCGGTCGGCATGTAGAGGAAGTCGCCCTCGTTGAGCGGTGGCATGAACTCGGAGCCGAGGCGGAGGTAGACCGGCACCGTCGACGCCACCAGGGCGAGCGCGACGATGAGGGTCAGGGCGCGGTGTCGCAGCACGAAGCGGCACGCCGGCTCGTAGAGAAAGAACAGGACCCGGCTGATCGGGTGCCGCTCCTCGCGGTAATAGCGGCCGACCACCAGCAGGTTGGCGAGGCGGGCCAACGGTCGCGGTCGGAAGCGGAAGTCGGTCATGCGCGTGAACAGCATGCGCATGGCGGGATCGAGGGTGATGGCGAGCAGCGCCGCGATCGCCATGGCGAGGTTCTTCGAGATGGCGAGGGGCCGGAACAGGCGGCCCTCCTGGTCGACCAGCACGAAGATCGGCAGGAAGGCGACGGCGATCACCAGCAGCGAGAAGAAGACCGACGGCCCGACCTCCTTGAGCGCCTGCAGGCGCACGGCGTGGAAGTCGCCGCGGCGGCCGCCGGCGACCCACTCCTCGAGCCGTTTGTAGGCGTTCTCGACCTCGACGATGGCGCCGTCGACCAGCACGCCGATCGAGATCGCGATGCCGGCCAGCGACATGATGTTGGCGCTGAGGCCGAGATAGTAGAAGGGCAGGAAGGAGAGGACGACCGACACCGGAATGGTGACGATCGGGATGATCGCCGACGGGATGTGCCAGAGGAAGACGAGGATGACCAGGCTGACGATCAGCATCTCCTCGCCGAGGGCGTGCAGCAGGGTGTCGATCGACCGTTGGATGAGGCCGGAGCGATCGTAGGTGGTGACGACCTCGACGCCGGGCGGCAGCGACGGCTGCAGCTCCGCGAGCCGCGCCTTCACCCGCTCGATGACGGTGAGGGCGTTCTCGCCCTGGCGCATGACGACGATGCCGCCGACGGTGTCGCCGAGGCCGTCGAGGTCGGCGACGCCGCGCCGCATGTCGGGCCCGACGACGACGTCGGCGACGCTGCGCAGCAGGATCGGCGTGCCGGTCCTGGCCTCGACGCCGACCACCGCCTGCGCCAGGTCGTCGACGCCCTTCAGGTAGCCGCGGCCGCGCACCATGTACTCGGTGCCGGCGAATTCCATCAGCCGCCCGCCGACCTCGTCGTTGCTCTTGCGCACCGCGTCGATGACCTGGGTGAGCGGGATGCCGTAGGCGAGCAGGCGGGTCGGATCGACGTTGACCTGGTACTGCTTGGTGAACCCGCCGACGGCCGCCACCTCGGCGACGCCGGGGACGGCCTGCAGGTGATAGCGCAGGTACCAGTCCTGCAGGCTGCGGAGCTGCGCCAGGTCGTACTGGCCGCTGCGGTCGACCAGCGCGTACTGGTACACCCAGCCGACGCTCGTCGCATCCGGTCCGATCTCGGTGCGCACCCCCTCGGGCAGCCGCGGCAGGATCTTGCTCAGGTACTCGAGCACCCGCGAGCGCGCCCAGTAGAGATCGGTGCCGTCCTCGAAGATGACGTAGACGTACGAGTAGCCGAAGTCGGAGAAGCCGCGGATCGCCTTCACCTTCGGCGCGCCGAGCAGCGCGGTGACGATCGGGTAGGTGACCTGGTCCTCGAGGATGTCGGGGCTGCGGTCCCAGCGCGAGAAGACGATCACCTGGGTGTCCGAGAGGTCGGGAATCGCGTCGAGGGGGACGCGGCGGATCGCCCACCAGGCGCCCGCCAGCGCCACCGCCGTGAGCACCAGGACGAGCACCCGGTTGCGGGCGCTGAATTCGATGATGCGCTCGATCATCGCCGCCTCAGGGGATGTTCTCGCGCTGGAAGGCGGCGACCGCGGCGCGGAAGCGCGATTCCGAGTCGATGAGGAAGTTGGCGGAGGTGACGACCTCCGCCCCGGGATCGACGCCGGCGACGATTTCCGTCCAGCCGTCGGCCTCGCGGCCGGTGCGCACGGCGCGCGGCGTGAAGCGGGTGCCGTCCTCGATCACGAAGATGAACTGCTCGCGGCCGGTGTCGAGAATGGCGTCGCTCGGCACCGCGACCACCTCGGCGGTCGGCACGTGGATGAGCGCGGTGACGAACGACTCCGGGCGCAGCGAGCGGTCGGCGTTGCCCACCTGCACGCGCACCCGCGCCGTGCGCGTCGCGGCGTCGAGGATCGGGTCGATGGCCGCCACCGTGCCGTGGTAGGTGCGATCGGCCTGCGACGGCACGCTCACCGTCACCGGCTGGCCGGGCCGCACCGACTCGATCTCGTACTCGTACACCTGGGCGTAGATCCATGCGGTGGCGCCGGGCAGCAGCAGCGCCTGCGGGTCGCCGCCGCCGCGGCCGATGTCGCGCACCTGCGCCTCGGACAGGCCGAGCTGGCGCAGGCGCAGCGCCGCGGCGCGGGCGATGGCGTCGCTGCCCTCGCGCGTCTCGGGCAGCGCCTCCTGCAGCCGCGCCCGCCCGGCCAACGCCTGCCGGTAGTCGTTGATCGCCTGGTAGAGCGCCGGGTCGTAGGCGACGGTGCCGACGGCGCGGATGTCGCGCGACAGCGGCCGGCGTTCGACGCGGCCGCGGCGGACGCCGATCAACTGCTGCCGTTCGCGCGACAGCGAGAACGCGGCGTGGCCGGCGACCTCGCTCGCGCCGACCGGCGATTCGCCCGTGTCGTCGGCGTAGACCGGGAGGTAGTCCATCCCCATCTCGTCCTGCGCCGGCACCGGCGAGGTGACGTCGGCGCGCATCGGATGGCGATAGAAGAGCGGCGTCCGTTCGCCGCGCGGCGCCGGGGTGATCGGGTGCGTGCCGTCGTCCACCAGGCTCAGCGGCATCTGGCAGATCGGGCAGGTGCCGGGATGCTCGGAGACGATCTGCGGGTGCATCGAGCACTGGTACTTCGGCGCGTGCCGGGTGGCGGTCGCCGCCGGGCCGGCGGCGAGGCGGGCGTCGAGCAGCGGCCGGCCGGCGTAGCCGGCGGCGAGCGCGGCGAGCAGCAGGAGGGCGACGAGGAGATGGCGCGGGCGCATGATCGGCCTCATTCCGCGGCGGCGTCGAGCGCGCCGCCGACGGCGCGTTCCAGCGCGGCGACGGCGCGCAGCCAGTCGGCGGCCGCCTCGGCGTGCTGGAGGTGGGTGTCCTGCATGGTGCGCAGGGCGTCGAGCAGGGCGGCGAAGCTCACCGCGCCGCTGGCGTAGGCGGCCTCGGTGGCCGACACCGCCTGCTCGGCGTGCGGCACGTGCGTGCTGCGCGCCAGCTCGTACTCGAGCGCGGCGGCGTTGGCCTGGGCGTACGCCTGGGCGACGTCGCGGCGCACGCCGTCCTGCAGCCCGCGCAGGGCCGACTCGGCGCCGCTGACGCGCACCCGCGCTTCGCTCGTCGCGGCGCCGTACTTCTCGAGATGGGCGAAGGGCAGGGTCACCGACGCCATGGCGCCGAAGCCGTCGCTGCGGCCGTAGTTGAGGAAGCGGCCGACGCTGACCTCGAAGTCCGGCAGGTAGCCGAGCTCGGCGAGCGCCACCCCCGACTGCTCGCGCTCGATCATCGCCCGCTGTCCGGCGAGCTCCGGGCGCGTGCCGAGGGCGCGTTCGATCAGCGTCGCCAGCGGGGTATCGATCGGCCGCACCGGCGGCGGCTCGGGGTCGCCGAGCGGCGCGTCCGGGGTGCGGCTGAGCAGGGCGTTCAGCTCGGCGCGGGCGGCGTCGATCGTCAGGCCGGCGGTGCGCTGCGCGATGACCGAGTGGGTGAGCTCCACCTGGGCGCGCAGCACGTCGGCCTGCGCCGTCTGTCCGATGGCGTACTGGCTCTCGGCGGTGCGGGCCGAGCGCTCGAACAGGGCGCGGTCGCGGGCGATGATGCGGGCCCGCTCGCCGGCGAACCAGAGGTCGGCGTAGGCGCGGGTGACGGCGGCGCGCACGTCGAGCCGGGTGCCGCGCGCCTCCTCGCCGGCGGCGTCCGCCTCGTGCGTCGCGGCCACCCCGGCGAGCCGGCGCTTGCCGGGGAAGGGCAGCTTCTGGGTCAGGCGGAAGATGTTGTTCTCGGCGGCGTCGATGCGCCACGACTCGGGAATGTCCCAGGCCTCCCAGCTCAGGGTCGGATCGTCGAACGCCGACACCTGCGCCGGCCGGGCGCGCAGCGCCTGGGCGCGCTGACCGGCGGTGGCGATCGCCGGGTTGTCGCGCAGCGCGATGGCGAGGACGTCGGCGAGCCGCAGCGGTTCGGCGAGCGCCGGCCGCGTCACGGCGAGCGCGGCGAGGATGAGTGTGGCTGGCGAACGCCCCCAGCGGGCGAGCGCGCGCAATGCAAGCTGCATGATCTGCTCCTGTGTGCAGCGCCCGGCAGGGCGCGACATCGCGGGGCGGTCCCCGCGCCGGCGATCGATCCCGTCGACGGGATCGCCGGTTCACAGCAGCAGGCAGGTGTGCTGGCGGAGCAGGGAGTCGGGTGGTCCGATCCCGGGCGGCGGCGCGGCGGTCAGCGGCGCGCTGAGGAGCGCCGCGGTCGTCGCCGGCAGGCGGGCCGGCAGGGCCAGTGGCAGCGGCGCCTGCGGCGCGCGTTCGAGCGCCGCGGCGGGCGCCGGCGCGGCCTTGCCGAGACGGCCATCGCAGCAGCTTCGCGCCTGCTGGATGCCGTCCACCGGACAGCAGCGCATGCGGGCGCGCGTCATCTGCGCGCAGGACGTGGTGGCGCAGGCCGACGACATCAAGCCGCCGAGGGCGATGACGACGACCAGCAGCGCGGTACCGACGCGGCGCAGCATGACCCGGCGATCATGCGAGCCGGCGGGGTGGGTGTCAACGGCCATCTGCGAACAGATGTAGCCGTCGCGCCGCGGCGTGCCAGTGCCGCGACGGGTGGCCGGCGGACCAGCGCTCAGCGCCGCGGCGAGCGGCCGGTGAGGCGGGTGTAGAGCTGGTAGCCCAGCCAGCGCAGGGGCTCGGGCGGCAGGCGGGGCAGGGGCTTCTGATGGAAGGGAAGATCCCGCCAGCGGGCGGCGTCGCCGCTGTAGAGGTCGCGCAGGACTTCGCCGGCGAGGGCGCCGAGCGCCAGGCCGTGGCCGCTGTAGCCGAGGGCGTAGTACAGGTTGCGGTGCGCGCCGGTGACGCCCATCGAGCAGACGCGGTCGAAGGTGATCGCCAGCGGTCCGCTCCAGCGGTGCGCGATCGGCGCATCGGCCACGCCCGGAAAGTAGCCGCGCAGCCGGCGCTCGACGGCCGCGAACCGCGGCCGGGCGGCGTCGGGCGAGGGGAACGTCGGCGCGCCGCCGTAGCGGTAGCTGTAGGCGAGGTTGCCGCCGCCGCCGAACAGCAGGCGCCCCTGCGGCGTGCGGCAGCCGTAGGCGATGCGGTCGCGGTCGTCGGCGAAGCCCTCGGCCGCGCCCCAGCCGAGCGCCGTCCAGCGGCGCGCCGAGAGCGGCGCGGTGGCGACGACGTGCGAGTGCAGGGGCAGGATGCCGGCGCGGAAGTAGCCGAGCAGCGGGGTGTAGGCGTTGGTGGCGAGGACGGCGGCGGGGGCGCTGACGCTGCCGTCGGGGGTCGTCACGGTGATCGTCGCGCCCTCGCTGACGCGCAGCACCGGCGTGTCCTCGTGGATCGCCACCCCGCGCTCGAGCAGCCGCGGCCGCAGGCCGCGCAGCAGGGCGGCGCAGTTGACGCGCGCCGCGGTCGGGTCGCGCACCGCGCCGTGGGCGCCGCGCAGCGGCACGGCGCTCGCCGGCAGGTGCTCGAACGGCAGGCCCCAGGCGCGCCAGGCGTCCACCCGCGCCGCCGCGGCATCGGCCGAGCGTGCGGTCGTCTGCACCTCGAGACATCCGGTGCGGGCGAAGCCGCAGTCGAGGCGGCTCGCCGCCGCCAGCGCCGCGACGATGTCGATGCCGCGGCGGGTAGCGGCGAACACCCGTTGGGCGGTGGCGGCGTCGCGCGGCTCGACGCCGTTGATGCCGTTCAGCACCTGGCCGCCGTTGCGCCCGCTGGCGCCGTTCGCCAGCGCCCGGGCTTCGAGCAGGACGATGCGGCGGTCGGGAAAGCGCTCGCTCAGGTGCCAGGCCGTGGACACCCCGGTGATGCCGCCGCCGATGATCGCCACGTCGGCGGTGACCGCGCCGCGCAGGGACGGCAGCCGCTCGTAGGGCGGCAGCTCGGACAGCCAGGCGGAGGTGTTGTCGTCGAGGGGCGCGGGACGCATGCGAAGGTTGTCAGCCTCGATGCGACAAAAGACTTTCACCACGGAGGCACGGAGACACGGAGAGTGCTGATCTCGAAGCCCGCTCAGCGTTCATCCCAAAGCTCATTGGAAATGGAGTGAGAGGGAGGGCCCGCGCCTTCGCTATGGCACCGAGCCCTCCCTGTCTCCGTGCCTCCGTGGTGAGGAGTCTTTTGTCTCAAACACCTTCACCACGGAGGCACGGAGACACGGAGGGGGCAGCGTCGGAATGGCGGGTGGATGGGATCCCTATGGCCATTGCTGATGGGGTTGGGGATCTCTCCCGAACCCGCTCTTCTCCAGGTTCCTCCGTGTCTCCGTGCCTCCGTGGTGAAATGTTTTCGTCATATCAAGGTTGGGTTGTCAGGGTGTTCCGTGGTTCGTCAGAGCGCGGACATCGATTGGCGACCTCAGAGTAGCAAGCAACACCATGGCAACCGAACAACCCATGCTTTACTCCACCCCATCGGAGTGGGCATCCTGCCTCAGCATGGCCCTCGGCACCCGCGTCCGCCTCTGCCTCAAGGACCTCTACCAGCAGGACATCATCGAGATGATCGAGCGCGAGACGCGGCGCTACGAGCTGTGCTCGATCGAGCATCCGGATCATCCCGACTTCAGCCGCAGCTACGCGATCCTGTGGAACGCCTTCGGGCCGCAGGGCGAGATGGAGCCGGAGCACGCGATCCGTCGCTTCCTGCTCGACGACGCCTTCGACCCGCTGCCGTCGGGCACGTTCATCCGCTATTTCCTGCTCGTCGCCAAGGATCGCGACGGCAACCTGCGCGGCGTGCGCGACGGGTCGGTGATCTACAACCCGCGCTGGGCGCCGGACCTGTGCACCGTCTACCTGTCGCACATCTTCATGCTGCCGGAGGCGCGCGGCACGGTGCTCACCTACTGGCTGCGCATCGCCCCGGTCGAGCTGGCGGTCGAGTACCTGTTCCAGCTCCACCATCGCGGCCTGGTGGCGCTGCCGCAGCCCGACCAGCCGGGCCGGTACTTCGGCGTGCAGATGAACCTGGCGGCGGAGATGGAGTACTTCTCGCCCGACGATCGGCTGTCGCTGCAGCGCATCCTCTTCTACGGCCGCGGCGGCTTCGACGTCATAGACCCGCGCCACTTTCCCTATCGCCAACCCGACTTCCGCGATCCGGCGGTGATCCAGGCCACCGGCAACACGCCGGTGCCGTTCATGTTGCTGCTGCGGCGCATGGGGCGCGAGCGGCAGGCGCGGCTGCCGCTCGACGAGGCGCGGGCGACGATGCGCCTGCTCTACGACGAGTTCGCCTGCTTCTGCACCCCGGAGTTCCTGCAGAACAGCCTCGACATCGTGCTGCAGCGCCTCGAGGACCGGCAGGCGAAGGGCAAGACCGACGTCGCGCTGCTGCCACTGCCGACCGGGCCGCGCAACCTGCATCGCCTGAAGCGGCTCTTCCGCTACGACATCTACCGCCGCTACTACCCGCAGGCGCCGGGCACCGCGCACTATCTCGAGCGCCTGCGGCCGCTGCTCGCCGCCGATCCGCGCTGGTTCGACGCCCAGGTGGCGTCGCTCGCCGAGGAGCTGGGACGCACCCCGCACTACGTCTACGGCTCGCGCGACAAGCGCTACGAGGTGGATGCCATCCCGCCGCTGCTGGCCGAGGTCGACGATGCCTTGCAGGCCGATGGCGCATCTGCCAGAAGCCCCGAGCGCGCGAGCCCGGCGGCGCCGGGGCGCGCCACAGAGGAGCGACGCGGCTGAGCATGGTTTCGACCCCGCCCGCGGGTGACCCGGCCACCCCGGTCATCGCGCTGGAGAACGTGCACAAGCGCTACGGCTCGTTCGTCGCCGTCGAGAACGCCAACTTCGACATCCCGCGCGGCGAGTTCTTCTCGATGCTCGGGCCCTCGGGCTGCGGCAAGACGACGATGCTACGGATGATCGCCGGCTTCGAGGAGGTCACCCGCGGCCGCATCCGCCTCGACGGCGTCGACGTCTCCGCCGTGCCGCCCTACCGCCGCAACGTCAACACCGTCTTCCAGCAGTACGCGCTCTTCCCGCACATGAACGTGTTCGAGAACGTCGCCTTCGGGCCGCGCACCAAGGGCGTCGCCGAGGCGACGACCCGGCAGCGGGTCGAGCAGATGCTCGACGTCGTCCGCCTGCGCGATTTCGCCACCCGACGCCCCGATCAGCTCTCGGGCGGGCAGCGGCAGCGCGTCGCCCTGGCGCGGGCGCTGGTGAACTTCCCCAGCGCGCTGCTGCTCGACGAGCCGCTGAGCGCCCTCGATCTCAAGCTGCGGCAGGCGATGCAGATCGAGCTCAAGCGCATCCAGCGCGAGGTCGGCATCACCTTCGTCTTCGTCACCCACGACCAGGAAGAAGCCCTGACCATGTCCGACCGCATCGCGGTGATGAGCGAAGGACGGGTGGAGCAGGTGGGCACGCCGGAGGAGATCTACCATTCGCCGGCGACGGTGTTCGTCGCCGGGTTCATCGGCACCGCCAACCTGCTGCCGGCCGTCGTCGAGCAGGTGAACGGCACGCGCGCCGTGGTACGGCTGGCCGGCGATCACCGCGTCGAGGCGCCGATCGGCCACGGTGAATTCCACCCCGGCGGCCATTGCGTCGTGATGTTGCGGCCGGAGCGGATCAGGCTCACCCGCACGCCGGCCGAGACCCGCTGGAGCGCCATCCCGGTGCAGGTGGGGGAGGTCATCTTCCAGGGGCCGGTGCTGCGCTGCGTGCTGCGCGACGCCGCCGACGGCGAGATCATCGCCAACATCGACGACGACGAGCGCCCGGCGGGCCTGGCGCGCGGCGCCCACATGTGGGCGTCGTGGGACCCGAACGGGGCCCGCCTGCTGCCGCCGCGCCCGTCGACGGTGGAAGCGGAATAGCCGGCCACTCGCCCCCTTGCCCTCATCCTCGCCCGCTCCTCGGCGCCAGCAGGGCCAGGGCAAGGAAAGGGCAGGGGCGAAGCGGGTCAGTATTCCATCGCCAGGCTGAGGGTGCCGACCGGGAACGGGTTGTCGTTCGAGTTGATCGCCTTCAGCGTGTCGTTCAGCACCAGCACCCTGATCCCGGCGCCGACGCTCCAGGCGCCGAAGTCCTCGGGGATGAAGGCGAGCGGCATCGTCGCGGCGAGGCCGAAGCTGAAGAAGCCCCAGATCGGGTCGTCGACGCCGTCGTTGTAGTAGTCGTAGAGCGAGATGCCGACGGCGAGCGGGACGCTGAGGGTGACCGGATACTTCTCGGGATCGAGCATCGGCACGGTGATCTCCAGCCCCGGCTCGACGGCGAATTCGCCGTAGCCGCCCTTGGTGGTGCCGAACGAGGTGTTGTCGGTCTCGAAGGCGAAGGTCGCCGTCGGGCCGAGCGCGAAGGGGCCGAGCAGCTCGCTGTCGTCATAGGCCAGGCCCACCGCCACCTCCTGGGTGGTCGCGAAGGCGCCGTTCGGGCTGGTGTAGACGTTGTAGGTGACCGAGGTTTCGATCCCGCCCTGCCAGCCGAGGGTCAGGCTGGGGTAGTAGTCGGTCTCGTACAGGTTGGTGGGACCGCCGGTGGCGCCGGTCTTCTCGGTCTGAAAGCTGTTCCAGATCCCCATGCCGAGCGTGGCCGAGCGCAGCGGCGCGTCGCCTTCCCAGAGGTGGAAGTTGAGCTGCGCCGACGGCTGCCAGATGAAGCCGTTGCGCTCCTGCAGGATGCCGCGGAAGAAGTAGGCGGTGGTGAAGTCGTTGGTCAGCCCGAACGACAGCCGCCCGTGGTTCGGTCCCTTCGCCACTTCCTCTTCCTTCGGCTCGGGCGTGCCGAGGGTATCGGAGCCGCGCTCGTCGAGTGCCGGCGCGGCGTCGTCCTGGGCCCGCAGGTTGCCCGGCAGCAGGACGACCAGCGCGGCCACCGCCGCCCACCCGATCTGGCGGGCGCCGCCGGTCCAATGACGACATCGACCCATACGTTCCCCCTTTCCCTTCCACCCCACCCCATGTGGGTCGGCCCATCACGAATCCGAAACGCGCTTACACCCAACGTCGATGCTGCCGCAAATCGCGGGCGGCGCCGGGCGCGCTCCGTCGCCTCCGCGGCAGGGCGCTCGGCCGTGGCGATGATTGCGCCCACGGCGGGGCTCGGCTAGCCCCTCGGCAATGGGGAACCGGCGGCCGAGCGAGCCGAGCCCGGACGCGTTGCACGACCTGCAGCTCACGGATGCGCGCTGGCGGGCGGTGTTCAGCGCCGCCCGGGACGCGATCATCAGCATCGACGCCGCCGGCATCATCACCCTGTTCAATCCCGGCGCCGCGCAGGTGTTCGGCTATCGCGAGGACGAAGTGCTGGGACGCAACGTCGCCATGCTGATGCCGGAGCCGTACGCCGCCGATCACGACGCCTTCATCCGCCGCTACCAGCGCACCGGCGTGGCGCACGCCATCGGCCGCGTCCGCCACGTCCAGGCGCGGCGCAAGAACGGCGAGGTCTTCCCCATCGAGCTGACGGTGTCGGAGGCGCGGCTCGGCGACGAGGTGCTCTACACCGCGATCCTGCGCGACATCTCGGAGCAGCGCGAGCTGCAGCGGGTGGTGCGCGAGCGCGAACGCCTGGCCGATATCGGCGCCATCACCGCCAAGATCGTGCACGACCTCGGCAACCCGCTGGCCGCGCTCTCGATGCAGGCGCAACTGCTGCTGCGGCGTGCCAAGCGCGGCGACTTCGCGCCGGTGTCGAAGGTGCGCGACCCCGCCGAGCAGATCCTGCAGACGCTCGGCCGGCTCGAGACGCTGGTGCGCGAGTTCATGGAGTTCGCCCGCGAGCAGCGACCGAGCCTGCGGCCGATCGCCGTCGAGCGCCTGCTCCGCTCCTGCGTCGACATGTGGCAGCCGCTGGCGCAGGAGCGCGACATCACCATCCGGCTCGACGGCCGCCAGGCGCTGCCGGAACTGCGCGGCGATGAGATCATGTTGCGCCGCGTCCTCGACAACCTGGTCAAGAACGCGATCGAGGCGATCCAGCAGGGACCCGGCAGCATCGTGGTGCGCGCCGAGCTTCCAACGGCCGCGAAAATCTCGCTCGTGGTCGAGGACGATGGTCCCGGGGTTCGCGAAGGACTCGACGTCTTCCGGCTCTTCGAGACAACCAAGTCGGAGGGGACTGGAATTGGCCTCGCGGTTGCTAAACAACTCGTCGGAGCCCACGGTGGCTCGATCGCTCACCAGCCGCGCAAACCGCGCGGCACGGTGTTTCGCATCGAGCTGCCGTTGGGGGGTCCAACGAGCCGTGAGTAGGTAGAACCAATGGTGCTGTTGCTGGACGACGACGAGGACTTCCGCAAGGCCCTGGCGGACAATCTCGCCGACGACGGAATCGCCGTTCAACAGTTCGGGCGTCCATCGCAGGTGCCGCCGCTGGAGAGTCTGGAGCGGCTGACGATGCTGATCCTCGACTATCAGATGGATGGCGAGAACGGCCTCGACTTCGCCGACCGTTTCCACGACACCCATCCCGACGTGCCGGTGGTGATGGTGACCGCCTACTGGAGCGCGCACCTCGATGCCGAGGTCGAGCGTCGCGGCTACCTGCAACTGCGCCGCAAGCCGGTCGACTACGAGGAGCTGGCGCGGCTCCTGCCGCCGCAGTGAGCGCGGCGCGCCTCCCGCTTCTCATCCGCATCCCGCCAGGGCCGCTTCGACGGCGGCGACCAGCTCGTCGACGGTGACCGTGCCGTCGCCCGAGCGGTCCATCGCGGCGCAGGCGTCGAGGCCGCTGCCGGCGAGCGCGATGGTGACGCCGCGCACCAGCTCGTCGACGGTGACGGCGCCGTTGCCGTCGCAGTCACCGACGCAGCGCGGCGCCGCGACGTCGACCGACACGGTGGCCAGGTTGCCGTCGGTGTCGCCGTCCGAGGCGGTGAAGGTGAAGGCGTCGGATCCGGCGAATCCCGCCTCCGGGAAATAGCGGGCGGTGGCGCCGTCGAGCCCGACGGTGCCGTGCTGCGGCTGCGAGACGATGCGCAGCGTCACGGGGGTGCCGTTGGCGTCGCTGGCGACCAGCGGGATCGACACCGCCGCGCCCGCCCTGGTGGTCGCGGTGCCGTCACTGGCCACCGGCGGCGTGTTGGGGTTGCGGCTCTCGCTGCCGGGTCCGTTGTGGCAGTTCCAGCAGCCGACCTGGAAGCCGGGCCAGAAGTGCTTGCTGCCGAAGTCGGTGCTCAGCATCCGGTCGCCCCTGACGCGCGACAGCGGCGTGCCGCGGAGATCGGCGCCGTGGCAGGCGCGGCACTGGTCGAGGCGGCCCTCGGCGGCGTCGGGATGGCTCTCCACCCACGCCTGGCCGAGCGGGTGCAGGCCGTGCGGGCCGCCGTTCACGGTGCGCGGCGTCTGCGCGTGGCAGGCGGTGCACTCGGCGAGCGCGCCGGCGTGGCCCTGCAGCGCGATGCTCTGCAGGTTGTCGTTGCGCCCGGCGCTCGGGTACTCGGCGTGGGTCGAGCCGTGGCAGGCTTCGCACTGCAGGCCGCCGTGGCCGGTGGAATAGCGGTACAGCGAGTGGCCGGCGAGCGGCGTGTCCGGCTGCGTCGCGAAGGTCGGATCGACCGCCTGGCGCACCGCGCCGTTGGCCTCGAAGACGCTCGTGTAGCGCAGGGCGCCGGCGTTGTTGACCGCGGTGCCGGTGTGGCAGCTCTGGCACGCCGGCTCGTCGAGCCAGCCGGTGCGGTCGGCGCTGGCGACGTCGCGCATGCTGCCGTGGCAGCTCTGGCACTGCATGGCGAGGCTGCCGTCGGCCGCCACCGCGCTGCCCATGGCGCCGCGCAGGCAGCGGGTGACGGACCCGGGGTGGCAGCGATAGCACGCCCCACGGTTGTTCTCGTCGTCGAGGCGCAGGCCGGTGAGCGGGTCGACGACTCCCGCCATCCGCTTGTGGATCGCCTGCGTCAGCGGCTCGATCCCCGGCAGGCCGCTGCCCGGCAGGGCTTCCGAGAGATGGCAGCGGGCGCAGAGGATCGGGGTGCCGCCGGTCGCCGTCGCGTACAGGCCGGCCGGATCGTAGCCGGCGCTGGCCAGCGCGTCGGTGAAGGCCGCGGTGCCGCCCTCGAGGTCGTCGTGCAGGAGGAGCACGTTGAGGCGGCTGTCGCGTTCCGGGTCGGGATCGCGCACCCAGCCGCCGGACGGTCGGGCGGCCGGACTGGATCCGGAGGCGTGGCAGGCGCGGCAGTTCAGCTCCTCGGAGACCGGCAGCACGATGTCGGTGCGCGCCAGCTCGCCGCCGCCGGCGTCGCGGGCCACCAGGCGCATCAGGGGATAGGTGTTGATGGCGCCGTTGTCGTCGTGCGGCGTGATCGGGATGCCCTCGGCGAGGAACCAGCTCTTCGCGGCATCGAAGCTCATCGGCTGGGGGACGTTGGCGGCGCCCGGCATGGCGTTGCCGGCGAGGCCGACGTCGGGGGCGGGCGCGACCCCGAACAACGCCTGCACGTACGTCCAGAAGTTGGTCTTGCCCGCCGACGTGGCGTTGATCGAGCCGTCCGGGTCGGCCACCGCCTGATAGGTGACGGTGATGCCGTTCGCGGCGCCGACCAGATGCCCGTTGGGGTCGACGAGCTGCGCCGCGATGGTGTTGTACGGCGGCAGCAGGGCGAACACCTGGTAGTCGGGGTCCATGCAGTGCATGCCCAGGTTGTTCCAACCGACCAGGGTGTAGCGCCCCGCGGCGGCGGCGCCGCGCGGCAGCGCCGCCATGGTGAGCCCGGCGATCAGGGACAGGGGCAGAGACAGGGAGAGGCGGATCGGTCTACGTGGCATCATCGCTCACCTGCTAGAGACGAAACAGTAGCGGCGGATCTTGCGCCATGACACCCGCGACGTCTCACACCCTTCTCATGACCCTGGCCATGCCCGACGGCGGCGCGATGCTCGACGCGGCGGCGCGCCTGGCGGCGGCGGCGATCGGCGGCCTGGCCGTGGGCATCGAGCGCCAGTGGTCGGGACACGCGCAGGCTCATTTCGCCGGCGTGCGCACGTTCACCCTGCTCGGCGGCGGCGCCGGGCTGGCGGGGTGGCTCTTCGCCCAGGGCGCGCAGCTCCCCGCGGCGGTGCTGATGGCGGGCGCCGCGGCCCTGATCGTCGTCGCCTACCGGGTCTCCAGCCGACACGACGTCGACGGCACCAGCGAGGTGGCGGCGCTGGTGGTCATCGCCGCCGGCTTCCTCAGCGGCTTGGGCGAGCTGGCCCTGGCGAGCGGCGTGGTGGCCGTCACGGTGCTGATGCTGGTTGAGAAGAGCCGCCTGCACGCCTGGGTGCGGAGGCTGAACGACGCCGAGATCCGGGCCGGCGCCCGCTTCGCGGTGATGGCGGTCGTGATCCTGCCGCTCCTGCCGCAAGGCCCCTACGGGCCGCTCGGCGGCGTGCGCCCGCGCCTGCTGTGGATGCTGGTTCTCCTCTTCTCCGGGCTGAGCTTCGCCGGCTACATCGCCCGTCGCGCCATCGGCGCGGGCCGCGGCACCGTGCTGACCGGCCTGCTCGGCGGCATCGTCTCCTCGACCCAGGTGACGCTGGCGCACGCCCGCGCCAGTCGCGATCAGCCGACCCTCGGGTTGCCCCTGGCCAGCGGCGCCCTGGCCGCGTCGACGGTGCTGTTCGCGCGCACCGCCCTGGCCGCGGCGATCCTCGCGCCGTCGCTGGCCTGGGCGCTGCTGCCCTGGCTCGCCGCGCCGGCCGCCTGCGGCCTGCTGGCCACGCTGCTGGCGCTGCGGCCGTCGGCGGCGCCGGAGAGCGCGCCGGCGCCAGAGAATCCGCTGCAGCTTCGCGGCGCGCTGCAGATGGCGCTGCTGTTCCAGGCGGTGCTGATGGTGGTTGGCATCGCCCGTCAGGCCTTCGGGGCTACCGGTCTGCTGGTGTCGGGCGCTCTTCTGGGCCTCACCGACGTCGATGCGGTCACCGTGTCGATGGCGCGCATGATCGCCGACGGCGCCGATGCCCGCGCCGCCGCCCAGGCGCTGGCCGTGGCCATTCTCTCCAATACCCTGCTCAAGCTGACGCTGGCGCTGGTCGTCGGCCGGGGCCGCTTCCGTCTCGTCATGGGCGCCGGTCTCGGCGTCATGGGCGCCGCCATCGCGGCCAGCCTGCTCCTCCTCTGATCCGCTTCTCTCGGCCCCACGGGGCCGCTGTCCCGCCTGGAGAGCCGCGCCCGGCGCGGCCGCTCGACGCCCCGGCGTGGCCACCGCGCGCCTGGCGGGGCAGCGGGGGCGGATCACGGCCCGATCGAAAGGCGGCGCGTTGTAGCAGATCGCACCGGTCCTACCAGTCCTGACGATACGGGCATCGGGATTTCCCAGGCATGGGAGATCGTTGGCCGTGGATCGGCGCTGAGCGCCGATTCACGGCTGGCACGCCGCTCGCTCTCATGTAGCCGCACATGGGACGAGGACTGGCGACAGGGCGGCGCCCCACGGGGCGCAGGAAGGAAGATGCCATGTACTACTTCTTCGACTTCCGCGGCGCCTATCTCGGATACCTGGACGACACGGGGGAACTCTTCGACGAGCGTGGCGTGCGCTGGGGGCGGCTGGTGCGCGGCGGGCGGGTGATCGGCGCCGACGGACGCGAGCGCGGCTACCTGAACGCGCAGGGGTGTTTCTTCGAACCGGGCGGCGCCTGTCGCGGCTATCTGCGCGACGAGACGGCACGGCCGCCACTTGCGGAGCTGAGATGATGTCGGCTGAGCGCGGCGCGAGGCGCGAGGCGGTATCCGACGACGAGTTGGAGACCGCGCTCGAGGAGGCCGCCGATCCGGTGGCGGCGACGATGGAAGTGGCCGAGAGCGAGGAGACGGACGTCGAGCTGTCCGGGCGGCCGGACGCCGAGCGCCTGTTCGCGGTGGCCCTCGGTCGCGAAGGGTTGCTGAGCCGCGGCGAGGAGGAGGTGCTGGCGCGGCAGATCACCAAGGCGCGGGCGCGCATCCGCAGCGTGCTGCGCGGCGCCCGGCGGCTGAGTCGCCTGGCGCTCGGCAATGCCGGCCGCGGCGTCGTCCGTCCGGAGCAGGATTTCCGCGAGCGCGAGGCCGTGGCCATCCTGCGCTATGCCGAGCGGGCGGTGGGAAGCCGCCATCCGGGCAGCAGCGGCGGCATGACCCGGCCGCAGATGCGCGCCTTCATTCGCGAGCTGCGCGCCGCGCTGACCGCCTACCGCGAGTTGCGCGATCAGATGGTGCGCGCCAACGTCCGCCTGGTGGCGACGCTGGCCCGCCGCTACCACCATCCCACGCTGACGTTCCTCGATCTCTTCCAGGAGGGGACCTTCGGCCTGATGCGGGCGGTGGAGAAGTACCAGCCGGCGCGCGGGGTGAAGTTCAGCACCTACGCCTCGTGGTGGATCTGGCAGCAGCTCGGCCGCACCGCCGACATGCAGGGCGATCTGATCCGCACGCCGGTGCACTGGAACCAGTTGCGGCGCCGCGTCGGCCGCACCCACACCGACGGCGACGACAGCGTGCTGGCGGACGCCGAGGGCATCGCCAGCGAGCGCTTCGCCACCATGACGCAGGCGTTCCACTACGTCTCCACCGAAGCCCAGACGGACGACGACCGGCCGCTGGCCTCGGTGCTGCCCGCCGCCATCGCCGATCCCGAATCGCAGGTGGCGCAGACGGTGCTCGGCCAGCGCCTCGGCGCGCTGGTCGAGGGGTTGCCGCCGCGCGAGCAGCTCATCGTCCGCCGCCGCTTCGGCCTCGGCCGCGAGGACCCGCATACCCTGGAGGCGCTGAGCAGCGAGCTCGGGGTCAGCCGCGAGCGCGTGCGCCAGCTCGAGACGCGCGCCCTGGCGCGCCTGCGCAAGGCGTGCATCGCGGAGGGGCTCGGCGACTATCTCGGCTGACCACGGCGCGGCCGTCCCCCCCGGCCGTGGCGGGTCAGTCGAGCAGCCGCACGCGCAGCGAGCGCAGCGCGTGCGGCCGCACCTCGCAGCGCAGGGCGTCGCGGTGGTGCACGACGGCGGCGCCGTCGGCGCTCTCGTCGAGGCGCACCGATTCGACGCTGCGAATCGGCAGCGCGATGGTCAGCCGCGCCTCGAGCGGGGCATCGGTGGGGTTGAGGACGCGGACGATCACGCCGTCCCCGTCCTCGGCCGGCTTGAGCGCCGAGAGGACGATGCCGTTGCGCTCCAGCGACAGCAGCGAGCGGCCCGGCGCCAGCAGCGGCGCATGGCCGGCGATGACGCCGCGCAGCCCGAGCTCGGCGTCGCGGGCCGCCACCGGGTCGGCGCCGGCGAGCAGTGACAGCCGCGCCTCGAGCGGGCCCAGCATCTGCGCGCCGTCGACCGGCATCACCGGCCCCGCCGGCTGCATGCGGCTGCGCAGGGAGAAGCGCGCCAGCCAGCCGACGGCGCGCAGCAGGGTGACGACGATCTCGCCCGCGTCGGTGACCTCCGCCTCCGGCAGCCCGGGGGCGACGACGGTCAGGCCGTTGGCGCTGATCCATCCCTGGTGCGGAAAGGTGGCGGGCGCCGGGTGCACCCAGTCGTGGTCGTGCGGCCCGTGGTGGGTCGGCGGTCCGACGTCGAAAGTGGTGGCGGCAACCACCGCGGTCGCCGCCCCGGTGGGGATGCGCAGGCGCACCCGATGGTCGCGGGCGGTGTTGTGGATGCGCACCACGACGTCGACGCGCGGGACGCCGGGGGCGACCCGTACCTCGGTGATCACCCGCAGCGCCGTGCCTTCCTCGGCGCGCTGCTCGCGGTCCTCGTGGACGCCGACCGGGACGTTGAGGACGCGCGTGATCTCGAGCCGGTGGATGCCGGAGGGATGGCGCAGGCGGCGCCAACTGACGGCCGCCAGCTTGCCGCCGGGATCGCCGGGGATGGCGTCGAAGTCGTAGGTGTCGCCGCCGTCGCCCAGATCCTCGATCGTCAGCAGGCCGCCGAAGCGGCGGCCGCCGAGCTCGACCGCGATCGTGCCGTCGTCCGCGACCTCGGCGCGCACGTCGCCGGCGGCGATGTCGCGTCCCTCGTCGACCACCTCCTCGCCGCGCGCGATCTGCGTCAGGGTGAAGCGGCGGTACCCGAACGGGGGCACGTCGGCGGCGACGAACTCGAGATCGAGCGGCGACTGGATCGGCAGCCAGCGCGTGCGCTGCGGGTCGTCGGAGGGGACGATGCGCACCGGCTGGCCGTCGATCGCGAAGCCCGGCTCCTCGAAGGCGGCGAGCGTGAAGCGCGGGAACTGCGGCTGGCCGAGCTGCAGGCTGAAGCTCGGATAGGGATCGAGGGCGACGTGGACGACGTCGGTACGCAGATGCGGCGACGGGTTGAACACCGCGACGTCGTGCTCGACGACGTCGGGGGTGCGCCGCTCGACGTCGTGGCCGGCGAGCCGCTCGAGCAGTCGGGTGACGGTTTCACGGGCCAGCCCGTTGGCGCTCTCGTAGCGGCCCATCACCTGCGCCGCGACCGCATCGACCGAGCAGCCGCACAGCGAGTCGTGCGCCTGGTTGTGCAGCACCCGTTTCCAGGCGAGGCGGACGGCCGGCCGCTCGTCGAGCGCGCCGAGCGCGTGCGCCAGCGCCGCCCACGGTTCGGCCCAGCCTTCGAGCAGCGCCTCGCAGCGGCGGTTGGCGAGCTTGATCGGCATGCGCGTCGACCACACGCCGGGCAGCAGGTTGGCGAGCCGGGCGCCGACCAGCGGGCCGCGGAATGGCGGCTGATCGAGCGGGGGCGCGACGACCAGATCGTCGAGCAGGCCGCGTTCGACCGGCGCCTCGACGAGCGCCTGCAGGGCCTCGGCGACGGCACCCACGTGCGCGTCGGGCAGCATGTGATCGAAGCCGTTCATCAGCAGGCGCGGTCCGCCGCCGGCGTCGAGCTTCTGCAGATAGGCGGCGAGCCGCGCCGCCGCCTGCTCGGCATCGTCTGGCAGGCAGGCGGCGTTGAAGTAGCCGTCGCGCAACAGCAGCGCGGTGACCACGCTGCCGTCCGGCGCCTGCCAGCGGTAGAGGCCGCCGAGGCGGTCGATCTCGCTGCCGTTGCCGCGCCAGTAGATGAAGGTGTCGAGGCCGAAGCCGGCGAAGAGCTGCGGGAACTGCGCCGGGTGGCCGAAGGAGTCGGGGACGTAGGCGATGCGCGACGGGCGGCTGCCGAACTCCGCCGCCAGGCGCGTCCCGTAGAGGAGGTTGCGCACCAGCGCCTCGCCCGACGGCAGGAGCGAGTCGGGCTGCACGTACCACGGGCCGGTGGCGAGCCGGCCGGCGCGCAGCCAGGCCGCGAGCTCGTCCCGGCGCTGCGGCCGCACCGCGAGATAGTCCTCGAGCACCACCGTCTGCCCGTCGAGCAGGAAGTGATAGCCCGGGTCGGCGTCGAGCAGCTCGAGCACGCGATCCACGGCGTCCGCCAGCCGCCCCCGGTACGATTCGAAGGTGCGATACCATTCGCGATCCCAGTGGAAGTGGGAGACGATCAGGCAGCGGCGCATGCCGTCAGTTACGCGGATACGCGCCGACGGGGCAAGGGGAGGGCGGGCGGCGCGCTCCCATCCCGGCGTCGCGGCGCGCGTCTCGCCGGCGGCGCGTTCCCGCGCGCCGCCGCCGCTGGTGCGCGGTCGCCGATCGGGTATAGTCCGCGCATGCCGACGCTCGACCCGCGCGCCGAGCAGCAGGTGCAGGCCTATGCCGCCGAGGTCGTGCAGGCGCTCGGCGAGGCCGCCGTCGGCGTCGTCCTCTACGGCAGCGCCGCGGGCGCCGATTGGGTCGCCGGCCGCTCCGACATCAACACCGCCATCGTCCTGCGGCGCGTCGCGGTGGCGTCGCTCGACGCGCTGGCGCCGGTGGTCGCGCGCTGGCGGCCCAAGGGCTTCGCCCTGCCGGTGCTGCTCGACGAGGGGCAGGTGGCGCAGGCCTGCCGGCTGTTCCCGATGGAGCTCGACGACATCCGCCGCCAGCACCGGCTGCTCGCCGGCAGCGATCCCTTCCTGGCCCTCGGTACCGACGAGGCGGCGCTGCGCCGCGAGTGCGCCCAGGAGGCGTTCGGCAAGCTGCTGCGCCTGCGCGCCTACTACGTCGAGCACGCGGCGCGCCCCGCCGACCTGGCGACGATGATGCTCGACTCGATCAGGAGCTTCGTCACCGTCACCCGCCACCTGCTGCGCCTGCGCGGGATGGCCGAGCCGCCCGACTTCGCCGCCGTGCTGGCGGCGGGCGAGACGGTGGTCGGGCCGCTGCCGGCGCTGCGGCGCGTGCTGGCGCAGCGGCAGGCCGACAATCCCGCCGGGCTCGGCCAGCACGCGGCGAGCTACGTCGACGAGATCGAGCGCCTGGTCGCCGCCGTGGTGGCCGACTGTGCGTAGTCTGATTCCCCTGCTGGTGGGGGTGCTCGCCGGCGCCGCCGCCGCGCAGCAGATCCCGGCGCCGCGCGGCTTCGTCACCGACCAGGCGGGCGTCATCGACGCCGCCAGCCGGGCGCGCATCGAGGCGCTGGCGCAGGAGCTGCAGCAGAAGACCGGCGCCGAGATCGCCGTGCTGACCGTGGACACGACGGCGCCGCTCGACGACTTCTCCTACGCCATGAAGGTCGCGGAGGCGTGGAAGGTCGGCGAGAAGGGGCAGGACACGGGCGTGCTGGTGCTGGTGGCGGTGCGCGACCGCAGGGTGCGCGTGGTCACCGGCTATGGCGTCGAGGGCGTGCTGCCCGACGGGCTGGTGGGCAGCATCCAGGATCGCGAGATGGTGCCGGAGTTCCGCGCCGGCCGCTACGGCGAGGGGATCTGGCGCGGCGTCGCCCAGATGGCGCAGCGCATCGCCGGCGAGCGCGGCGTCGCGCTCAGCGGCGTCCCCGCGCCGCGCCCGCCCGCGGCGGCGCCGCAGATTCCCTTCTGGGTGGTCGTGCTGGCGTTGGTGCTGGTGATGCTGCTCATGAGCCGCGCCACCCGCCGCGGCCTGCGCGGCGGTGGCGGCCCGGTGTTCATCCCGGGCGGGTTCGGCGGCCGCCACGATGGCTTCGGCGGCTTCGGCGGCGGTGGCGGCGGCTTCGGTGGATTCGGCGGCGGCGGCTTCGGCGGCGGCGGCGCGGGGCGGAGCTGGTGAAGCGACGATGCGACGGAAGGAGGGGATCATGCGACGGATGCGCGTGGCAGTGACGAGCGTCGTGCTGCTGCTGACCATGAGCGGCTGCGGCTACAACACCATGGTCACCATGAAGGAGGCGGTCGATTCGGCCTGGGCGCAGGTGATGAACCAGCTCCAGCGCCGCAACGACCTGATCCCGAACCTGGTCGAGGTGACCAAGGGCTATGCGACGCACGAGAAGGAGATCTTCGAATCGGTCGCCAACGCCCGCGCCCGGCTGCTCGCCGCGAGGACGCGGGACGAGCAGATCGACGCCGCCACCGACGTCTCCGGCGCCCTCGGCCGCCTGCTGGCGATCGCCGAGAGCTACCCGCAGTTGAAGGCCAACGAGCAGTTCGCGCGCCTCTCCGACGAGCTGGCGGGCACCGAGAACCGCATCGCGGTCGAGCGCAAGCGCTACAACGACACGGTCCAGGAGTACAACACGTACGTGAAGCGCCTGCCGCAGGCGCTCTATGCCCGCTTCATCGGCTTCGGCCCGGAGAAGTACTTCGAGGTCTCGGCGGCCGCGCAGCAGGTGCCCAAGGTCGATTTCGGCACCGCGCCGTGAGCGCGCGGGCCCGCCCGGCCGTTGCGCCGCTCAGTTGCGGCAGAAGGGCACCGGCGCCGACACCACCTCGGCGCCGTCGAGGGCGCGGCGGCGGACGCGCAGCTCGGTCGGCGCCGCGCAGGTGATCGGCGAGCGGACGACCAGGTGGGTGGGGGTGACGCCGAGAACGTCGGCGACCTCGACCCACTGGCCGTCGGCCAGGACCTCGACGCAGGTGCCGCGCAGCGGCGCGCAGCCGTTGCCGCTCGCCAGGGCGCGACAGTCGCGGCTGCCGCCGGCGTGCCCGGAGATGGCGTCGAAGCCGCGACCGACGATGCGCACCGGCTCGCCGGCGGCGGCGCGCGATGGCGTCACCGCGTCGATGACGGGCGCGGCCGTCGAGGCGTGCGGCTCGGCGTCGCTTGCGTCGACCCGATCCGGCGCGCCGGTGTTGCTGTTGTTGGTGTCGTTGCGCGAGATCGCGGTGGCGCTGCAGGCGTCGGCGCTGGCGCCGCTGCTCGGGTAGCAGTGCTGCCACTGGTTGCCCCGCGCCGCCGCGAGCACGGCGGTGTCGACCAGCGCGTTGACGAAATTGCGCTTCAGGCGCGCCGTGCCCGCCTCGGTGAAGCCGTTGTTGGTGAAGGCGTTGCCGCCGGCGTCGCCCTCGCTGCCGAAGTCGGCGCTGCGATAGCCGTTCAGGCGCACGCCGGAGTCGCCGTTCCAGACGGTGGTGACGCCGCGCGCCGACACCTCGGGGGCGCCGCCGGTGTCGTCGACGCAGACGCCGTCGAGGCAGATGCCGTCGTCCTCGCAGTCGCCCTCGCTCAGGCAGGGCACCGGCGGCATCGGCGTCGCCTGTTTGACCAGGATGCCGATGCCGGCGCCGCTGCCGTTGCTGATGCCGCAGACGTAGTCGCCGTTGATGGCGCCGGCGGAGCGGCCCTGGAAGTAGAGGCCCTGCAGGACGCCGCCGCGCACGACGTTGCCCTCGGTGACCAGCGCCGTGCGGTTGCCCTGCGCCGACAGCTCCGAGGCCTGGGTGCGGGTGATCGCCTGCGCCGGCCCGCAGGCGCGCGGGTCGCCGCTCGGGCAGTTGCGGCCGCTGCCCTCGATGAGGTTGCCCACCGCCTCGATGACGCCGGTGCCGGTGGTGCCGGCGGTGGGTGACAGGGCGAAGACGCCGCCGCGCAGGTTGTGATGGATCCAGTTGCGCTCCAGGCGCAGGGCGCCGAGCTTGCTCTTCACGCCGCGGTCGTGACAGTAGCGCAGCTCGCTGTCGGCGACGACGATCGGATCGTCGGCGGTGGCGCCGGTGTTGCGCGCCTCGACGCAGTCCTTGCCGGTGGGCGCGTGCGTCTCGCCCTGCGCCACCTGGGCGCTGCTGATGGCGCGCCCGCCGCCGTCGAGGAGGCAGGTCGCGACGGCGCCGCCGCGGCTGCCGGCGTCGAAGTCGACGAGGTCCTGGTCGCCGCAGCAGATGCTCCCCTCGGCGGCGAGCTGGCGGACGATGGCGAGCCCCTCGAGGCGCACGCCCTCGGCCTGCACGCGCAGCACGCCGCCGTTCGACTCCTGGCAGGGGCAGGCGAGGCCGGGTTTCGGATCGGGGTTGGCGTTCTCGGCGACCAGGGTGATGGTCGTCGGGTAGAAGCGCTCCGCGAAGCCGTCGAGCGGCGACGGATGCCCGGCCGCGTCGCGGCCGTCGATCATGGTGCCGGGCGCGCGCAGGCGCAGCGGCGGGTTGCGGTCGACGCGGATGCGGACGCGGCCCTCGCCGTCGGCGAGGCGGTCGGCGGCGAAGCGGATGAGCGCCGGCGGCGGCGCCGTGGCGGACGCGTCGACGGCGTCGCGCAGGGTGCAGCTCTCGTCGCACACGCCGTCGCCGGCGTCGTCATCGCGCGTCACCGTGAGCAGCGAGCGGAAGAGCCGCCATTCGACGATGGCCGGCGCGGCGGGATCGGCGACGACGAGCGTGCGCTGGTGCTGCGCGTACGCCGCGCTGCCGGCGGCGACGCCGATGTGGTGCAGCCAGGTGCCCGGGGCGAGCCCGTCGGGCAGGCGCTGCTCGACCGGGTCGGCGTCCTCGGCGGTCACGGTCAGGGCGACCGGCCCGTAGGCGACCGCGCGCCCCGCGGCCGCTGGGCCATCCAGGCGGACGCCGGAGAGTTGCAGCGCGGCGTCGTCGGCGCCGGCAGGGCGCACCCGCAGCAACAGCGTCGCCGCGTCCGGCAATGGGGTCGCGGTGGCGGTGCCGGTCTCGGTCGGCGTCGGGCTGTCGGTCGCGGTGGGGGGCGGCGTGTCGGTCGGCGTCGCGGTGCGGCTGGCGGTCGGCGTCGCCGTGGGCGTCGAGGTCGCGGTGTCGGTCGGAAATGGCGTGTGCGTGTCGGTGGCCGTCGGGCTCGCCGTCGCCGTGCGGCTCGTCGTCGGCGTCGCGGTCGCCGTGGGGGTCGCCGGACAGCCGTTCAGCACGCTGCCGGCGGCGGCGATCAGGTCGTCGATCGTCACCGCGCCGTCGCCGTTGCGGTCCGCCGCGGGGCAGGCGGCGACCGGCAGCGTGCCGAGCGCGATGGCGACGGCGCGGACCACCTCCTCGACGCCGACGACGCCGCTGCCATCGCAGTCGCCGGGACAGGTCTGCGCGCCGATCGGCGCCGCCGGCGCCAGCGCCGACACGGCGAGCAGGCAGGCGATCAGGCGACGCCGAGCGGCGCGGCGGACTGCGGTGGGCACGACCATCATGGAGCCGCGGAACGAGCGGGCGGGACACAGAATGGGTACGCCGCCGCGTCGCGTGAGGCAACGAAAACGCCCGTGGCGGTGCTCACGCTGCCCGCGTCGGCGGGGAGGGGATGGCGTCCTGGCGAAGGGGCGCGTCGCCCTCGCGGCGCATGTCCGCGGCGAAGATCTGCGTCCCGCGGGTCTCCGGGAGCACCCAGACCCAGATGCCGGTGAAGAGCGCGAAGCCGGCGCCGAGCGAGATGCCGAGCCCCAGGTCGCGCGCGTTGCCGATGCCGTGCGCGGCGACCCAGGTGATGATCAGCGGGGTGAAGAACTGGACGCCGCGCGCCAGATTGAACGCGGCCCCCATGGCCGTGTTGCGGATGCGGGTGGGAAAGAGCTCGGCGAAGATCGGTCCGTAGGCGGAGAAGTTTCCCGTCCCGACGCCGACCAGGAACATCGAGGCCAGGATCAGCGCCGGCAGCGCGACGAGGTCGCTCCAGAACCAGGTCACCAACAGCAGGCCCGTCGCCCAGATGACCGAATAGATGCTGTAGGCGATGCGCCGCCCGTGCCGGTCGGCGATGACGCCGAAGGAGAGATAACCGAGCAGCGCCCCGCCCTGGGTGACGAGCATCCAGACGCCCGACCTGGCCATCGAGAAGTGGAGGCGGTCGTAGAGGTACGCCGGCATCCACGAGTAGGTGAACCAGTAGGCGGACATGTCGGTGACGGCCAGCACGAGGCCGACGAGGAACAGGCGTCGCAAGCCGCGGTCGCGCCGCAGCGAGACGAGGAAGTCGCCGCCGGACACCTCGGCGCGTTCGGGGTGCCGCTGCCACTCCTCCCAGATGTCGGACTCGGGCAGGAAGCGGCGGATGACGATCACCAGCGCCGCGGGCAGCACCGAGATGAAGAAACACGTCCGCCATCCCCAGCTCGGCCCGAACGTCTGCGCGAACAGCGGCTCGAGGAAGGCCCCGACCACCGTGGCGAGCGCGATGCCGACCGGGGCGCCGGTCTGCATCACCGCCGAGACGCGGGCGCGCATGCGCGCCGGGAAGGTCTCGCCCACCATCGTCTGCCCGGTCGCCCACTCGCCGCCGACGCCGAGGCCGGTGATGACGCGGAAGAGCAACAGCGCCGGCAGGCTGACGCCGAACCCGCACAGGAAGGTGCCGAGCGAGTAGGTCAGGATGGTGGCCGACAGCACCAGCTTGCGGCCGACGCGATCCGCCAGCCAACCGAAGAACAGGCCGCCCACCGCGGTCGCGGCGAGGCTGGAGCCGAGCAGGAGGGAGAGCTCGCTGTCCGCCAGTCCGAGGTCGCGCTGGATCGCCACCAGGAGGAAGGAGAACAGCATCAGGTCATAGAAATCGAAAACCCATCCCGCCCACGCCATGGCGAGGATGAGATAGTGGCGGGCCGAGGGTGTCTCGTTCTGGTTGAGCAGCACGACGCCGAGTCGCCTTTCCGTGCAGCGCCGCCGACGAGCGGGCCGCGGCGCGCGGTCGAGTCTGCGCCACCGACCCGAAAGTTCAAGCGACGAACTTCCACGGGGCTGCCGGGCGGTCAGAGCAGGGTCAGGCGGGCGTTGAGCACCACCGCGCCGGCGCCGGGGGCGAGCAGGGCGATGGGGTCGAGCTCCAGGGCGACGATCTCGGGAACGATCTCGACCAGCGCCGAGACGCGGCGGATGAGATCGAGCAGCGCGGCGCGATCGGCGGGGGCGCGACCGTAGTAGCCGTCGAGCAGCGGCGCCAGGCGGAGGCGATCGAGCATCGCCGCCGCGTCGACGTCGCTCACCGGCGGCAGGCGGTGGGCGACGTCGCGGGCGAGGATGCCGATGGCGCCGCCGAGACCGCAGGTGACCAGCGGGCCGAAGGTGGGATCGACGCAGACGCCGACGCGCGCCTCGAGCACCGGTTCGATCTCGCGCTGCAGGATCACCTCGGCGAGCCCCGGCGCCGCGGCGCGCAGCTCGGCGATGGCGGTCGCGACGTCGGCGGCGGTGCGCAGGCCGAGGCGCATGGGCCTGGGAGCGCGCACGCCCTCGGGATGCGGCGCGCGCACGGCCTTGACGACCAGCGGGTAGCCGAGGCGCTCCCCGGCGTCGGCGGCCTCGTCGAGGTCGACCTGCTCGCTCATCGCCTGGGCGATGCCGCCGGCGCGCAGGATCGCCGCCAGGTCGGCCGGCGCGACCACGACCGGACCGGTCGCGCCGGCGCGGACGCGATCGACCACCGCGCGCACCGCCTCCTCCTCCGCCGCGGCGAGCGCGCGCACCTCCCCGACCGGTCGCTGCCGCCACGCCGCGTAGCGCGCCGCCGCCGCCAGCGCGTGCGCCGCGCTCTCCGGGAACTCGTACGCCGGCAGCCGCCCGCGGGCGCCGGCGTGCAGCGCCTGCGGGATGCGGCCGCCGCAGAGGAAGACCGCCAGCACCGGCTTGTGCGCCGGCACCGCGGCGGCGCCGGCGGCGATCGCGGCGGCGTAGGCGTCGGCTTCGGCGGCGCGTGGCGAGACGAAGATGGCGACCACGGCGTCGACGTCGGCCTGGGCGCCGAGCGCGGCGAGGGCGGCGGTGTACTCGGCCGGGCGCGCCGGCGCCAGCAGATCGAGCGGGTTGGCGAGGGTCACCGCGGCGGGCAGGGCGCCGCGCAGCGCCGCGCGGGTCGCCGCGTCGAGCGCCGGCAGCCTCAGGCCGCCGGCGAGGCTGGCGCTGGCGAAGAACGCCGCCAGGCCGGCCGCGTTGCTCGCCGCGGCGACGCGCGGCCCCGCCGGCACGGGTTGGTTGGCGAGCAGCGCGGCGACCTCGAACAGCTCCTCGAGGCTGTCGGTGCGGATCACGCCCGCCTGCTCGAAGAGCGCGTCGACGACGATGTCGCGTTCGCCCGAGGCGGCGTCGCGCAGGGCGCCGCGGCTGGCGGCGACGGCGACGATCGGCTTCTGCCGCGCCACCATCGGGGCGAGCCGCGCGAAGCGGCGCGGATTGCCGAAGGCCTCCAGGTAGAGGAGCACGACGGTGGTGCGCGGATCCTCGTTCCAGTAGGCGAGCAGGTCGTTGCCCGAGACGTCGGCCTTGTTGCCGACCGAGACGAAGCTCGACAGGCCGATGCCGAGGCGCGCGCAGCGCTCGAGCAGGGCCAGGCTGACGGCGCCGCTCTGCGCCAGCAGGCCGACGCCGCCCGGCGTCACCGCCCGGTCGGCGGCGGTCGCGTCGAGCGACACCGCCGGGTCGGTATTGAGCACGCCCATGCTGTTGGGGCCGATCAGCCGCATGCCCGAGGCGCGCACCAGCGCCGCGAGCTGGCGCTGCGCCTCGCGCCCGGCCGGGCCGGTTTCGGCGTAGCCGCCGGAGGCGACCACCAGGGCGCGCACGCCGGCGGCGGCGCAGTCCTCCACCACCGCCGGCAGCTCCTCCGCCGGCACCGCGACGAGGGCGAGGTCGACGGGGGCGCCGATGTCGCCGACGCGCGCGAACGCCGGCAGCCCGGCCACCGCCGTCGCCTGGTGGTGCACGGGGTAGATGGGGCCGCGGAAGCCGCCGCGCCGCAGGTGGGAAAGGAAGGCGCCGCCCAGCGAATCGGGCCGCGGCGAGGCGCCGACCACGGCGACGGCGCGCGGCGCCAGCACGCTGCGCAAACTGGCCGCGGCGGCGGCGCGCTCGCGGCGCTCCTGGACCGCGAGCGAATCGGGGGTCGCCTCGGTCGGGAACGAGAGATGGAAGACGCCGTGCTCGAGCGCCCGTGTCACCCGGAAGCCGCTGCGCAGGAAGACCGCCAGCATGCCGTTGTTCTCGCCCAGCACGTCGGCCTCGAATTCCTCGATGCCGTGGCGGCGGGCGATGTCGGCGAGGTGCTCGAGCAGCACGGCGCCGATGCCGCGCCGCTGGTGGTCGTCGGCGACCGCGAAGGCGACCTCGGCGCGGCGCGGCTGCCCCGGCGCGCCGATCTCGGCGTAGCGGCCGACGCCGATGATCCGCTCGTCGCCGTCGCCGCGCAGGGTGGCGACCAGCCCCACCTGGCGGTCGAAGTCGAGCTCGGTGAACTGCCGCAGCTCGTCGTCGGTCAGCCGCTTCTTGACGCGGAAGAAGCGGAAGTAGACCGAGCGGGCGCTGAGGCGCGCGAAGTGGTCGTTGAGGCGCGCCTTGTCGTCGGGGCGGATGGCGCGGACGTGGATCGAGCCGCCGTCGCGCAGCACCCGATCGGCCGCGAAGGTGGCCGCGTCGCTCGCCATGCGTTCCTTATCCACAGATGGACGCGGATGGCCACAGATGGGCACGGATGACCACGGATGGCCACCGCGGAGCGCCGGGTCGCGGCCGCGCGCTGCTGGGAACGTCGGGTTGGCCGTGCGGATTCGCACTCCCGGCGCCGTGGCGCGGGTGCTAATGGCCCCGCATGAGCACGCACGCCGAGGTCTACGAGCAGAAGCTGCGGACGCCGCGGCAGGTGGTGGACGATCTGCGCCGCAACGACACGGTGGCGGTGCCGATCGCCACCGGGCAGCCGGCGGCCTTTCTGGCGGCGCTCGGCGAGCGCGACGACTGGGATGGGCTGACGGTGTTCAGCGGCCTGCTGATCGAGCCGTACGGCTTCCTGCAGCGCCGCGGGGTGCAGTTCATCAGCGGCTTCTTCGGGCCGATCGAACGCATGATGGTCGCCGCCGGCGTGCCGATCGACTACCTGCCGGCCGACTTCATCGGCTGGGAGCGCTACGCCCGCGCCGCCAAGCCGCGGGTGCTGGTGTCGGCGGTGGCGCCGATGGACGAGCGCGGCTACTTCAGCTTCGGCCTGCACGCCGGCGCCACCTTCGAGGCGTTCATCGATGCCATGCGCGACCGCGACCGCCTGGCGGTCGTCGAGGTGGTGGCCGACATGCCGCACGTCTTCGGCCTGGGACAGTACGGCGGGCACCGCGTGCACGTGTCGGAGGTCGACGCGGTGATCGAGTCGGACCGCCACGCCTTCGTCCTGCCGGACATCGCGATCGGCGACGCCGATCGCACCATCGGCGCCAGCGTCGAATCGCTGGTGCCGGACGGCGCGACGCTGCAGTTCGGCATCGGCGCCATCCCCAACATCGTGGCGCAGCTCCTCGCCGACGGCCGCAAGGGCGACTTCGGCATCCACACCGAGATGTTCGTCGACGGCATCATGCGTCTGCACGCGGCGGGCAAGATCACCAACCACAAGGGCGTGTTCGACGGGTTCTCGATCGCCACCTTCGGCGCCGGCAGCGGCGAGCTCTACCGGTGGCTCGACCACAACCCCGAGGTGCGGATGCTGCCGGTCATGCAGGTGAACGATCCGGCGGTGATCCGCCGCAATCGCCGCATGGTGAGCATCAACGGCGCGATCGCCGTCGACCTCAACGGCCAGGTGATGGCCGACACCATCGGCGCCCGGCAGTATTCCGGGGTCGGCGGTCACGAGCTGTTCGTCATCGGCGCGCACGACAGCGAGGACGGGCGCAGCATCATCTGCCTGCACTCGACGGCGACGGTGAACGGCGCGCCGGTCTCGAGCATCGTCGCCAGCCTGCCGCCGGGCACCCCGACCAGCACGCCGCGCCACCATGTGCAGTACGTCGTCACCGAACACGGCATCGCCAACCTCGGCATGCTCACCGCCCGCCAGCGCCGCGAGGCGCTGATCGCGATCGCGCACCCGGACTTCCGCGCCGATCTCGCGCGGGCGGGCGGCGACGGGCGCTGACGAGCGGCGGCTGGCCAATCTCCGGTCGCCCCTTGACGGCTCGCCGTGACGGGGAGAGAAGAAAGGCAGCGCATCATTCCAGCCCTGGGAGGATCCGCCATGGCGATCACGCAGCCGCTGTCCGAGAGTGGAGCCGCCAACGTCACCGGTCGTCCGCGAACGGTTCGCCGGGTGACCGCCCGCCTGCAGGGGGTCGACCGCGCGCTCCTGCGCGCCTTCCTGCGCTTCGCCGGCGACCCGCCCCTGCGCTGCGTCCTGCCCGACGAGACGGTGATCGATCCGCCCCACGGCGAGGTGGTCGGCACGGTCCGCTTTCGCGACCGACCGACGCTCTACGCGATGCTGCGGATGCCGGAGATCGGGTTCGGCGAGGGCTACACCGACGGCCGGATCGAGATCGAGGGCGACCTCGTCGAGGTGGTCGCCGCCGCCTATCGCACGCCGCCGTCGCCGTTGATCGAGCGGCTGTTCTTCTCCGCGCGCAAGCCGCGCGCCAACTCGCTGCGCGGCTCGCGCCACAACATCCACCAGCACTACGACCTCGGCAACGACTTCTACCGCCTGTGGCTCGACGAGCGGATGCTCTACACCTGCGCGTACTACCCGACGCCAGCGGCGACCCTGGAGGAGGCGCAGGTGGCGAAGATGCACCACGTCTGCCGCAAGGTGGCGCTGCGCCCCGGCGAGCGGGTGGTCGAGGCCGGCTGCGGCTGGGGCGCGCTGGCGCTGCACATGGCGCGGCACTACGGGGTCACCGTACGCGCCTTCAACATCTCGCACGAGCAGATCGCCTACGCGCGCGAGCAGGCGGAGCGGCAGGGCCTCGGCGATCGCGTCGAGTTCGTCGAGGACGACTATCGCAACGTCACCGGCACCTACGACTGCTTCATGTCGGTCGGCATGCTCGAGCACGTCGGCGTCGCCAACTACGGCACCCTCGGCGCGCTCATCGATCGCTGCCTCGAGCCGCACGGCCGCGGCCTCATCCACACCATCGGCCGCAGCCGGCCGGCGCGCCTCAATGCCTGGGTCGAGAAGCACATCTTCCCCGGCGGCCAACCGCCGTCGCTGGGGCAGATGGCGGCGATCTTCGAGCCCGCCGGGCTCTCGGTGCTCGACGTCGAGAACCTGCGCCTGCACTACGAGCGCACCGCCGCCGAGTGGCTGCGGCGCTTCGAGGCGCGCGCCGACGACGTGCAGCGGATGTTCGACGCCCGCTTCGTCCGCGCCTGGCGGCTCTATCTCGCCGGCACCACCGTCGCCTTCCGCCTCGGCCTGCTCCAGCTCTACCAGGTGGTGTTCGCGCGCCAGCGCCACAACGGCATTCCCTGGACGCGGGCGCACGTGTACGCGGACGGGTGCTGACGTGGCGACCCGTGGACGCGCCGCTGCGCTGCGTGCCGACGGCGCGGCGGCACCGCGCGAGGGCGGCAGCGACGTGAGGCATGGAATCGGCTGACGTCCTCATTGTCGGCGGCGGTCCCGCCGGCTCGACGGCGGCGTGGGCGCTGCGCCAGCAGGGCGCGGACGTCCTGGTCTGGGATCGCGCGTCGTTTCCGCGCGACAAGATCTGCGCCGGCTGGATCACGCCGCACGTGGTGGCGGCGCTGGGCCTCGATCTTTCGGCCTACGCGGCGGGCGGGCGGACCTGCCAGCCGATCCGCGGCTTCCAGGTGAGCCGGCAGGGCGACCGCGAAGCGCGCGTCCGCTACCCCGATGTCGTCAGCTACGGCATCCGGCGCTGCGAGCTCGACCACTACCTGCTGGCGCGCGCCGGAGCGCGCCGGCATCTCGGCGAGCCGGTGCGGACGCTGGTCCGGCGCGACGGCCACTGGGTGGTCAACGACGCCGTGCGGGCGCCGGTGCTGATCGGCGCCGGCGGCCACTTCTGTCCGGTGGCGCAGCGGCTCGGGGCCCGGCTCGGCCACGGCGAGCCGATCATCGCCGCCCAGGAGACGGAGTTCGCGATTCCGGCCGCGGGCAGCGGCTACCGCGTCGACCCCGATTTGCCGGAGATCTTCTTCACGCGCGACCTCAAGGGCTACGGCTGGGTGTTCCGCAAGGGCGACCACATCAACATCGGCCTCGGCCGGCAGGGCAACGCGCATCTCGCCCAGCACGTCGCCGCCTTCGTCGACTGGCTGGCGGCGCGCGGCACCGTGCCGGCAACGCTGGGCGGCACGCTGAAGGGCCATCCCTACCTGCTCTACGGCCAGGCGCCGCGGCCGCTCTCCGGCGATGGGGCGCTGCTGGTCGGCGACGCCGCCGGCCTCGCCTATCCGAAGAGCGGCGAGGGTATCCGGCCGGCGGTGGAGTCGGCCCTGTTGGCGGCGCGGGCGATCGCCGGCGCCGGCGGTCGCGTCGATGCCGGCGCCCGCGACGCCTACGAGCGCGCCGTGGTCGATCGCTTCGGCCCGCGGCAGGCGGCGCCCAGCCTGCTCGACCGCCTGCCGTCCGCGCTGCTCGCCGCGCTCGCCGGCCGGTTGTTCGGCCAGCGCTGGTTCGCGCGCCGCGTCGTCCTCGACGACTGGTTCTTCCACGCCCGGCAGGCGCCGCTGGCGGCGCCTGCCTGAGGCGCCGCCGCTGTTGCCGGCGCAGTCGATCTGCTAGGACGCGCCGCATGCGAACCCTCGAGCGCATCGGCGTCGGCACCAACTTCTCCCCCCAGGCGGACGTGGCGCTCGGCGTCGCCGTGGCGCTGGCCCGCGCCACCCGGGCGCACGTCGACCTCGTGCACGTCGTCCACCGGCCGCCGCTCTACGAGCGCATGGTGCTGTCGGAACAGAAGCTGCTCGCCGACCTGCAGCAGAAGGCGACGGCGCGCCTGCAGCAGTTGGCCAGCGCCCCCGCCTTCGCCGGCGTCCCGATCGCCGTGCACACGCGCACCGGGGCGCCGTTCGCCGAGTTGTTGGCGGTGGCGCAGGAGCAGCGCCACGACCTGATCGTGGTCGGCGCGCGGCAGCGCGGCGGGCTGACCGATCTGCTGCTCGGCAGCACGGCGGAGCGCGTGCTGCGCAAGGCGCCGACGCCGATCCTGCTCGCCAAGGCGCCGTTCGCCGATCCGCCGCGCTGCATTCTGGCGCCGACCGATTTCTCCGAGGCATCGCAGCCGGCGCTGCAGGAGGCGATCGCGCTCGCCCGCCGTTGGCAGGCGCGGTTGGTGCTGCTGCACGTCATCGAGCCGATCGTCCAGGCGTACGCCTGGGCGAGCGACCTCGCCGGCGGCGAGATCTACGTCATCGAACCGGAGGAGTTGCAGCCGGAATGGGCGGCGCTGCTCGAGCACCTCGACCTGACGGGCGTGCAGTGGGAGCAGCGGACGATCAAGGGCGACGTCGCCACCACCGTCGCCGCGGTGGCGCAGGAGCTGCCCGCCGACCTGGTGGTCGTCGGCACGCACGGCCGCACCGGCCTGGCGCACGCCCTGCTCGGCAGCGTCGCCGAGGGCGTCGCCCGCGCCGTCGAGCGCAGCGTGCTCGCGGTCCGCACCGGCAGCGAGCCGTTCGCGGTCCCGTGAGGCGGTCCCGAGGCCCTACTTCACCCGGATCGTCAGCACGGGAACCGGCGACGAGCGCACGACCCGTTCGGCGACGCTGCCGAGCAGCAGGTGGGTCATGCCGGTGCGGCCGTGGGTCGACATGACGATCAGGTTCGCCTTCACCGACTTCGCGGTGTCGACGATCGCCTGGTAGGGGGTGCCGGTCTGCAGCAGGGTGCGCAGCTTGACGCGCTTGCGCGCGTAGCGCGTCTGCAGGCGTTCGAGCTGCTGTTTGCCGCTCTTGCGCTGCTCCTCGAGCAGGCCGACGGAGGCGCCGGCGGCGGCGCCGGCGAGGTCGGGCACCGCGTAGTAGATCGGCTCGACCACGAACAGCGCGCACAGCTCGGCCTTCAGCGGCTGGGCGAAGTCGGCGGCGTAGTCGAGCGCCTTCAGTGAGGCGGGGGAGAAGTCGATCGGCACCAGGATGCGGGTGATCTTGGGCATGGACGGGTCCTTTCCGGTCAGGCCGCGCGCACCTTCAGATGCTGCACGGCGTCGATGAGGATGTCGGCACGGCTGAGCGCCTCGATCACGGCCTCGATCCGCGGCGCGGTGACGCGGACGAAGAAGCGGCGCGCGCCGCTGCCGTCGCCGGTGGCCTGGAAGGTGCCGAGGCCGAGCACCGTCGCGCCGGCCTGCTCGACCGCCTGCACGACCTCGGCGAAGCTCTGGCGCGGCGAGGTGAAGGTGAAGTCGATGCGCGCGGCGTGCTCGCCGACGCCGATGCCGTCGAGCAGGCCGTCGAGGATGTCCGTTTCGGTCAGGATGCCGATGACCCGGCGCTGCGCGTCGACCACCGGCAGGGCGCCGATGGTGTGCTGGCGCATGAGGTGCGCGGCGCGCTCGATCGGCTCGTCCGGCCCGATGGTGATGGCCGGCTCGCTCATCGCGGCGCTGACCCGCGTCGTCGGCAGGTACCCCTTGTGCTCGCGCAGGTCGCGGTCGCTGAGCATGCCGACCAGATGCCCTGCCGGGTCGACCACCGGCGCGTGGCGGAAGCCGCCCTCGGACATCGCCCGCGCCACGTCATCGAGTCGGTCGTTCGCGGTCACGCAGTACGGCTTCTCCTTCATCCACAGAGAGACCTGCATGGCGCTTTCTCCTCGGAGCTCTCATTGAGCAAGTGATGAGCCATGGCCGGGGTCGTCCGCGCACGCGTCCTACCACAGGTTTCTTCGCAATCGTAGGCGAGACCGCCGCCGGCTTCTCGCGGCTGCGAAGAAATGCTTCGCGCCACTGCGAGGAGCGGGTCGCTGCGGGTCTGACGCGAGGCGCGCCGCACGGGTGGCAGGAAACTTGCGGATTGTCTGGGCGTCGCCGACGGGAAGCGCAGCCCGGGGGCAGAGGAGGAGTCATGCAGGTGCATCTGTCGTTTCGCGACATGGAGCCATCGCCGGCCGTCGAGGAGCGGGTACGCGAGCGCGCCGCTCGCCTCGAGCGCTACTACGATCGGATCACCGCCTGCCGGGTGGTGGTCGAATCGCCGCACCACCACCATCACAAAGGACAACTGTATCGCGTCCGCATCGACCTGACGGTGCCGGAGCACACCATCATCGTCGACGGGCGCTCCGCCGACGGGTCGCACCAGGACGTGTACGTGGCGATCCGCGACGCCTTCGACACCGCCCGCCGCGAGCTCGAGGACTGGGTCCGTCGGCGCCGCCCGCACTGAGCGGCGCCCTGCCGTTCCCCTACGGCGCGCGGCTGGCGTCCAGCCACAGGCGCTTGAGATCCTTGGGAAGCTGGCTGAAGACGTCCCAGGCCTCGCCCTCGGTGCCGCTCGGGCTGCCGAGCAGATGCTGCAGGACGGCGAAGACGGCGCGGGTGCCGCGCTGCGCCTCGGCGTCGTCCGGCAGGGCGGCGTGCTGGCGAACGCGGCCGATGAACTCCGGCAGGTGCAGGCGCTCGACCGGGCGGTCGTCGCGCTCGTTCTCGAGCCACAGCTTCTTCAGGCCGGTGGGAAGCTGGGCCGCCACGTTGCTCGCTTCCTTGGGCGTGATGCGCGCCCGCAGCTCCTGGAAGACGACATAGGTGATGGCTTCGGCACGCCGCTCGTCGCAGCGCAGGCGGGCGGCTACTTCGCGAAAGAAGGCGCGATCGTTCATGTTCCCCTCTCTTGTTGCCGAGTGTAGCGCCGAATCGCGCCCGCGCGTAGAGCCGAGCTCGGTCCCCGTCCCCGGATGGCGCGGCCGGCCGCAGTCTTCGCTGCACCACTGCTCGCCCGCCCGCAGCGAACACCAGACGATGCTGCGCCGCCAGCCGCCGCGCTCGCGCCGCTCGACGGCGTTGATCAGCGCCTGGGCGCCCTGGCGGGGACAGCGGACGAATCCCGATCGATTGCGGATGGCCCACCGGCCCCCGGGGTCTCGTGTCGTCCCACGGCTCATGGGGCCAGGCCAGCAGATCGCGCGATGCCGGCAAAGGGCTGGGCGCAGTGCGGTGGCTGATCATTGTCAGCGGCTTGCCTTTCCCACGTCTGCGACGCCGGCCGCGACGCGCGCGCGGCCGGCACCGGATCCGTCCCTGGCGCAGCGATTGCGAGACGAGGGGCACGGGGTGCGTGGCATGGAGCATCAAGCAGAACGCCTGCGGGGCGAGGACCTGACGTTCTGGTGGCTCGATTCGCCGCAGCAGCCGACCACGATGGCGATGCTCATGCTGCTCGATCGGCCGCCGGACCGCGAGCGCCTGCGGGCCGCCCTGCGGCGGAGCATCGCCGCGGTGCCGCGGCTGACGCAGCGCGTCCGCGATGCTCCGCTCGACCTGACCTTGCCGCACTGGGAGGACGATCCGACCTTCGACCTCGACTACCACCTCCGCCACCACGCGGTGCCGGGCGGCGCGTGGGCCGAGCTGCTGCGCGAGCTCGGCCCGGCATACGAGACGCCGTTCGACCGCAGCCGTCCCCTGTGGGAGGCGCGGGTGTACGACGGCCTGGCCGACGAGCGCGCGGCGCTCTTCTTCAAGCTCCATCACGCGGTCGCCGACGGGGTCGGCGGCAACGCGATCTTCGCCGCGATGACCGACTGGGACCGCGCCGGCAGCGCCGATGCGGATGCGGCGTCGCCCGCGGCGGGGCGCAAAGGGGCGTGGCCGCGCCCGCAGGGCTTCGGCGAGCAGCTCGTCGAGGCGCTGCGCGACCGGGTCGAGCTCGACCTCGAGCGGGCGGCCGCGGCGGCGCGGACGCTGGTCGACACCGTGCAGCACCCCGGCCAGATCGCGCGCGCGCTCACCGCCCTGCGCTCGCTGGCGGAGACCATCCGTTTCGACAGCCACTCGCCGCTCAAGGGCGCGGCCGGCCGGGCGCGGCGCCTGAGCGGCATGGCGCTGCCCTTCGCGGACATGCGGGCGCTCAAGGCGGCGCTGGGCGGGACGATGATCGACGTCATCTGCACCGTCATGGCCCGCGCCATGCGGAGCTGGCATCGCGCCCACCGGCTGGGTGAGGTTCGCGAGCTGCTGACGCTGGTGCCGATCAACCTGCGCAGGCCCGAGGAGTGGACCGAGAAGGCCGCCACCGGCAACGTCGCCACCGGCATCCTGGTGCGGCTGCCGATCGCGATCGACGATCCGCTGGCGACCTTTCACGCCGTGCGGGCGCGGATCGAGGCGGCCAAGGCCGATCCCTCCGCCAACGCTTCGCCGATCCTCGCCGAGGCGCTCAGCGTGCTGCCGCGTTCCCTGATCACCTGGCTCACCGAGGGCACGTTCGGCAATCTCGACTTCATCGTCACCAACGTGCCCGGCATTCTGGTGCCCCGCTACCTCGCCGGGGCCGAGATCCTCGCCGCCTACCCGTTCGCGCCGGTGGCCGTGCGCAGCCCGGCGAGCGTCGCGCTGTATGGCTATCGCGACGCGCTGTTCATCGGTATCACGTCGGACATGGCGACGATGCCGGACGTCGAGCGCTTCGAACGCGCCGTCGAGCGAGCCTTCCGCGAGTTGCAGGCGGCGGCCGGCATCGAACCGCCGGCGGCGCGCCGGCGGCGGAGCCGGGCCGCGACTCCGCGCGGCCGCGGCAGCAGGAGGTCGCATGCGCGACGTGCGTAGGGCGCCGCTGGTCGCGGCGGCGATCGGCGTGCTGGTGCTGGCAACGACGGCCCGGGCCGCCGACGGCCGGGGGCTCTATCTCCGACAGTGCGCGCCGTGCCACGGCGTCGACGGGCGCGGCGACGGTCCCAATGCGGCTCTCTTCGCGATGCACCCGCGCGACCTGCGCGAGGGATTCCTGGCGCGCTACCCCACCGACGAGCTCGTGAAACGGGTGCGCAGCGGCGAGCCGCTGCGCCTGGCGGTCGATCCCGCGGCGCTGCGACGGCGCACCGCCGACGTCGAAGCCATGGTCGCCTATCTGCAGCGGTTGCCGACCATCGACTGGCGGCAGGCCGACCCCGGCTGGGAGATCTACGTCGATCGCTGCGCCGGTTGCCACGGGCCGTACGGCACGCCGCTCGCGCCGCCACCCGAGGGGGTGCGGCCGCCGCGTTCGCTGGCGGACCCGGCGTTTCAGGCCTCGCTGTCGGACGAGACCATGGTCGAGGTCGTGCGCCACGGTCGCGCCGGCATGCCGGCGCTGGTGCCGCGCCTGAGCGATGCCGAGGCGCGCGACGTCGCCGCCTACGTGCGCCTCTTCTCGCCCGGCTTCGAGACCTACACCACCACCTGCGCCCCCTGCCACGGCGATCACGGCGTCCCGACCGGCGACTCGGGCGAAGCGGTGCGGCAGCCGACGGTGATCTTCAACCGGCAGTACTTCGCCGCGCACGATCCGGAAGCGCTGCGCGGGACCATCTGGCACATGCTCGACGAGCATGCGCCGGTGATGCCGCACTACGCCGGCGTCCTGACGGAGGCGGAGGCGCGCGCCATCGTCGACTACCTGCGGGCGACGCGCTGAGCCGATGCCGGCGGCCGCTCGCGCGCCATGCGGGGCAGGCAATCCGGGCGCCGACCGCTATATTCCCCGTGCGAGAAGTGGGTGCTCGGAGAGGAGGGGCACATGTCCACGATCGAGACCCTGATGGCGACCGAGATGATCACCGTCGCGCCGGGCGACAGCGTGGCGGAAGCGGCGCGGCGCATGCTGGCCAACCGGGTCGGCGCCGTGCTGGTCGTCGAGGGCGGGCGGTTGCGCGGGCTGGTGTCGGAGCGCGACATCGCGGCCCGGGTCGTCGCCGTCGGTCGCGACCCGGAGCGGACCCTGGCGGCCGAGGTCGCGACCCGTGATGTGGTCAGCGTCGACGTGAATGCGCCGGTGCGGACGGTGTTGGAGACCTTCCGCTCGCACCGCGTGCGCCACCTGCCGGTCCTGCGCGATGGCCGCCTGGTCGGCATTCTCTCGACCCGCGACTTCCTCGCCTTCGTGGTCGAGGGGCTGGAGCGGCACATCGAGCGCGCCCGCTACGACGCCTCGCTGGCCGCCGGCGCCGATCCGTACGACCACTTCGGCGGCGGCTACGGGAAATGACGGCGGTCGCTACGTCGCCGCCGTCGCCTCCGTCTGCGGCGGCTTCTCGATGATCTGCACCTGGGTGACGCGGTTGCGCGACAGGTCCGCGACCACGATCTCGTAGCCGGGGACGTGGATCGACTCGCCCCGGCGCGGAGTGCGGCCGAGGGTGTTGAAGACCAGGCCGGCCAGGGTGTCGCCGGACTCGGCGGGCACCTTCCAGTTGGTCTGGCGGTTGAAGTCGCGCACCTTCACCCGGCCGAGCGCCTGGTAGCGTCCGGGCGCGACCTCGCGGATGGTGAGCAGCTCGTCGCGATCGAATTCGTCGCGAATCTCGCCCACCAGCTCCTCGAGGATGTCCTCCTGGGTGACGATGCCGAGCGTGACGCCGAATTCGTCCTTGACGATGGCGAAGTGGACGAACGCGTTCTGCATGTCGGTGAGCAGCTCGAGGATGCGCTTGCGCTCCGGCACCTGCAGCACGGGGCGCAGGATGCGGCGCAGGTCGGCTTTGCTGTCGCGCACCAGCTCGACGAGGTCCTTGAGGTGGGCGACGCCGAGCACGCGGTCGATCGAGCCCTCGTAGATCGGCACCCGCGTGTAGCCTTCCTCGAGCACGCTCTTCAGCAGGTCCGCGGTCGGGGTGTCGACCGAATACGCCACCACCTCGGTGCGCGGCACCATGATGTCGGCCACCGTCATGTCGACCGCGCGCGCCGCCGCGGCGATGATGCCGATCGGGCGGTCGCCGGTCGTGGTCTGCGCCTCGGCGCCGCGCGCCAGGCGCATCAGCTCCTCGACCGAGCTCATCTGCGGCGCCGTGTCGGCGCCGCCGGCGAGGCGCTCGACGAGGGGATCGACGACGCGGTCGTAGAGCACGTGCAGCGGCCGCAGAAGCTGGTGCAGGAGATAGAGGGGCAGGGCGACGAGGTAGGCGACGCGCTTGGGGTGCGTGGCGGCGAAGGCCTTCGGCATCACCTCGCCGAAGACGAAGGTCATCAGGGTCATGACCACGGTCGCGACGACGATGCCCCAGGAGTCGCCGAGGTAGCGAACGGCCAACGCGGAGGCGACCGCGGCGCCGAGCGTGTTGACGATGTTGTTGCCCAGCAGGACGGTGACCAGCAGGCGCTGGATCGAGTGCAGCAGCTCCCGCGCCGCCAGCACGGCGGGGCCCGTGGGGCGCTTGACGTCTTCCTCGAGGTCGGCGCCGCGGATGCGCAGCAGCGCCGTCTCGCTGCCGGAGAAGAAGGCCGATCCGACCAGGCAGACGAGCAGGATCAGCAGGTAGGTGACGGACTCCATCAGCGCGTCGTCAGCGGCGCGGAGGGGGGCTCGGGGTCCACGGGGCGGGAACGTACCTTGCGCGCCGGCGCCGGGCAACCGGGCGCGCCACTCTCACCTCCGGCTCACAATTCGCGGCGCCGGCGCCTGGGTCGCTTGCCGGCATGGCGGGATGCGGATAAGTGGGCCCTACCCTCGAGGGAGACGGCTGCGCGCAGGCGGCGGCCGCGGGCGAGCTCGTCGAGAAGAAAGAGGCCCGATGCCAAGCGCCAGGCGCCGTGAGCGCGATCAACTGTTCCAAGAGGCCGAGCGGCCGGTCGCCGATTTCAGCTTCAATGCCGAGACGGCGTCGGTGTTCGACGACATGCTCGAGCGCTCGGTGCCGTTCTACGGCGAGATGCAGCGCATGCTGGCCCAGTTGGCGGGCGATTTCGCCGCCGACGGGACCAACATCTACGACATCGGCTGTTCGACCGGGACGACGCTGGCGCTGCTCGACGCGCTGCCGCAGCAGGTGACGCTGGTCGGGCTCGACAACTCGCCCGCCATGCTCGAACGCGCCGAGGCGGCGCTCGCCGGCCGGCTGCGTCACCCATACGAGCTGCGGCATGCCGATCTCAACGAGGGCCTGTCGATCACCAACGCCTCGGCGGTGGTGATGAGCCTGACCCTGCAGTTCGTCCGGCCGGTGCACCGCGAGGGCTTGCTGCGCGAGGTCTGCGCCGGCATCAACCGCGAGGGCTGCCTGCTGCTGATCGAGAAGCTGGTGGCGCAGGAGTCGCTGCTCAACCGGCTGTACATCCAGCACTACTACGAGTTCAAACAAGCCAACGGCTACAGCGAGCTGGAGATCGCCCGCAAGCGCGAGGCGCTGGAGAACGTCCTGATCCCCTATCGACTCGAAGAGAACGACCTCATGCTGCGGCGCGCCGGCTTCCGCGCCGTCGACGTCTTTTTCAAGTGGTACAACTTCTGTGGCATCATCGCCGTCAAGTGACGCGGCGGCGGCGCCGAGCGGGATCGACGGCGCGCTGGTCGCGTTCGGCAACCTGGTCTTCCGCTATCGCAACGGCCTAGCGCCGGTCCTGCTGGCTGGCGTCCTCCTGCTGACCCGACCGCGGCCGTTCGGCCGGTCGACGACCAGCGAGCTGCTGTGGGACGCGGCCGGGCTGCTGGTGGCGACCGCCGGCCAGGCGCTGCGCGTCCTGGTGATCGGCCTCGCCTACATCCAGCGCGGCGGCAAGAACCGCACGATCGCCGCCGACAAGTTGGTGGTCGACGGCATCTTCGCCCACGTCCGCCACCCGCTGTACGTCGGCAACTTCCTCCTGCTGACCGGGCTGATGATGATCTGGAACGCCCCCGGCGCCTACGGGATGCTCGCCGTCGCTGGGCTGGCGCTGTTCTCGATGGCGCGCGCCGAGGAGGTGTTCCTGTCGCGCAAGTTCGGTCCCGCCTTCGACGACTTCTGCGCCCGCGTCCCGCGCTTCATCCCCAATCTGCGCGGCATCCGGGCGACGATGGCGCGCTTCGCCTTCGACTGGAAGCGGGTGGTGCGCAAGGAGTACGGCACGACCTTCGCCTTCGCGAGCTGCGCCGTGGCGTTGATCGCGCTGCAGTGGATCGAGTGGGACGGCCGCGCCGGGCTGACGCGGGCGCTGGCGACGCTGCTGCCGGCGTGGCTGGTCATCGTCGCCGCCTGGGCGACGGCGCGCTGGATGAAGAAGACGCGGCGCCTGGTGTCGCCCGACTGAGTCGCGGTCGCGGGGCGCCTTGACCGCCGCCGGCACCCTCTCTATTTCGGCGCAGATGGCGGGGGAACGCGCGCGTGTCGTGGTGACCGGTCTGGGGGCGGTGTCGCCGCTCGGGATCGGCGTCGCGCCGAACTGGGAGGCCGTCACCGCCGGCCGCTCCGGGATCGGCCCGATCGAGCTGTTCGACGCCTCGGCGCTGCCGGTGCGGATCGCCGGCGAGGTGCGCGGCTTCGATCCCGCCGCCTACCTGGAGAAGAAGGACATCAAGAAGGTCGACCGCTTCGCGCAGTTCGCGATCGCGGCGGCGCAGATGGCGGTCGACGACGCCGGCCTGCGCATCGCCTCCGACGAAGCCGGGCGGGTCGGCGTCGTCATCGGCGTCGGCATGGGCGGCCTGGCGACGCTCGAGGAGTACCACAAGGCGTTTCTCGAGGGCGGCCACAAGCGGCTGTCGCCGTTCGTCATTCCGCGCGTCATCGCCAACATGGCGCCGGGGCTGATCGCGATCCGCTTCGGCTGCACGGGCGTCAACTACACGCCGACCAGCGCCTGCGCGTCCGGCGGGCAGGGTGTTGGTGAGGCGTTCCGGTTGATCCGCGACGGCGAGCAGGACGTCGTCATCAGCGGCGGCGCCGAGGCGGCGATCACGCCGCTCGCCGTCGGCGGGTTCGCCGTCATGCGCGCCATGTCGACCCGCAACGAGGAGCCGACCCGCGCCAGCCGGCCGTTCGACCGCGATCGCGACGGCTTCGTCATCGGCGAGGGGGCCGGCGTCCTGGTGCTCGAATCGCTCGCCCGCGCTCACGCCCGGGGCGCCCGTATTTACGCCGAGGTGGTCGGCTACGGCGCCAACTGCGATGCCTACCACATCACCTCGCCGGCGCCCGAGGGCCGCGGCGCCGCCGAGTGCATGCGGCTGGCGCTGGCGAGCGGCGGGCTGGTGCCCACCGACGTCGACTACATCAACGCCCACGGCACGGCGACGCCATACAACGACGCCAACGAGACGCAGGCGATCAAGCGCCTCTTCGGCGAGCACGCGGCGCGTCTCGCCGTCAGCTCGACCAAATCGATGACCGGCCACCTCTTCGGCGGCGCCGGCGGCCTCGAAGCGGTGTACACCGTGCTGACGCTGCAGCACGCCGTCATCCCGCCGACGATCAACTACGAGCACCCCGATGACGAGTGCGATCTCGACTACGTTCCCAACACCGCCCGCCACGCCCCGGTGCGCGTCGCCCTCTCCAACTCCTTCGGCTTCGGCGGCGCCAACGCCTGCGTCGCCTTCCGGCGCTGGGAGGGCGCGTAGGCGCTCGTCATCCGCGCCGGCGGTGGTATGGTCGCCATGGGGTGACCAGTGACCGGCGCCCGGTGACCGGTCGGTCGCGGCCAAGCTGATGCGTACTGAGACGGTTCTACTTCCGGTCACCGGCCACCGGACACCGGTCACGCCATGGGAGCGGTCGTGACCCTCGACGATCTCTTCCGCCGCCGACTGCTGTTCGTGGTCGGCAAGGGCGGCGTCGGCAAGACGACGGTGGCGTGCGCGCTGGCGCTGGAGGGGGCGCGGCGCGGCAAGCGGGTGCTGCTGTGCGAGGTCGACGGCGTCGCCCGGGCGCCGCAGTTGCTGCAGGCCGAGCCGGGTCCGCTCGGCCAGGCGGTGCCGACGCCCGCCGGCCCCTGGCTGATGGCCATCGAGGGCAAGGCGGCGCTGGCCGAGTACCTGTCGATGATCATTCCGGTGAAGCGGCTGCTGCAGGCCGTCTTCCGGAGCCAGCTCTACCAGTACTTCGTCGCCGCGGCGCCGGGGCTGAAGGAGCTGATGACGATCGGGAAGATCTGGTTCGAGGCCGAGCGCGGCGACGACGGCGGGCGCGGGCCGGGCTGGGATCACGTGATCGTCGACGCGCCGGCGACCGGCCATGGACTGCAGTACCTGCGCATGCCGGCGGCGGCGCGCGACACCTTCGAGATCGGGCTCGTGCACCGCGAGGCGCAGCGCCTGGTCGATCTGCTCACGGATTCGGCGCGCACCGCGGTGAACCTCGTCACCACCGCGGAGGAGATGCCGGTCAACGAGACGATCACCATGCACCGCGCGCTGCGCGACGACCTCGGCATGCCGACCGGCCTGCTGTTCGTGAACCGGCTGCACGCCGGCGGTCTGGCGCTGGAGGACGCGCAGCGTCTCGAGCGCGCGGCCGGCGGCGCGCGCGACGCCAAGGCCGGGCCGCTGCTCAGCGCGGTGGCGACCCGCGCCCGCGAGGAGATCGGCTGGGCGGAGCTCAACGCCCGCCATCGCGCCCGCCTGGTGGGCGCGGTCGACCTGCCGGTGATCGACCTGCCGTTCCTGTTCGCCGAGGAGTTCGGCTACGCGGAGCTGCGGGCGCTGGCGCAGCGCCTGACGGTGCCGGCGTTGTCGACGCGCCGCGCGGGGCGGACGTGAAGTCGCTCGCCGAGGTGGTGGCGCGCCACCACGTGGTGATCTGCGCCGGCAGCGGCGGAGTCGGCAAGACGACCACCGCGGCGGCGCTCGCCGTGCACGGCGCCGAGCAGGGCCGGCGGACGATGGTGATGACCATCGATCCGGCGCGCCGCCTGGCCGACGCGCTCGGGCTGCGCTCGCTCGGCAACCAGGCGCGCAAGGTGCGCATCGGCGGCGGCGCGCTCGACGCCATGATGCTCGACCAGAAGGGCGCCTGGGACGCGCTGGTCGAACGCTACGCCCCCAGCGCCGAGGTGCGCCACCGCATCCTCGCCAATCGCTTCTACCAGCACCTGTCGGAGAGCTTCGCCGGCTCGCAGGAGTACATGGCGATCGAGCAGCTCGCCGAGCTGCACGCCAGCGGCCGGTACGACCTGATCGTCGTCGACACGCCGCCCGCCCGGCACGCGCTCGACTTCCTCGACGCGCCGCGCCGCATCGCCGCCTTCCTCGATCGCCAGGTGATCCGCTGGTTCATCAAGCCGTACTTCTCCGCCGGCTGGTCGACGCTGCGGGTGATGAACCGCGCCGCCGGCACCCTGCTGCACCGCCTCGAGGATGCCACCGGCGTCAAGGCGCTGGTCGAGATCTCCGATTTCTTCAACGCCATGAGCGGTCTGTTCGACGGCTTCGAGGCGCGGGTGCAGGTGGTGGACAAGCTGCTGCACTCCAAGCACACCGCCTTCGTCGTCGTCACCTCGCCCGAGGAGCAGGTGCTGGGCGAGGCCGAGGAGTTCTGTCGCCAACTCGCGGCGCTCGACGTGTCCCTGCGCGCGGTCGTCTTCAACCGCGTGCAGCGCGAGGCGCTGGCCGGCGTCCGCCGCCTCGACGAGGCGTGGCTGCGCGAGCTGGTCGGCAGCGTCATCAAGCGCAGCGGCCACGCCGACCGCCTGGTCGACAACTTCCTCGACTACGAGATGCAGGCGCGCGGCGACCAGGTCCGGATGGAGGCCTTCCGCCGCCAACTGCCGCCGCGCACCGTCGTCGCCGCCGTTCCCAACTTCGACGAGGACCTGCACGACATCACCGGCCTGCGACGGATGATCCCGCACTTCCTCGCCGCGTAGTCCGCGGCCGCGGCGTACCGCTATGTCGGGTCGCGCTGCCGCGGCCGTCCAGCGTCAGGCGGCTTCCCCGGCGCGGTAGGTGTCCCAGCGGCCGCAGCCGCCGCAGTAGCCGACCCAGGCTTCGCTGCTGCGGCCGCACACCGAACAGCGGTGGTCGGCGGCGGCGGCGCCGAGGCGGTCGGCGGCGCCGCTGAGGGCGGTCCAGGCGGCCGCATGGTCGCCGCGCTGGTGGTGCAGCTCGGCCCAGGCGCGCTGTACGGTGGGGGCGTCCTGCTTGCCGATGGCGCGCAGCTCGCGTTCGGCGGTCTCGGCGTTGCCGCTGGCCAGGGCGGTGCGGGCGAGGAGCAGGCGGGCGCCATCGCCGTCGAGGTCGCTCCAGTGTTTGCCGAGCAGGGCGAGGATGCGCTCGTGCTCGCGGGCCGAGCGCTCGTGCGCCAGCAAGCGCTCGATCAGCACCAGCCGCGGCTGGGCGCGCAGCGCCTTCTCCCACAGCTTCATCGCCTCGTCGACGCGGCCGCACTCGGCGAGCGCGTCGCCGAGGCTGACCTGCGCCGGGACGAAGGCGCGGTCGCGCTGCACGACCGCGTCGAGCGCCGCGGCGCGCTCCGCCGGATCGCTCAGGGCCAGCGCCGCCTGGTAGCGCAGCTCGGTGAGGCGGCCCTGCTCGCCGGCCCGTGCCGCCGCCGGCAGCGACTCGAGGTAGGCTGCCTCGACGTCGGCCGCCTCGCGCCAGCGCTCGGCCTCGCGGTAGAGCTCGCGCAGGCTGATCAGGACGCGCGGCGCGTGCGGGAAGCGCACCCGCAGCGTTTCCAGCATGCGGATGGCCTCGAAGATCTCGCCGCGCCGGCGCAGGGTCTCGCCGAGCGCGTAGCGCAGATCGGCGTCGTTCGGATCCTCTTCGAGCGCCGCCTGCAGCACCTCCTGGGCGGCGGGATACTCGCCGGTGTCCATGTACGACGAGGCGAGCGACAGCGCCGCGGCGCTGTTGCCCGCCTGGCGGCGCCAGGCTTTGCGCATCAGGGTGCGGCTGCGTTCGAGCTCGCCGGCCCAGGCCGCGGCCTCGCCCGCCTCGTGCCACGCGGCGGCCTGCGCCGCCTGCTTGGCGCTGCGGCGGGCGCGCCAGTCGCCGAGCCGGATCGAGAGCTGGCGCATGCCGCCGCCGACCAGCACGAGCGCGCCGCCGGCGCAGAAGGTGAGGATCAACAGCACTCCCAGCATCGGCCGGAAGCTGTGCAGGTGGGTGGGATGGAACTCGACCTCGCCCGGGTTGAGCGCGATCAGCAGGGCGAAGATGGCGACGAGCGCGATGCCGCCCAGCACGAAGAGGCCGCGCTTCATGGCTGGCCGCTCAGCGGGCGTTGCTGGCGAGGCGCAGGTCGCGCGCCTGACTGCGATACGGCTCGGGGAGCTGGACCACCGTGCCGCGCGCCCACAGGCGCTCGAGATCGTAGAACTCGCGCACCGACTCGAGGAAGATGTGGACGACGACGTCGCCGTAGTCGATCAGCACCCAGTGGCCGCTGCTCAGCCCCTCGATCATGCGCGGCTTGCGGCCGAGGCTGCCGAGGCCCTCCTCGATGCTGGTGGCGATCGCCTGTACCTGGGTGTCCGACCGGCCGGTGCAGATGAGGAAGAAGTCGGCCAGCGAGGTGAGGCCGCTCACGTCGAGCAACAGGAGATCGTACGCCTTCTTGTCGAGGGCGTAGCGGACGCACAGGAGCGCGGTCTCGCGCGGGTCGGTGGCGGGCTTCTTCAAGAGACGACGCGGCCCCGGTAGAGCCCCTCGCGAAGCACATGACGCTCGACGGCCGGCGGCAGCAGGTAGCGCACCGAACGTCCGCTGCGCAGGCGCTGGCGGATGTTCGAGGCCGAGATGTCGAGCGCGGTCACGGTGAGGAATTGGATACGGGTCCCCGTGCGATGAATCAACGTGGTCTGGTCGTCTGCGTAGCAAAAGTCCCCGCGAGCGGCAACGGGCAGGAGCGCGCGCGGCCGGCCGCGCGCGCCCGGAGGGCGGGTCCACACGGCGCAGTCGGCGAGGGTGAACAGTGTCCGATAGTCCTTCCAGGTGCCGATGTCGCGGAAGGCGTCGAGCCCGAGCAGCAGGACGAGTCGCGCCGTCGGGCCGAGGCGCAGCCGCAGGCTGCGCAGGGTGTCGACGGTGTACGACGGTCCGCGCCGTTCGATCTCGATATCGGAGACGCGGAAGCGTGGATTGCCGGCGGTCGCCAGCCTGACCATCGCCAGACGGTGCGTGGCCGGGGTGATCCGCCGCTGCGGCTTGTGCGGCGGATCGGCGGCGGGGATGAACAGGATGTGGTCGAGCCCGAGCTGCTCGCGCGCTTCCTCGGCGCAGCGCAGGTGCCCGAGATGGATGGGATCGAAGGTGCCGCCGAAGATCCCGAGCGATCGGCGCGCCGGGCGCCCTACCCGCGCCGGCGGGGCGGGGGGGCCTGCCGGCCAGCGTCCGGGCGCCGCGGCGCGCCTGCGAGGGCCGCCGCGGCTCACGAGCGAATCTGCCCGTTGCCCTGGATCACGTATTTGTAGGTCGTCAGCTCGCGCAGCCCCATGGGCCCGCGGGCGTGCAGCCGGTTGGTGGAGATGCCGACCTCGGCGCCGAAGCCGAACTCGAACCCATCGGTGAAGCGGGTCGAGGCGTTCACGTACACCGCCGCCGAGTCCACCGCCGCGGTGAAGGCCTGGGCGTGGGCGACGCTGTCGGTGACGATCGCGTCGGAGTGTCCGGTGCCGTAGGTGGCGATGTGCGCGATGGCCTCGTCGAGCGACTCGACGACGCGGATCGACAGGATGAGATCGAGATATTCGGTGCGCCAGTCCTCGTCGGTGGCGACGGCGGCGTCGGGCAGCACGGCGCGGGTGCGCGGACAGCCGCGCAGCTCGACGCCGGCGGCGCGCAGCGGCGCCGCGACCTGCGGCAGGAAGCGCGCCGCGATCTCGCGGTGCACGAGCAGCGTCTCCATGGCGTTGCAGACGCCGGGGCGCTGCACCTTGGCGTTGACGGCGATCGCCTCCGCCATCGCCAGGTCGGCGCGGTCGTCGACGTAGACATGGCAGATGCCGGCGTAGTGCTGGATCACCGGGATGGCCGACTGGCTGGTGATGGCGTCGATCAGACTGGGGCCGCCGCGCGGCACGATGACGTCGACCAACTCGCGCTGGCGCAGCAGCGCCGCCACCGCGGCGCGGTCGGTGGTGGGGATGAGCTGCACGGCATCCGTCGGCAGCCCGGCGCTGGCAACCCCATCGGCCAGGCAGGCGGCGATGGCGCGGTTGGTGGCGAAGGCCTCCGACCCGCCCTTGAGGATCACCGCGTTGCCGGACTTCAGGCAGAGGCCCGCGGCGTCGGCGGTGACGTTCGGGCGGGACTCGTAGATGATGCCGACGACGCCGATCGGGATGCGCACCTGGGCGATCTCGAGCCCGTTCGGGCGCCGCCAGCGGGCGATGGTCTCGCTGAGCGGATCGGGCAGGGCGGCGATCTCGTCGAGCCCGGCGGCCATCGCCTCGAGGCGCGGCGGCGTCAGCGTCAGGCGGTCGACCAGCGCGGCGCTCAGCCCGTCGCGGCGGGCCCCCGCGACGTCCTCGGCGTTGGCGGCCACGAGCGCGTCGCCGCGCGCCCGCAGCCGCGCCGCGGCGGCGCGCAGGGCGCCGTTCCTGGCCGTCGCCGCGCTGGTCGCTAGGCCGCGTGCCGCCTGGCGCGCGGCGCGGCAGAGCGCGACGACCTCGTCGCCGATGTCGGTCATCGGGTTCGTATATCGACGCGCCCGAGCCGCTTCAATCGCGGTCGCCGGTCGGCGCGACAGGGATGAACGCGGATCCAGCCGCCCCGCCTCTCCGACGAGCACCGAGCTCCGCCGCCCGCCTCGGGAACGGAGGAGGGAAGAGGGACTGGGGCGGGAGGATTTCTGCCCATGGCTGGGTTGATCGGCGCCCATCCCTTGCGCTGCGCGCCGCGTTGCCCGAGGGAACAGCGGTGTCCGCACCGGCCCCCGACCGCCTTCCCGCCCTCACCAAGTCCATCTACGGCCTGGGCGATCTGACGATCAACGCCGCCCTGGCGTCGCTGGCCCTGGTCTACACGTCGTACTTCCTCACCCAGGTCGCCGACCTGCGGCCGGCGCTCGCCGGCCTGGTGCCGCTGATCGGCCGCGCGGTGGACGCGGTTACCGATCCGCTGATGGGGCGGATCTCCGACCAGACGCGCTGGCGCGCCGGCCGCCGCCGGCCGTATTTCCTGATCGGCGCGCTGCCGTTCGGCCTCAGCTTCGCAGCCCTGTGGATCGATCTGCCGGCCGCGTCGCAGGCGGTGAAGTTCGCCTACTACGCGGCGATCTACTCGCTCACCTCGGTGTGGATGACGGTGCTCGCCATTCCCTACCTGGCGCTGCTGCCGGAGATGGCGACCGACTACGACGAGCGCACGTCGTTGAACACCTACCGCAACGCCGGGTCGCTGGTCGGCGTCTTCGTCGCCGTCGCCATGCGACCGCTGGCGGAGGCGTGCGGCGGCGGACCCGCCGGCTACGGGCTCGCCGCGGCGCTCGTCGCCTCGTTGCTGGTGGCGCCGTGGCCGCTGATCTACCGCCACAGTTTCGAGCGCCGCGAGTTCCGCGACCGGCCGGCGGCGACCGCCTGGCGGCGCGAGCTGCGCCAGGTCCTCCGCCACCGCTCGTTCGCGCGCCTCACCGCCGCGTACCTCAGCGGCCGCATCGCCATGGATCTGGTCGGCGCGCTGCTCATCCTCTACCTGGCGTACTGGATCGGCCGCCCCGACGACTTCGAGATCGTCATGGGGCTGTTCCTGCTCGGCGTCGCCGCGGCGCTGCCGTGCTGGTTGCGCCTGGCGCGCGGTCGCGACAAGGCGGCGATGTTCCTCGTCGGCTCGCTGTGGTGGATGGCCGGGAGCTCGCTGTTCATCTTCGCCACGCCGCAGTGGTCGGTCGGCACGCTGGCGCTGGTCGCGGCGCTCACCGGCATCGGCTATGCCGCGGTCGACCTGATGCCGTGGGCGATGCTCGGCGAGGTGATCGACGAGGACGACCTGCTCACCGGCGAGCGGCGCGAGGGCGTGTACAACGGCATCTTCACCTTCCTGCGCAAGCTCGCGGGCGCGCTGGCGGTGTTCCTGGCGCTCGGGCTGCTGGATCTCCTCGGGTTTCAGCGCGGCGGCGAGCAGGCGGAGCCGGTGCGCCAGGCCATCCGTTGGATGACCGCGCTGGCGCCGGCGTTGTTCCTGCTGATCGGCATCGCCCTGTTGTGGCGCTATCCCCTGACCCGGCGGGTGCACGAGGAGATCCGCGCCGGTCTGGAGGCGCGGGCGCGGCGTTGAGCGTCAGCGGCCGTCGACGCGGACGAGCGGGTCGCCGATCGGCGCCAGCGCGTCGTCGAGCAGGCGGATGCTGCGTTCGTCGACGACGATGAAGTGGCGGCGCTGGCCGGGGCGGTCGGGATCGAGCTGGTAGACGAGCGCCTGCTCGTCCTCGGGGACGCCGCGCAGCGTCGCCCAGGTGCCCTCGCGCTCGACGGTGCGGCCGTTCTGCGCCGCGCCGAGGTAGGTCTCGCGCAAATGATAGAGCTGCAGCCCCTCCCAGTTGCCGGCCAGCAGCAGCTCGGTGCGAATGCCGTCGCAGCCGGCGCACGGCAGGACGCCGGCGAAGCGCCCCACCTGCTGCAGGTCGGTGGCGCGCGGCCCCGGGGTCGCGACCGCCATCGCCGGCAGCGCTGGCGGCACCTGCCGGGCGCAGCCGGCGACGGCCAGCAGCGCGAGCGCGCCGGCCAGGGCGAGGCGAGGCGCCGTCATGGCTTCGCGCGCGCTTCGGTGAGGACGAGATCGTCGCGGTGAATGGCTTCGTTGCCGGCGGTGTACTGCAGCACGGCTTCGATCTCGCTGCTGTGCAGGCCCTTGATCCGGTCGAGCTCGGCGGCGCTGTAGCTGACCAGGCCGCGCGCGAACTCGGCGCCGGCGGGGGTCAGGCAGGCGACGCACTCGCCGGCGCCGAAGCCGCCGCTGACCCTGGTGATGCCCTTGGGCAGCAGGCTGCGGCCGCCGGCGCTCACCGCGGCATAGGCGCCGGCGTCGACGGTGAGCGCGCCCGCCGGCCGCAGGGTGTGGGCGATCCAGTGCTTGCGGCGGGTCAGCCGGTCGCCGGTGGCGAGGAAGAGCGTGCCCTCGTCGGCGGTCGGATCGAAGACGCGCGGCAGGACGCCGGGGCGCAGGCCGTCGGCGATGACGCAGGGAATTCCCGCCTCGCTCGCCTTGCGTGCCGCCTGCAGCTTGCTCGCCATGCCGCCCTTGCCGAGCGGCCCGGAGCTGCCGGCCAGCGCCTCGACCTCGCGCCGCACCGCGTCGACGACCGGCACCAGGCGGGCGCCGGGATCGCGGCGCGGGTCGGCGGTGTGCAGGCCGGCGACGTCGCTGAGGATCACCAGCAGGTCGGCGTCGATCAGCGTCGCCACCAGCGCCGACAGGTTGTCGTTGTCGCCGAAGTTGAAGCGCACCTCCTCGACGGCGACGCTGTCGTTCTCGTTGACGATCGGCAGCACGCCGGCGCCGAGCAGCTCCTCGAAGGTGTGACGGGCGTTCAGATAGCGCCGCCGGTGCGCGAGGTCGTCGTGGGTGAGGAGGATCTGCGCGACGGGCAGCCCGTGGGCGCTGAAGCGCTCGTCATAGAACGCCATCAGGCGGATCTGTCCGACCGCGGCCGCGGCCTGCTTCTGCGGCACGGTGCTCGGCCGCTCGCGCAGCCCGAGGCGCGCCATGCCGGCGGCGACGGCGCCGGAGCTGACGAGCACGACGGCGTAGCCGCGCCGGCGCAGGCCGGCGAGCTCACCGACCAGGCGTCCGATGCGTTCGCGGTCGATGTCCTGCGGCCCCGACAGGATGCTGCTGCCGATCTTCACCACCACCCGCTTCACGCGCGGGAGGAGGGCCTGCTTGTGTTGGAGCTGGTCAGTCACTGGGCAAGCCGAAACCACAAATGAACGCGAATGGCCACGAAGGAACACGAAGGAGGAGCTCGATCGGCGTGGTGTTCTTCGTGGTCATTCGTGTTCTTCGTGTTCCTCTTTCGCGTCGAGGCGCTGTACGACCATGCGCAGCAGCGCCGTGACGCCGGTGCCGGCGACGGCGGAGATGGGGTGGATGGTGACGCCGCGGGCGGCGAAGCGGGCGGCCAGGTCGTCGACGAAGCCGGGCGGGGCGGCGTCGATCTTGTTGGCGGCGACGACCTGTGGCTTGGCAGCGACGGCCGGATCGTAGAGCGCCAGCTCCCGGTTGATGACGTCGTAGTCGTCGAGCGGATCGCGGCCGCTCATGCCGCTGGCGTCGAGCAGGTGCAGCAGCAGGCTGGTGCGCGAGACGTGGCGCAGGAAGCGGTCGCCGAGCCCGTGCCCTTCGTGGGCGCCGGCGATCAGGCCGGGGATGTCGGCGACGACGAAGGTGCGGTGGTCGTCGACGCGCACGACGCCGAGATTCGGCACCAGGGTGGTGAAGGGGTAGTCGGCGATGCGCGGGCGGGCGGCGGAGACGCGGCTGATGAAGGTCGATTTGCCGACGTTGGGGAAGCCGAGCAGGCCGACGTCGGCGACCAGTTGCAGCTCGAGCCGCAGGCGGTGCTCCTCGCCGGGCAGGCCGGGCTGCGCGTACCGCGGGGCCTGGTTGGTGGAGCTCTTGAAGTAGGCATTGCCGCGGCCGCCGCGGCCGCCGCGGGCGACGACGACGCGCGTTCCGGGCGCGGTGAGGTCGGCGATCACCTCGCCGCTGTCGACGTCGCGGACGATGGTGCCGAGCGGCACCCTGGCCACCGCGTCGGCGCCGCGATGCCCGTGCTGATCCTTGCCGCGGCCGTGCTCGCCGCGCTTCGCCGCCAAGCGCGGCTGGTACTTGAAGTCGAGCAGCGAGGTCAGGCTGGGATCGACCTCGAGGATGACGTCGCCGCCGTCGCCACCGTCGCCGCCGTTCGGTCCGCCCTTCGCCTTGAACTTCTCGCGCAGGAAGCTGACGCAGCCGGCGCCGCCGTGGCCGGCGATGACTTCGATCTGGGCCTCGTCGACGAATTTCATGACGCAACCCAGGGGCGGACGCGCGGCGCCCGCGACCGGGACGGCGAACCGCCCCGGCGAGCTACGGCTTCGGCAGCACGTGCACCTGCTTGCGGTCCTTGCCCAGACGCGCGTACTGCACGGTGCCGTCGATGAGCGCGAACAGCGTGTAGTCGCGGCCCATGCCGACGTTCTTGCCCGGGTGGATGCGGGTGCCGACCTGGCGGACCAGGATGTTGCCCGCCCTGGCGACCTGGCCGCCGAACACCTTGACGCCGCGGCGCTGCGCGTTCGAATCGCGCCCGTTGCGCGTGCTGCCCTGTCCCTTTTTGTGCGCCATCGCTCACGCTCCCGCTTCGATGCCGGTCACCCGCAGGGTGGTCAGGTACTGCCGGTGGCCCTGGCGGCGCCGGTAGTTCTTCCGCCGCTTCTTCTTGAACACCAGGATCTTCTTGCCGCGGCCCTGCTTGATGACCGTCGCCGTCACCCGCGCCCCCGTGAGGGTTGGCGTGCCCACCCTGAACGTGCCACCGCTGCTCGCGGCCAGCACCTCGGTGAAGCTGAGCTCGGCGCCCGGCTCGCCGGTCAACTTCTCGACCGTGAGCACGTCGCCCGGCGATACGCGGTACTGCTTCCCGCCGGTCTTGATGACGGCATAATCCATTGCGCTGCCTCCGCGGCTGAATCCCGGTAACTAGTCGACGGGATTGAGGCAGTCAACCACGGTTCCCCCCGCGGCCGCCGCCGCGGGGGCGCGGCCGCTGCGCCCCTGCCGCTTGAGGGGGCACGGCGACCGCCGGTATCCTGCCGGCGATGCCGGCGATTGCGGTGGATGCGATGGGCGGGGAGCACGGGCCGGAGGCGGTGGTGCAGGGGGTGGCGGCGGTGTCGCGGCAGACCGACATCGACTGCGTGCTGGTCGGCGACGAGGCCCGGCTGCAGCCGCTGCTCGAGGCGACCGCCTACAACCCGGAGCGGATCGCGATCCTGCACGCCAGCGAGGCGATCGGCCTGCAGGAGGAGCCGCGGGCCGCGGTGCGCTACAAGCGCAACAAGGCCTCGCTCTTCGTCTGCCTGCGCGAGGTGGCGCAGGGCCGCTGCGCGGCGGCGGTCAGCGCTGGCAATCCCGGGGCGGCGATCGCGGCCGCGCTGCGCGAGCTGACGCTGCTGCCGGGCGTCGGCAAGGCGGCCCTGGCGAGCGTCTACCCGCGGGCGGCGGAGGGCCCGGAGCAGGACACGCTGGCGCTGGCGCTCGACGTTGGCGCCACGGTGCGCTGCAACGCCGACGAGCTGGTGCGCTTCGCCGTGATGGGCAGCACCTACGCGCGCGTCATCTCGCGCGTCGCCGAGCCCCGCGTCGCCCTGCTCAACATGGGCCGCGATCCGCTGCAGGGCGACGAGACGCTGACCGCCGCCCACCGGCGCCTGCGCGACCTGCCGGGCATCAACTTCGTCGGCAACATCGAAGGCCACGAGCTCACCAGCGGCCGCGCCGACGTCGTCGTCTGCGAGGGCCTGCTCGGCAACATCGTCCTCAAGCTGCTGGAGTCGGTCGCCAACATGGCGGTCGATCTCACCAGCTCGGCGGCGCAGCGCACCTGGCGCTGGCGCGCCGGCATGGCGATCATGGCCTCCGGCGCGGACCGGCTGCGCGCCCTCGCCGACTACGCTTCCTACGGCGGCGCGCCGATCCTCGGCTTCGAGCAGGTGTTCATCAAGGCGCACGCCCGCTCGCAGGCGCCGGCGATCGCCAACACCGTCAAGGTCGCCGCCAAGGCGGCGCGCGACGGCCTGATTCCGGCGCTGCGCGACGCCCTGGCGCCCCTCGCCGACGAGTGAGCCGGCGATGCACGCCGACGGTGGCCCATGAACGCCGACCCGACGCCGCTGATCTTTCGCTGGGACCTCGACAAGACGTACCTGCTGAGCGAGTTCGAGAGCCTGCGGGAGATGATGCGCATTCCGTTCGAGCGCGCCGAGGACAAGGTCGCGGCGCCGGGCGTGGCCGCCCTGATCCGCGGTCTGCGGACGACGGCCCTGGGGCGCGGGCGCGCCGTCCGGGTGTATTTCCTCTCGGCCAGCCCGCCGCAGATCGGGCGCGCCATCCGTCGCAAGCTCGAGCTCGACGGCATCCTCCACGACGGCATCGTCTTCAAGGATCAGTTGCAGCGGCTGTTCCGCGGCAAGTTCCGCCATCTGCGCGAGCAGGTGGGGTACAAGCTCACCGAGCTGCTCAAGGCGCGCCAGGCCGAGCCGCCGGCGGCGCGCGAGTACCTGTTCGGCGACGACTGGGAATCCGATCCGCTCATCTACTCGCTGTACGCCGACGTCGTCGCCGGGCGGGTGGCGCCGGCGACCCTGTCGGAGCTGCTGCAGGCGGCGCGCGTCGACCGGCCGCTGATCGAGGAGGCCGTTCACCTGGCGGCGGCGCTGCCGCACGCCGACGCCGTGGCCCGCATCTACATCAACCTCGAACGCCCGACGCCGCCGGCGACGTTGCGCGTCTACGGCCCGCGCCTGGTCCCCAGCTTCAACTACTTCCAGACGGCGGCCTGTCTGTTCGCCGAGGAGGCGCTCTCCGCCGCCGGCGTCGGCGACGTGGCGCGGGAGCTCATCGAGGAGTCGGGATTCACGCCAATCCGCCTCGCCAACTCGCTCGATGACGTCGTTCGCCGCGGCCATCTGCCGGCGCCGATGGCCGACCTGTTGCGCGAACGCTTGGCCATCGCCGGATTGCTGCCAGCGCCGGCCCGCCCGCGGTATCGCCGCTGGTGGCGTCGGTCGGCGCCACCCGCGCCGGCGGCGCCGCCGGCGCCGCCGGTCGAGTACCGCGCCCTGGTCGGCGCGCAGGAGGGAGCGGCGGAATGAGCGAGGTCGTGGTCGTGCTGGTCACCGTGCCGACGCGCGAGGACGGCGAGCGCCTGGCCGAGGCCCTGGTGGGCGAAGCGCTCGCCGCCTGCGTCAATCTCGTCGGCCCGGTGCGCTCCATCTACCGCTGGCAGGGCGAGGTCGCCCGCGACGACGAGCACCTGCTGCTGATCAAGACCACCCGCGCCGGCTACGCCGCGCTCGAGGCGCGGGTGCTGGCGCTGCATCCCTACGAGAATCCCGAGGTGATCGCGCTCCCGGTGGAGCGGGGCGCGGGGGCGTATCTGCGGTGGGTGGCACGGAGCGTCGGCGGCTGAGACCCGCTCGCGCGTCACCTCCCCACTGCCCGCGCCCTGGCCAGCGCGCTCATGCTCGCCGGCTCGGTTGGGAGCGGGGCGAGGCCGCGACACGCGGGGGCGTCACATGCGGCGGTACATGTCGGCCGACACGCCCTGGATCCGCAGCCCGGCGCCGGTGTCGTCGAGAATCTTGCGGTCGGACTGACGGAGGTCGAGGTTCTTCATCTGGATGCGCAGGTTGTTGGCGCTGTCGGCGTTGGCCAGGGCCTGTTCGGTGTCGATGCGACCGGTCTTGTACAGCTCGAAGATCGCCTGGTCGAAGGTCTGCCCGCCCTCCTGGGTGCTGCGCTCCATCGCTTCCTTGATGGTGTCGACCTCGCCCTTCTTGATCAGGTCCTTCACGTACGGCGTGTCGATCAGGATCTCGAGCGCCGCGACCCGCTTGCCGTCGATGCCGGGCACCAGGCGCTGCGACACGATGGCGCGCAGGTTCAGGGAGAGCTGGAGGAAGATCTCCGGGTGCCGCTCGATGGGGAAGAAGTTCATGATGCGTTCGATCGCCTGGTTGGCGTTGTTCGAGTGCAGCGTGGCGAGGCAGAGATGCCCGGTGTCGGCGAAGGTGATCGCGGCCTCCATGGTCTCGCGGTCGCGCACCTCGCCGATGAGGATCACGTCCGGCGCCTGGCGCAGGGTGTTCTTGAGCGCCGATTCGTAGCTCTGGGTGTCGAAGCCGATCTCGCGCTGGGTCACCAGCGAGCGCTTGTGCGGGTGCATGAACTCGATCGGATCCTCGACCGTGACGATGTGACCGGCGGTCTGCTCGTTGCGCCAGTCGAGCATCGCCGCGAGCGTGGTCGACTTGCCGGAGCCGGTGGCGCCGGTGACCAGCACCAGGCCGCGCTTGGTGAGCACGATGTCCTTCAGTACCGCCGGCAGGCCGAGACCGTCGATGGTCGGGATCTGCATCTTGATGGTGCGGACGACGACGCCCACGGCGCCGCGCTGGCGGAAGACGTTGACCCGGAAGCGGCCCATCTTGCTCGAGCTGATCCCGAGGTTCATCTCCATCTGCTCTTCGAAGGTCGCCCGCTGGCGCTCGGTCATCAGCGAGTTGGCGAGCGCCTCGACCTCGGTGGGCGTCAGCGGCTCGCCCGCGACCGGATGGTTGATGCCCTCGATCCGGATCACCGGCGGGCTGTCGACCGTGATGTAGAGATCGGAGGCCCCGCGCTCGACCATCTCGAGGAGCAGGGACCGGATGTCGGCCGCCATCGGCTACGCCCTCACGCGCCCTAGGATCGCAGGCCGCCGAGCCGCGACGCGGGCTGCGCGCCGTTCGGCCCGCCCGGCCGCTCGACGGCGTTGCTGGCGAAGAGGTTGGGAGTGAGCGTCCGGTACTGCGCCTCCTCGGCGGTCACGACGTTGCGCCGCACCAGGTCGATCAGCGCCATGTCGAGCGTCTGCATGCCGACCTTCTGACCGGTCTGCATCGCCGACGGGATCTGGTGGATCTTGCCCTCGCGGATGAGGTTGCGCACCGCCGGCGTGCCCATGAGGATCTCCAGCGCCGCGACCCGTCCGCCAGCGCGCTTCTTCAGCAGCGTCTGGGTGATCACCGCCTGGATCGATTCCGAGAACATGATGCGGATCTGCTCCTGCTGCGCCGCCGGGAAGACGTCGATGATGCGGTCGACCGTCTTCGGCGCGCTCGAGGTGTGCAGCGTGCCGAAGACCAGGTGGCCGGTCTCCGCGGCGGTCAGCGCCAACGAGATGGTCTCCAGGTCGCGCATCTCGCCGACCAGGATGACGTCCGGATCCTCGCGCAGGGCGCCGCGCAGGGCGTTGGTGAACGACATCGTGTGCGGGCCGACCTCGCGCTGGTTGATCAGGCACTTCTTCGAGTGGTGCACGAATTCGATCGGGTCCTCGATGGTGAGGATGTGTCCCTCGAAGCTCTCGTTGATGTAGTCGATCATCGCCGCCAGGGTGGTCGACTTGCCGGAGCCGGTCGGCCCGGTGACCAGCACCAGGCCCTTCTCCTTGTCGCAGATCTCCTTGAGGATCGGCGGCAGGCCGAGGTCCTCGACGGTCATCACCTTGGTCGGGATGGTGCGGAACACCGCGCCCTCGCCGCGGCGGCCGCGGAAGACGTTGACGCGGAAGCGGGCCAGGTCGCCGAGCTCGAAGGAGAAGTCGACGTCGTTGGTCTCCTGGAACTGCCGGCGCAGGCTGTCCGACATGATGTCGAACACCATGTTGTGGACCTCCTCGGGGCTCAGCGGCGGATACTCCAGCTTCTTCATGTCGCCGTTGATGCGCAGCCGCGGCGGCTCGGCGGAGGTCAGATGGCAGTCCGAGGCCCCCGACCGGTGGGCGAACGTGAGCAGCTCCGTGATGTCCATTCCCTCTCCCTCGCACCTGATCCGTTGAAGGGCGGCCAACGGGGCACGCCCGGCGGCCAACAACACAAGCAACGCGCACGCCAGTTGCGGGGCGGATGCGCGAGGGGGAGGTGGGAGCCCGCGCGATCGGGTGGCGCCGTCACGGAATTGCCGGACGAGCGGATTCCACCCGCGTCAGCCGACCATGCTGCGGGCCATGAAGTCGTACAGCAGGTTGGCGAAGCCGTGATAGGCGGCGGGGACGGCGATGCTGCCGGTGCGCTCGCGCAGCCAGCCGGCGAACAGACCGAAGAAGGCGACGCGCATGCGGGTCAGGTCGCCGGTGACGATGTGGCAGAGGCCGAAGAGCAGGGCGGCATAGATCAGCCCGCGGCCCCAGGGCGCGCCGAGGAAGCGGCGCGGGCGGCCGTAGGCGGCGTTCATCTGGGTCTGCAGGTAGCCGCGGAAGAAGAACTCCTCCGACAGGCCGACGACCACCAACTGCGCGAACGCCGCCTGCAGCGGATCGGGCGGCAGCGTCGCCTCGAAGTGCAGGCCGAGCACCCAGCGCGCGAAGGCGTAGTGGAGCAGCGCGTAGCCGCCGAAGATCACCGCCGCCGTGGTCAGGTGGAAGCGCGGCGACCCGAGGTTCTCCCAGGTGAGGCCATAGGCCTCGTAGGGACGCCGGGTGAGCGTGATGATGGCGAACGGGACCAGGAACCACAGGGTCGGAAAGCGGAGCCAGATGGCGAGTGGCAGGGTGACGAGCATCGCCGCCACCGCTTCGCCGACCGAACCGAGGCGCGGCGGGGCGTCAGCGCCCACTGACCACCACCAGCGCCGGCGCGCCGAGATCCGCCAACTGCCGCGCGGCGCGCTCGGCGGCGCCGCGGCTGGCGAACGGACCCGCCCGCAGTTGGTAGAAGCGCGCGTCCGGCGCGTCGACCAGCACCAGCCGCACCGGGCCGGCCACGCCGTCGAGCCGCCGTTGCTCGCGGCGGGCGCGCTCGTAGTCGACGTAGACGCCGACGTGCACGCGGTAGCTGCCGCCGCGGTCGACCACGGGCGGCGCCGCCGCGACCGGCACCATCGCCAGCGGCGCCGGGCGCGCCGGCGGCGGCGGCGCTGGCGGCGGCGCCGCGGCGACCGGAATCGCCTGCGGCAGGAGATCGCCCTCGACCACCTCGACCCGCACCGGGGCGATGCCCGAGCGCACCATGTCGAGGCGCTGCGCGGCGGTGTACGAGAGATCGATGACGCGATCGTCGACGTACGGCCCGCGATCGTTGATGCGCACCCGCACCGACCGGTCGTTGCTGAGGTTGGTGACCTCGACCCAGGTGCCGTGCGGCAGCGTCCGGTGCGCCGCGGTCAGCCCGTACTGGTCGTAGACCTCGCCGTTGGCGGTGCGGCGGCCGTGGAAGCCCGGGCCGTACCACGAGGCGACGCCGATCTGGCTCGCCCCCGGCACCGGCTCCAGGGGCTTCGGCGCCTTGCGGAACAGCCCGCAGCCGGTGCCCAGCACCGCGAGGCCAACCGCCACCGCTGCCACACCCCACCGCATCGGCTGCAGTATCGCCGATCCGGGGGGGAAGACAAAGCCGTCCGTGTCCTACCGCGGGGCGGAACACGGATGAACACCGACCCCGCTTCCCCACCCCCCAATGAACACCGAGCCGCCGCTTCCCCGCCTGCCAATGAACACCGAGCCGCCTCCCAGCCCGGGTCAACCCCGAGCGGAGGATCCGGTGGCCGGGTGGGAGTCCGTGTTCATCGGGGGGCGGGGGCGCGGGTCCGTGTTCATCCGTGTTCGGGAGAGGCGTATCCCGGGCCCGCTGTCCGTCGGTGTCTCAGGTACCCGCCACGGTCATGCGCGCGATCTTGAGCGTCGGCGCGGCGATGCTGTGGCGCAGCACCAGGTCGGAGCCGACGACTTCGATGTCGCGCAACATCTGCAACAGGTTGCCGGCGATGGTGATCTCGCTCACCGGGTAGGTGAGCTGGCCATTCTCGATCCACAGCCCCGAGGCGCCGCGCGAGTAGTCGCCGGTGGTGGCGTTGACGCCGAAGCCCATCAGCTCGGTGACGTAGAGACCCTGGCGGACGCTGCCGATGATCGCCTCCGGCGTCGCCGTGCCGGCGGGCAGGAAGAAGTTGGTCGGGCTGACGTGCGGCGAGTCGCCGACCGAGCGCGCCGCGTTGCCGGTGGGCCGGCACGACAGCTTGCGCGCCGCGTAGGTGTCGCAGAGGTAGCTCGTCAGCACGCCATCCTCGATGACCGGCGTGCGGCGCGTGGGCAGGCCCTCGCCGTCGAATGGCTTCGAGCCCAGGCCGTCGGCCAGCAGGCCGTCGTCGTAGACGCTCAGCGACGCCGGCGCGATGGTCTGGCCGAGCTTGCCGGCGAGGAACGACAGCCCGCGGTAGATGGCGCCGCCCGACACCGCGCCGGCGAGGTGGCGCAGCAGGCTCCCCGCCATGTCGGGATCGAAGACCACCGGGCACTCGCAGGTCGCCACCTGTCGGGCGCCGAGCCGGCGCAGGGCGCGCGCCGCGGCGGTGCGGCCGATCGACTCCGGCGATTCGAGCCGCGCCAGGTAGCGCTGCACGCTGTACCAGTGGTCGCGCTCCATGCCGCCGTCGTGGGTCGCCACCGGCACGCAGCTCAGCGAGCAGCTCGAGCTGCGATAGCTGCCGGAGAAGCCGTTGCTGGCGGCGTAGAGGACCAGGTGCGAGCCGCCGTCGAATTCGGCGCCCTCGGAGTTGGTGATGCGCGGGTCGGCGTCGCGCGCCGCGGTCTCGGCGGCGAGGCACCATTCGGTGGCCTGCTCGGCGGTCACCTCGCCGACCGCCGGGTCGAAGAGGTCGAGCGTCGGCGGCGCCGTCGCCAGCTCGGCGGCGTCGGGCAGGCCGCTGAACGGGTCCGGCGCGGTGACCCGCGCCAGCGCCACGGCGTCGGCCGCGAGCTGCGCGAGGGCGGCGGGCGAGAAGTCGGCGGTCGACAGGATGGCGCTGCGCTCGCCGGCGAAGGCGCGCAGGCCGAGGTGCTTGCCGCGGGCGCGCTGCACCTTCTCGACCGCGCCGAGGCGGACGCCCACGGTGAGCGCGTCGCCCTCGGCGACCACCACGTCGGCCGCCGTGGCGCCGTGCCGCGCCGCCCCGCGCAGCAGGATGTCGGCGATCTCCTCCAGCGACAGGGCGCTCACGCCTGCGTCCCGCCGACCGTCATGGAGTCGATCTTGATCGTCGGCATGCCGACCCCGACCGGCACCGACTGGCCGTCCTTGCCGCACGTGCCGATGCCCTCGTCGAGCGCCAGGTCGTTGCCGACCATGGACACCCGGGTCAGCGCCTCCGGCCCGTTGCCGATCAGGGTCGCGCCCTTCACGGGTCGGGTGACCTGGCCGTCCTCGATCAGGTAGGCCTCGGTGGCGGAGAAGACGAACTTGCCGCTGGTGATGTCCACCTGGCCGCCGCCGAACGAGACCGCGTACAGGCCCTTCGGCACCGAGCGGATGATCTCCTCCGGCGTCGACTCGCCGGCCAGCATGAAGGTGTTGGTCATGCGCGGCATGGTCATGTGGGCGTAGCTCTCGCGCCGGCCGTTGCCGGTGAGCGGCGCGCCCATGAGGCGCGCGTTCAGGCGGTCCTGCAGGTAGCCGCGCAGGATGCCCTTCTCGATCAGCACCGTGCGCCCGGTCGGCGTTCCCTCGTCGTCGCAGTTGAGCGAGCCGCGGCGGTTGGCGAGGGTGCCGTCGTCGACCACGGTGCAGAGCGGCGACGCGACCAGCTCGCCGACGCGGCCGCTGAACGCCGACGTGCCCTTGCGGTTGAAGTCGCCCTCGAGGCCGTGCCCCACCGCCTCGTGGAGCAGCACGCCCGGCCAGCCGGGGCCGAGGACCACGGTCATCGCGCCGGCCGGCGCGTCGACCGCCGTCAGGTTGCGCAGCGCCTGCTCGGCGGCGATCCGCACCCAGCGCTGCCAGCGCTCGCCCTCGGTCAGGAAGGCGAGCTCGACCCGGCCGCCGCCGCCCGCGGTGCCGTGCTCGCGCTTGCCATGCTCCTCGGCGATGCAGGTGACGCTGAGCCGCACCAGCGGCTGCACGTCGCCGACCACGACGCCGTTCGAATTGACGATCAGGATGATCTTCTGCTCGACGCCGAGGCTCGCCATCACGTTGCGGATGCGCGGGTCCAGCCGCCGGGCGGCGATGTCGATCTGATTCAGCAGCGCGATCTTCTCGTCCAGCGCGGCATCGAGCGGCGTCTGCGCCAGCGGGTAGAGGTCGTGCGCCGGACGCGCCGGGCGCACCGCCACGGGCGCGCGCTGGCCGCTGCCGTCGGCGATCGCCTGTGCCGTCTGCGAGGCGAGGCGCAGGGTGTCGACGCTGACGTCGTCGGTGTGCGCGCAGCCGGTCTTGTCGCCGGCGACGACGCGGACGCCCGCGCCCTGGGAGACGTTCTTGGCGGCCTTCTTGACGATGCCCTCCTCGAGCACGAAGGCCTCGGAGGTGCGGAACTCGAAGTAGAGGTCGGCGAAGTCGGCCTGGCGGGCGATGGCCGTGCCGATGGTGTCCTCGATCGCCTGCTCGTTGAGCGCGAACCGATCGAGGAAGAAGCGACGTGGCTCGAGCGCGGTCGACATAGGCCGCCACGGTAGCAGGCCGGGCGGACCGCCGGTAGCACGGTCTCGCGCCTGCGGGCGGGGTCAGGCGTCGAGCAGCGCGTGCCGGTCACAGCGGGCAGGGCGAGGTCGTCGGCTTCGCCGCCTCCGGCGACTTCCGCGCCTGGCCCCGCGCTGCCGCGCGCCGCGGCGCTCGGCAAGCACGTGATGGTCGGCGCCATCGACGCCGCCAACGGCGCATCGATCCACATGCACGAGCAGCTCGGCTTCACCCGCGCCGCCACGCTGCGCGAGGTCGGTCGCAAGTTCGACCGTTGGCTCGACCTGGTGTTCGTGCAGATCGTGCTCGACCCGCCGCGCGAGGAGCCCGGCCGCGGTGGATCGGCGCCTGGCTAGCGGCAGCCGTCGAGGGCGTTGGCCACGGCGCCGACGAGCTCGTCGATGGTCACCAGCCGGTCGCCATCGCGGTCGCCGAGACACGGCGTCGGGGTGGCCGTCGGCAGCGGGTCCATGGGCACCCAGACGTCGACGACGTCGGCGTCGTCGACGTGCACCGGGGTGTCCTGCCAGCAGCCGGCGGCCGTGCAGCTCGAGGGCGCGCCGTCGTAGGGGGTGGCGACGATCAGGTAGTCGCCGGGCGGAATCTCGCGGAAGCAGAAGATGCCGGGCGATGCGTACGTCGCGATCCGCCGGGACGGCAGCAGCATCGCGTGGACGGTTGACGCCGGCGTCGGCTCGCCGGGCTGCTCGGCGGCGCTGCCGCAGATGCGGAACAGGGGTGACGGGCGCGGCCCGACCATCGTGGCGACGACGACGACGTCCTCATCGGCGACCGTGACCACCGAGTCGATCCGGCAGCCGAAGGGATTACATCCGCCGGCGCCGAGAATGTAGTTGCCCGGCGCCAGATCGGAGAACGTGTACGACGGATACGGACGCGTGGCATCGCGTGTCGCGGCGTGTGTGGTGCTGGAGGGGATGGGGCCGCGCAGCGACGGCGGTTCATATGGAACGCCGAACGCGCTGCACCATGAGCTCGGGACCTCGGAGTAGCAGGCGGTCACCGAATACGTGCGCGGCGTCGCGATGGCGGTCGGGGTGGCGTCGGGATCGACGTGCGTCGAGCAGCCCGCCGGCGCGGCGTTGCAGGCGCAGCGCCGCGAGCAGTCGAGCATGCACTCGGGCATCCCGGGGCAGCGCTCGGCGACGCAGGCCGCAAAGCACCGCCCGACGTCGCAGGGGCAGTCGCCTGGACCCGGCTGCCCGCCGTTGGCGAGGCAGGCGCAGTCGCCGCCGGCCGCCACCCCGGCCAACAGCGCGAGCGCAACGACCATGACCATCGCGAGGGTCAGGTGATACCAGCGTCCGAGATCAGTCAATGCGTCGCTCAGTGGCTGGCGCGCAGGAGACCCGGCAGAAGGGCGATCAGCTCGCGGTCGGCGTCGAGGAAGTCGAGCCCCGCCAGATCGGCCAGCTCGACCCAGCGCAGGTCGGCGAACACCAGGTTGCGCGGCTCGCCGGCGAAGCGGTCGATGCGGAAGAACACCAGCGCCACCGGCGGGCCGCCCGCATAGGCGTGCTCGTGCCGCCACAGCTCGGCGCCGACCTCGACGTCGATCCCCAGCTCCTCGCGCAGCTCACGCCGCAGGCACTGCGCCATGGTCTCGCCCGCCTCGCGCTTGCCACCGGGGAACTCCCACTTGCCGGCGTGGGATTGATCGGCGCGCCGCTGACACGCGAGCACTTGCCCATTTCGCACGAGAATCCCGGCGCTTACGTGGATGGGGTCGGACGGCGTCGACATCGCGGGCGGTCGGAGTTTTCGGCCTCAAGCGGCCTAACGCGGCCTGACGTAGCACTCCATGCGCACATAGCGCGAGGGCGGGCCGGCGACCGGGACGGCGCCCATCGGCCGCGACTCATCTTCTACGGCTCGATTCCGTTCGCCGTGAGGAAGGTGCGGAGGTCCTGCGTTGTCGTAGTGTGTCCGACGACCGTCTGCGTCTGGTCGCGCATGAACTCTAGTATCTCGCCGAGCAATTGGCCCTGATGGATCTCTCTCGTTGTCCCGTCCGGCAACTGCACCCCGACCGAGAACCCGGCGCTGTTGGTGCGTAAGAAGTTGAGGGCGGCGACAATCTCATTGGGGTACGGGTCGAGTTTGCTCGACACGACGCCGATCACCGATCCGTCATCGAGGTTCAACAACGGGCCGCCAGAGTTCCCGGGGTTGAACGCCGCGTTGATGAAGAAGCGGGGCGCGACGCCGCCGTCTGTCTTGACCTGCGCGGCGCCGGAGATGAACCCGACTGCGAGAAGCGGGCGCTCACCTCTGTAGCCGGCCGGATAGCCCCATGCGGACACAGGCATCCCGAACTGAAACTCGCTCTGCGTGCTTATCGGTAGTGTCGGCCCCGTGAACGGCTTCGACGTCGTGAGAAGCGCGAGATCAAGCCGAGCGTCCGATACGATCGCCGTGACCCCCGTTGGTTGCAGCGCACTGTTTATGATCACGACCTTCGCTCGATCGCATTCCGCCACGACGTGGGCGGCGGTAATCACTCGGCCGCTTCGATGAAAGAACCCGGTTCCGTGTCCGCGGTCGCATGCGACCCTATTGAGTCTCGCAGAATATAGTGACGGGATCTAGAACAGCTCCGCTTGCTGCCAGAAGGCGGTCACCAGCGTGGGGCGGCGCTGCATTCGGCGCAAGGCGCGGCGCGCCACGGTGGTGAGCTGCGAGAAGTCCTTCGGACAGAAGTTGGGCAGCTCATGCTTCTTCCAGTACCCCCAGATGTATTCCACGGGGTTCAGCTCCGGCGCGTAGGCGGGCAGGTACTCCAGGTGAATCGCGCCGCGCTGGCGAGCGATGAAGTCCTTCACCAGTCGACTGCGTTGCCGCAGCCCATCCCAGGCGATGAGCAGCTTCCGGGAGGCCCGTTGGAGACGGCCCAAGAAGTCGACGATCTCCGGACTCTTGATCGTGCCGGGTACAGCCGGAAGTAGAACTGCCAACACGTTACGCCCGCGATCGCCGAGAGTCCTTCCAGTGGAAGTGATACTGGAGGACCGGGGTCCGCCCCCGCGGCGCCCATGTCCGACAGCGGTGCGGGCGCTCACTGAGTCCGCTTTCATCGATGAAGACGATGGCGCTCGCGGCGGGCTTTTAAGGGCGGGCCAGTGCTCGCGTTTCCACCAGCGGATACGGGCTTCGTCGTACCCAGGGCGCGCCGGTCGGCCGCTGGCAGCTCCACCCGAGCTGCCGGAGCAAGCGCCAGACGTGGCCGGATGGGGCCCGCGAACTCCTGCTCGATCAGCTCCGCGACGCGCCCGGTGGTCCACAACCCGGTGGGGTATCCGAGCGCTTCCGGGCCGCGCTGCAGGGCGCGTTCGAGCTGGCGGCGTTGCGAGGCGGTCAGGCGCGGTGGGCGCCCCGCGCGCCCCGCCTTCTTCAGCCCGGCCCGCCCGTGGGTCGCCAACTGCTGCACCCAGCGACTCACCGACTGGCGATGGACGCCCACCCGCCGCGCCACCTCGGCCGGGTGGTGTCGGTCAAGTGGTGGAAAAGAGTCGCGCCTCGCATCCGGCAGCGTAACCAGTAATGGACTCTATGCGGTCAGGCCGCGTTGCTCCGTTGGGTAACCGCCGGCATCTCCTGCCAGCCGACCATGCGCCGCAAGGTGATCTGCCCGCTGCGGATCAGGCCGAAGAGCAGCAGCAGGACGGCATCCTCGCTCGGCAGGCTCGCCTGGGTCTTGGTGCGGCGGCGGAACTCCTCGTTGATGCGCTCCAGCGCGTTGGTGGTGCGCAGCGCCTTCCACTGCGCCACGGGATAGCGCAGGAAGGTGAAGAGGCGATCCCCGCCTCCTCGAAGCTGCTCCACGCCGCCTGCAGCGCAGCTTCCACTTGCGGCTGAACGCCACGCGCGCCTTCTCCACGTCGGCCGCCGTCGCGGCGTAGATCATCCGGCGGTAGTCCTCCGCGGCCTCGCGCAGGTGCGCGCCGGGGCCTTGGCGAGCAGGTTCCAGAGCTTGTGATTGGTGCAGCGCTGCACGTCGAGCTGCGGCCAGGTCGCCTGCAGGGCCGCCTTCCAGGCCGGGCGTTGCCGTCGATCACCGCCAACACCGGGCGTCCCAGCTGGCGCTTCTGCAGCGCCTCCAACACCTCCTGCCAGGCGGCCTGCTCTCCCGCCCGCCACGCGCAGATCGAGCAGCACCCGCCGCCCGTCCGCGCACGTCCCCAGCGTCACCAGCACCGGGACCCGTACCCGCTTGCCGATGCGTGACCCGCGGATACCAGCCGTCGAGAAACAGGTAGCGGATCTGCTCGGCCGCCAGGGTCCCGCTGGCTCCACGTGGAAGTCTTCGCGCAACCGCCCGACCAGGCGCGAGATCGCGTCCTGCCCAGCGGCGCGCCGCAGCAACGGCGCCAGCGCCCCGCGCAGCCGCCGCGTGTTGGTGCCGCTCAGGTAGATCCCCAACAGCCTCGTCGACCCGCGCCGTGCCCGCGCGCGTAGCGCTCGAACATCGCGCTGCGCCACTCGCCTCGCCGGCGGCGTCGTGCAGCCGGGCACGCGCAGCGCGAACGTCGTCGGTCCCAAGCTGGTGCTCAACGTCCGCGCGGCCGCCGGCCGTGGCGATAGCCCACTCGCTCGCCGCCCACTCGCGCCGATTTCGCCGCGCCCAGCGCCGCTTCCAGCTCCTCCTCGACCAACACCTCGATCGTCTCCCGAATCCGCTCCCGCATCACCTGCTCGATCGAATCGCGGCCGAACGCTTCTCCCGGTCTCGTCCCCTTGCTATCGCTTCCCATGGCGTCATCCTCCGGCACCCGCTCTGGCCAGCGGGCGCGAGCTGTGGGTTACAACTCGCCGGATGATGACGCCTTTTCGCTTTTCCACCAATCAGCCGACACTACCCTCGGCCGGTTTCACCCCGGCCTTCAGTAACCGCGCGGCCTCCAGTCGCCGCCGTTCCAACTCATCAAAATCCCGCTTCACCCCCGCCGGATTTCCCATGGATCGTCGTGTATCACATCCGCCGCTCAATGTCACTATATTTTACGATACTCAATAACTACACTGGCAACCGCGACGGCTCGGTTTTTTCCAGCGAGCTCGCTCAGTTGTCGTGCGAAACCAAGTTGGTCGTCGGCCACGGCCGCGTTCGCAATCAACACGGAAAGCGCGATTGCTCCACTTCTCCACGCGCCGGAGCGCCCAAGGCGCATCATTCGACCTCGAAAGTGAAGCGGCTCGGGCGGTCGGTGTAGAGGCGGTGGTCAACGAGACGGATCCGGCCGCAATAGGTGAAGTCGTCGCGCGGGTGCTCACGGTGGAAGAGGTGAATCTCGTCGCCGTTCGCGCGGGTGTTGATGGTGCGGTCTTCGGCGAAGTGATCGTCCGGGCCGTCGATCGTGAGGGTGTGGCCGTCGAAGTGGTTGGAGTAGCGCTGCGCTGTTGGCTGCTGCCCCTCGCCCTCGGTGATAAAGAGGATGAGCTTGTTGTCGTCCCGCGGGGTCACGAGGCCACGTGCGATCGCGTGGAAGCTGCGGTATCCCCACAGTGCAGCAAGCCGCTGGCGCGAGTAGCGGGATCCTCTCTGGATGCCCTGGAAGCTAACCGGCATGAGCTACTCCGTCTCCGTCGTCGAAGGCCCTGTGCGCATCTTCGTAGCGGGTAATCACCTCGGCCCGCCGATCGGCCAGAGCGATCGTTCCCTTGGTCTTGCGATCAGTCCAATACTCTCCTGCCATACTGGTCGGCCGCTGCTCGGGACCGTGCGTGTCGACCGACAAGGTGCCGAAGTGCATCGGGCTCCGCCCCGTCCGGAGTTCGGGCTTCGGCTTGTTGTGGTAGACGCCAACGACGGTGTAGCCGGTCGTCGTTTTCTTTGATGTCTCAATGCAGTGGGCGGTGAGCCACGACTCCGACTCGGACGTCATCAAGTGCATGGTGATCTTCGAGTACGTCTGCTCGATTCCCATGTAGGCGGTGATCGGCCCGATTCGCCGGCGCGTCACGGGATCTTCCCACTCGGAGTCAAGCAGCACACGCCATGTGCCGCGAAGATCGGGCTGCTTTGAGAGCCACCCATACGCGATGGGCCATCTCCACGCCCACCGGTTGAAGACCGTGGCGGCTAAGCCGACGGCGCTCACGGCTGTCCCGAAGGGAGCGGCATGTGCCCATGACACCGTCGTACCGCTGAGAATAAGGGCGACGCCCCATGCGATGCCGGCGACGACGAGCAGCGCGGCGATTTGCGGCCGTGTCGGCATCAGCCTATCGGCGGATCCCGACGTACTCCCACGCGGTTTCGATGAAGCTGTGTGCCTGTTCGCGTGTCCACGGCTGAATAGGTCGGAAGAGGTACTTGAGTTCACTGACCTCGCCCCACTCCTTGCACGGCTCATCGGTCAACGTGTCGACCCACAACGACGTGAGCGCATCCTGAACGATGTCCTCCCACCGTTCGTGATCAAGCCTGGAGTCGGCGACGTTCCACGCGAGACACTCAAGAAGGAAGCCGCACATCGGCTTGGCGACCTCAATGCCGGCGTCATCCATTTCGTTGCGGAGCGATTTGAGGATGCGGACGAGTCCTTTGTAGGCCCGGTTGGTCCGCAGGTTCTTCGCCACGCCGTTCTCGTAGTGCTGCTCAGGCCAGTTGATGATCCGCCACCCGTTGTCGGGAAACAGGACGACGCCCGACTCGTGGTAATACTTGCCTTCGTGTTCGAAGTACCGCCGGTGCTCGAAGAACGGCGCGACATCAGCGTCAACCAACTGACTGTTCGCGCGGATGTCGAACGCCTTGTTTCCCCGGTGGACTGAAGAGCGCCCGAAGTAGTCGACCAACGCCTCTTCGACCTCGTTCTTGAACGTTGCGTAGCCGTACGTCGCTGGCTGGTGTCCGAGCTGATCGCCGGTGATGCCGGGCGGATAGTAGGGATTGAAAGTGTCGACGCAGAGCACGCCTACGTCGACATCGCTTTCGCGCGGGCTGTTCACCCGGTTGCGAAAGGACCCATGAGTGAAGACGGTGATTTCACGGTACTGGAGCTTCCGGCTTGCGCGGATGGCTTCCCGCACTGCGCGTTCTGCGTTGGCGCACCGCTGTTGTTCAGCCTCGCTCGGCGGTCGCGCCCACACCGCAAACGTGTTCTCCCAATCGCGCGACTTAACCGGGGCTTGAACCTGCATCTTCGCTCTCCTTTCGCCGGGGGGAGATTGCCACGCGGCGAGCTCCATTTGCAACCCCTGGTGCTAAGTTTTCTTACACACCCCTCTATCTAGTGTAGTCAACTCAAAAGGGCCTGGAAGCGCGTTGGCCGTTCCCCGGGGGTGATGATATTCGCTTAGCGAGCCGCGGCTAGGTCGATGTCGGACGGTATCGGCCGCCTCGTGAGGGCGAACCCGGTCGCCGACCTCTCCGATGACCTGCCGCGGAACCGCCCGCCCGAGATCGAGCCCCTCGAACGCGACGAACTGACTGCGTTCCTCGCCGAAGCTACGAAGCGACTCGACCCGGCCGACTACCTCCGGACGTTCGTCCTCGCCCGGACCGGGATGCGGGTCGGTGAGGCGACCGGGCTTCGCGTCGGCGACGTTATTGAGTCTCGCAGAATATAGTGACGGGATCTAGAACAGCTCCGCTTGCTGCCAGAAGGCGGTCACCAGCGTGGGGCGGCGCTGCATTCGGCGCAAGGCGCGGCGCGCCACGGTGGTGAGCTGCGAGAAGTCCTTCGGACAGAAGTTGGGCAGCTCATGCTTCTTCCAGTACCCCCAGATGTATTCCACGGGGTTCAGCTCCGGCGCGTAGGCGGGCAGGTACTCCAGGTGAATCGCGCCGCGCTGGCGAGGGTGGTGTCGGTCAAGTGGTGGAAAAGAGTCGCGCCTCGCATCCGGCAGCGTAACCAGTAATGGACTCTATGCGGTCAGGCCGCGTTGCTCCGTTGGGTAACCGCCGGCATCTCCTGCCAGCCGACCATGCGCCGCAAGGTGATCTGCCCGCTGCGGATCAGGCCGAAGAGCAGCAGCAGGACGGCATCCTCGCTCGGCAGGCTCGCCTGGGTCTTGGTGCGGCGGCGTGGAATCTCCGTTGATGCGCTCCAGCGCGTTGGCGGTGCGTTTCCACTGCGCCACGGGATAGCGCGCAGGAAGGTGAAGAGTGATTCCCCGCCTCTTCTTCGAAGGCTGCTCCACGTCAGCTCCTTGCAGCGCAGCTTCCACTTGCGGCTGAACGCCACGCGCGCCTTCTCCACGCCGGCCGCCGTCGCGGCGTAGATCATCCGGCGGTAGTCCTCCGCGGTTCTCCTCGCGCAGGTGCGCCGGGGGCCTTTATGAGCAGGTTCCAGAGCTTGTGATTGGTGCAGCGCTGCATCATCGAGCTGCGGCCAGGTCGCCTGCAGGGCCGCCTGCGTCGGGGTTGCCGTCGATCACCGCTACCACTGGTCCAGCTGGCGCTTCTGGTAGCGCCTCCAACACCTCCCGGCCAGGCGGCCGTGCTCTCCTCGCCCGCCACGCGCAGATTTACAGCACCTCGCCGCCCGTCCGCGCACGTCCCCAGCGTCACCACAGCACCGGGACCCGTACCCGCTTCTTGCCGATGCGGACCCGCGGATACCAGCCGTCGAGAAACAGGTAGCGGATCTGCTCGGCCGCCAGGTCCCGCTGGCTCCACGTGGTGAAGTCTTCGCGCAACCGCCCGACCAGGCGCGAGATCGCGTCCTGCCCAGCGGCGCGCCGCGCAGCACGGCGCCAGCGCCCCGCGCAGCGCCGCCGCGTGTTGGTGCCGCTCAGGTAGATCCCCAACAGCCCTCGTCGACCCGCCGTGCGCCGCGCGTAGCTCGAACATCGCGCTGCGCCACTCGCGCTCGCCGGCGGCGTCGTGCAGCCGGGCACGCGGCAGCGCGAACGTCGTCGGTCCCGCTGGTGCTCAACGTCCGCGGCCGCCGGCCGTGGCGATAGCCCACTCGCTCGCCGCCCACTCGCGCCGATTTCGCCGCGCCCAGCGCCGCTTCCAGCTCCTCCTCGACCAACACCTCGATCGTCTCCCGAATCCGCTCCCGCATCACCTGCTCGATCGAATCGCGGCCGAACGCTTCTCCCGGTCTCGTCCCCTTGCTATCGCTTCCCATGGCGTCATCCTCCGGCACCCGCTCTGGCCAGCGGGCGCGAGCTGTGGGTTACAACTCGCCGGATGATGACGCCTTTTCGCTTTTCCACCAATCAGCCGACACTACCCTGGCGAGCGATGAAGTCCTTCACCAGTCGACTGCGGTGCTGCCGCAGCCCATCCCAGATGATGAGCAGCTTGCCGGGGAGGGCCCGTTGGAGACGGCCCAAGAAGTCGACGATCTCCGGACTCTTGATCGTGCCGGGGTACAGCCGGAAGTAGAACTGCCACCACGTTACGCCCGCGATCGCCGAGAGCGTCTTCCAGTGGAAGTGATACTGGAGGACCGGGGTCTGCCCCCGCGGCGCCCATGTCCGACAGCGGTGCGGGCGCTCACTGAGTCCGCTTTCATCGATGAAGACGATGGTGCCGTCGCGGCGGGCTTTTTTTTAAGGGCGGGCCAGTGCTCGCGTTCTTCCACCCAGCGGATACGGGCCGTCGCGCTCCAGGGCGCCCGGTCGGCCGCTGGTGCTCCAATTCCGGAGCTGCCGGAGCAAGCGCCAGACGTGGCCGGGATGGAAGCGCTCCGCGAACTCCTGCTCGATCAGCTCCCCGCGACGCGCCCGGTGGTCCACAACCCAGGGTATCCGAGCGCTTCCGGCCGCGCTGCAGGGCGCGTTCGAGCTGGCGGCGTTGCGAGGCGGTCAGTGCGGCGCCCCGCGCGCCCCGCTTCAGCCCGGCCCGCCCGTGGGTCGCCAACTGCTGCACCCAGCGACTCACCGACTGGCGATGGACGCCCACCCGCCGCGCCACCTCGGCCGGTTTCACCCCGGCCTTCAGTAACCGCGCGGCCTCCAGTCGCCGCCGTTCCAACTCATCAAAATCCCGCTTCACCCCCGCCGGATTTCCCATGGATCGTCGTGTATCACATCCGCCGCTCAATGTCACTATATTTTACGATACTCAATAACCTCCGAGACGGGTACGCGATCGTCCGCCGGACGTTCGACGACACGTTCGGAACCGGCACGCCGAAGTCGGGGAAGACGCGCCGAGTCGACCTCTCACCGCAGCTCGTCGCCGCGCTCCGCGCCTGGCTCACCGAGCGGGCGGTCGTCGCCCTCGACCCAGTCCGCCGGCGTGACGCGTGGGTGTTTCCGGCGCCGGAAGATCCGTCGAAACCGGCGCCGGTCGACCGCTACCGCCGCCGCGTGAACGAGGTCGCCCGCCGCGTCGGGATCGGCCGCTTCAACCTCAAACTCCTCCGCCACACGTACGCCTCGCACCTACTGGTGTACGAGAACGCGCCGCCCCACTACGTGCAGGCGCAGCTCGGCCACCACTCGCCGGACTTCACACAACGGGTGTACGGCCACCTGCTCGCCCGCGACCGCGGCCGGTACGCCGACCGGCTCGACGATCACGAGGTGAACGGATGGTCGAGCGAGCGCGATACGGGAAAGACCCGAACCTAGCGGGCATCCGACCCAATCTGATCGTGAGGTGGGGGCGCGAGGCGTGCTCCCTTCCGCAGATTGCAGTCTCTGCAGAGCAGCTCGACGTTCGCAGCCACGCTCGCACCGCCCCACGCGCGGGGCACGACGTGATCGAAATGGAGATCACGCCGCGACCCGCAGTTCCGACAACGCCCACCGTCCCTTTGCCACACGAAGATACGGGTATCGTGCGAGATCGGATCAGCATTCCGGGCAGAGACTACGATCGCGGTCCGCGGTCGAGTTGCGACGGAGGGATTCCGACGTAGACGAAGCGGCTTTGGCATTCCCGCGATCCGTGACATCAGAGCTTGATCTCCGCCAACGTCGCCAAGTCGTCGATCGCCCGATAGAGGTTGCGCAGCATAATCAACTTCTGCGGATTCCCGCTCTTCAAGTCCTGCAGGTCGCTGACGGGCGCGGCCTTGAGCTTCTCGGTCGCCTTTTTGATCGCGTGAAAGAGGTCGCTTTCCAGCGACGGATCCTCCTGAATGAGCACTCTCGAAGCCTCGACGAATCCGCTGTCGTCGAGCGCCTTCAGGGCGTCGGGATTCGCGAGGATTCCCGGAAGAGCGCGAACCTGTCTGGCGTCGGTGATCCGACCTTCGGACAACCACCGGTGGAACCGCTGCTTGAACTCGTCGAACATCTTGTACTCTTCGCGAAGCTCCTTCTTCTTCATCAACTCATGGAAGAAGCTGAACTTCCTCACATTACCGGATGCAGGATTCGCAACGAGGAAGTCGGTCATCGCCGAGTAGGCACTCAGAAGTTCGACGATCTTGGACTTGCTGAGACGCAGGTGATTGCTCAACCAGTCGTAGGTCTTTCCATACACGTTGAAGAGATCATGAACGTGCTTCGCCTGCTCGTAAGCGTCCCATCGGATCTTTCCCGCGACGTGCATGTCGGCGAGCAACACCGCGAGATCTTCTTCGGTCAGATCGACATCGAAGATCATCGCCGGCATCGTCGCGAAGCGCTTGTCTCCCGGATACTGCTCGAGCAGGTGGCGACACGCGACGGTTCGGCAATTCCCTTCGCGGACCCGGTACTTGTCCCCTCGGCGTTGGACGATCAGCTGCTCATAGACTCCGCCATTCTGCTGGATCGACTGCGCTAGTGCCTTGACGGAGTCCTTTTGCCAAACGAGCTCGTCGAGCTCCTCTTGGCTGATCGACCCTGCCTTCTGTCCAATGAGGTACTGGATGCGAGGGTTCCCGGGGTCCAGTTCGCAACTGTCGACCTGAATAGACCCTCTGGTGAACGGTATGTCCTTCCCCTGGACGGTCATTGTTTGTGGCGACATCAGTATTCCCCTTTCGTTGATGAGATGACGCCATAGTACGGCTTAGTTCTCGATGTGTCAAGAAGTAATTCGGTACTGATCGAAACCAAACGGTACTAAGTAGGACCATGAGGTACCGATGACCGCATTCGACCGCACACCACGCGCATCCGGCTCGCGGAACGCGTTGGGAGAGAATGCGTACCGGGAAACTCCCATTTGCCGGCGTGGGATTGGTCCGCGCGTCGCTGACACGCGAGGATCTTCCCGTTTCGCACGAGAATCCCGGCGCTGACGTGGATGGGGTCGGACGGCGTCGACATCGCGGGCGGTCGGGGTTTTTCGGCCTCGGCCTGACGCGACCGGACGTAGCACTTCATGCGCACATGGCGCGAGGGCGCGGTGGAGGCCGCAAACGCCGCGCTTCCCGCCATCTCCGCGACTGTGGGATGATGCGCGCCAGGAGGGACTCACCGTGCGGGGCATCGGGCGGTCGGGAATCGGATTGGTTCTCGTGTGCGCGCTCGGCGCTTCGCTGGCGTCCGCGACCACGGTGACGCCGTCACGGACGGCGACGCGAACGTGCACGCCGGGGGCGAACCCGGCGCCCGGGTGCGGGTACGAAGGTCCAACGTTCACGGCCACGAGTACGACCGCGACGCCGACCGCGACGGGGAGGTCCGAGGCCTGTTGTCAGCTCGCGGAGTCGTGCCAGCGGCCGCCGATGCCGTTTCGCCCCTGCTATCCGTTTCTTCCCGGCGCCCAGGGCTATCCGGCGCCATACGAGTGCAATGAGATATCCGGGCGCTGCGAGCTGCCAGAACCGTCGCGCACGCCGACCTGCACGCCGCATTCTGGTTCGGCCACTTGTGGGCCGGACGAGTCGCGGGTCTGCCCGCCCGATCCCTGCGGCTACTGCGAGTGCGTCGAGAACACGCCGACGCCGACACCCACGCGCACGGCGACCTGTTCCATGAGCCCTCCGCCGGGCGGGTGCTCGCCCACGCTGCTCGTGTGTGAAGATCCGCGCTGCCACCAGCGTTGCTCGTGTCGCACCGTTCCGCCCACACCCAGCGCCACGCCGACCTGCGCGCCGCCACCGGCGGCGCCGACCTGCGCGACGGGAACGACCTACCTCTGTCGCGACGAGTGTCGGAGCGACTGTTACTGCGCCACCGAGACACCGCCCCCGTCTCCGACGGCCACGCCCACCGGCGAGTGTCGACCGACCGTACCGCCGCCCTGCGATGACGGCGAGACCGCCGTGTGCGCCGACTACCGCTGCGCCGTCGGGTGCGAATGCGCGTGCACCGGCGACTGCGACCGCAACGGCATCGTCGGCATCGAGGAGATCATCACCGCCGTCAACATGGCGCTGAACGGCAATGCCTTTCCCACCGGATGCCTGGCTGCCCTGTGTGGGTGCCGACCAGGGTCCTTCTGCCGAAACCTCGGCGTCACGGTCGAGTGTCTGGTGCGAGCGGTGGGCCACGCGCTCAGCGGCTGCCCGGGCGAGGCGGCGACGCCGACGGTGACGCCATCGCCGATCGTGACGCCGACGATTCCCGCCGCGCTGTCGGCGGCGGTCGCCGCCGTCTGCGGATCGGGACCTGGCGAGAGCCGCGAGGTGAGCGCGGCCGACGGCGCCTACACCATCGCCTGCGATCGCTTCGAGCACTCTCTCGGCGCCGTCGTGCGCCCGTTCGCCGACGCCGCCCTGGCGACCGCCGCGCTCGACGATCTGCGCGGCCGCGGGGCGCCGGTGGCCTTCCACGATCTCGATGCGGTGGCCTGGTCCGCACGAGCGCAGAGCGATCCGGCCCTTCGACAGAACCATCTCTGGGTGGCGGGCTGCTGGCTCGTCTGGGCGTACAGCGTCGATGTCGGCCTGACCCTGCTGAACCCCGTGGCCCTGTCGGAGGCGATCTACTCGGCCGGCGTCGCCGATGGGCTCTTCGACACCTGCGCGTCCGCGCCGACCCCGACCCCCATCGTCGCCTGCGATGCGAGCCTGAACGGACCAACCGCCGGGCCGGCGCCGGGCCAACAGGTCGTCTTCCGCCTCGCCGACGAGAGCACGATCACCCTGCCCGACGGCTCCATCGAGCCGCTGCGCGGTTCGCTGCTGACGTCGTCCTGTTTCTCCCCGAATACCTTCTTTGCCGCGCGCATCGAGGCGCTACGGTTCACGTCGGCCTCGTTGGTCGTCGAATCCGGCTGCGCGGCCATCGGCCGCGCCGTCGCCTCGACCCTGTATGGCGGCGACATGCCGGTCGAGCTGTCGAGCGCGGTGCGGATCGGCGGCGATCTCTTCACCCTGAGCGGGCGCGGTTCCCAGGTCAGCGATCCGGCGGCGACCCGCTTGACCGTCCAACTGACGGCGGGTTCGTACCGCTTCCACCTCGTCGCCGCCGGCGACGTGCCAGCGAACCCTGGAGCGGAGTCGCCGCTCTGCGCCGCATGGGGCTTTGCATAGACCCCACCTGTCCGGTGCCTGGCGACTGGCCGGGCCGGCGCGGTCACTCCTCCATGCTCGGCGTCACGGTCGGGGTCGGCGACGGGGCGGGGCAGAAGCCGGCCGGCGTGGGGGGGATGCTGCAGACGGCGGTGTCCTGGGTGATGACCTGCAGGGGGCGATTCCAGGTGGCGTCGTCGGGGAAGCAGGTGACCAGGGGCGCGCCGGCGTCGGCGTAGGACTTCGGCGTCCAGCCCGCCGGCAGGGTGAAGGCATAGCCGAGGCAGCCGCTGGCCGGGCAGTCGGAGAGCGACAGGCCGTCCGACGTCGCGGTGGTGCCGGCGACGCGGGTGGCCCACTTGCGGCAGATCGACGTCACGGTGTCCGCCAGGTCGGGCTCGGCGAAGCCGCTGGCGAGGGTGCAGTGGGTGTTGTCCGTGGAGACCTCGCAGGCGTCGCGCGGGATGCACTTCTCGTCGTCGTCGCGGGTGGCGAAGGCGAACTGGTCGGCGATCAGGCCGCCGGCGCCGGCGATGATGCTGTTGTCGAAGGTGACCTCGAGGATGCCGTCGGCGTTCTGGCTCACGTTCTGGTTGAGCGCCGCCAGCAGGTCGTCGCCGGTGACCGGGGTCACCGCCAGGTTGTTGCTCGGCTCGCCGGCGATGGTGAGGTGGGGCTGTACCCACACCCACTGCCCGGGCGCCGCGGCGCCGGTGTAGAGTTGGTAGGTGACGTTCGAGTCGGCCTTGGCGAAGAGCTGGTAGACCACGTAGCTCGTGCCGGGCGAGAAGGACGGCGGGCTGAAGGACGAGCCGGGGATGCAGGCGGTCGACTGCCCGGCGGCGTCGGTGTCGATGTAGTACACGCCGCCATTGGCGGTGAGATAGGGCGCCTGGCCGTTCTGCGCGCCCATCATGAAGCTGGCCTGGTCGCAGCTCCACGTCGATCCGTTGCAGATCGGCCCGCCGCACGGCGCCTCGTCGGCGAGCAGGCGCTGGCGGTAGATGGGGACGGCGGGGAAGGGCGCCATCAGATTCCACGTCCCGGGGTCGATCGCCGTGCCGTCCGCGGTCAGCGGCGCGATGACGCTGGTCAGGAACTCGCTCGGGGAGGTCTGGACGCCGTAGCTCAGGCACTCGGGGGCCTGTGACGGCGCGTCGAAGAAGTGGTTGGCGCTGACCGACGAGGTGCGGCGCCGGGCGCTGTCCGCCGGCAGGCTGTCGCAGCCGTCGCCCCAGCAGGTGCCGGTGAAGGTGCCGTCGAGGTCGTTGAGGATGGTGGAGGCGTCGATCGGCGTGATGCCGTTGTAGGTCTGGAGCGGTTGGTATTTCGACGGCTGCGAGGGGTTGGCGAGGTTGCCCTGGACGTAGTCGTTGTACTGGTCGACGACGTTGTGGCGCACCGTGTTGGGGCCGAAGGCGGTGTTCTCGAAGGCGAACGCGGGCGGGTAGTAGAAGCCGTTGGGCTGCTTCCAGCCGACCGTGGCGTCGATGACGCACATGCCGCCGGCGGTGGACGGATCGGCCTCGACGCTCGGCAGTCCGGCGCAGCTCTCGGGCTGCACGGTGGACATGTAGATGCCGCACTGCGGGTTGCCGTCGGTCACCGCCGTGGGGTCGCATTCGATCGCCGGCGCGTGCGTGAAGGCGTTGCCCTCGGCGAAGAACGGGCCGTCGTAGATGTTGATCAGGCGTTTCGGCTGGAAGCCCTGGGTGAACAGCGACGTGCCGTCGACCGGCAACGCGCAGGCGTTGTGGCCGCAGTCGGCGATGTCGAGCGCCGGCCCGAGGCGGCCGGCGTCGGGCGACTCCGGCTGCGTGCTGCCGACGTAGAGGCTGTCCTTGGTGATGGTGAAGTAGCCCGGCGGGGCCTGCGTCCAGGCGCCGCCGCTGACGAAGGTCAGACCGCCGAAGAGCTGATCGGTGACGGCGCCGTTGGTGAAGGCGTAGAACTGCGGCCGCAGCCAGATGGAGCCGAAGTCGACCGGCGCCCAGTTGAACGAGGTGGTGAAGCGATCGATCAGGGTGAGCGCGCACGAGCTGGCGTTGCCGCCGGTGTCGGCGCTGGTGCGCTGGGTGGCGCAGCCGACGCCGCCGATGAGCACCGGCAGGTAGTCGCCGGCCACCTGCGGCAGCATGTCGTCGGTGATGTCGTACGGATTGACCGCCGGCGTGTAGCCGTAGTTGGCGGCGCTGAAGGTCGGCGGGTCGACCTGCAGGGTGGTCTCGAGCGCGTACTGCGCCGTCGAGCAGGAGTTGCCGCGGAAGCGCTTCAACGGCGCCTGCCGCGCCGACGCCTGGTTGTATTTGGCATAGCCGGCGGGGGTGGTGGTGCTGGTCGACCATTTGAGCTGCTGGCTGGGGCCGCTGACCCCGGAGCCGAGCAGCCAGTAGCAGGAGCCGTAGCCGCCGACGCCGACGACCTTGTTGCCCACCAGCTCGTTCCAGGTGTTCATCAGCCAGAAGCCGACCGGGAAGTAGCTGTCGCTGCCATAGGGCGGGCCGGCGGAGACCGACGGCAGGATCGGCGGGCTGAAGCGCGAGGTCGGGCTGCCGGGTTCCTGGGCCTGGAAGTACTCGACCAGCGAGCCCTGCACCGACACCGCGAGGTTGTGGCAGAGCAGATTGTCGATCTCCGTGCCGTCCTCGATGTAGTAGCCGTGACCGTTGGAGCGGAAGCCGACGTTGCGCGCCACGGTGACGTTGTGGGTGGCGTGGATGGTGACGAAACGGTTCAGCGAGTTGTGGATCGAGGAGTCCTTGAGGAAGGCGTTGGTGTAGGCGGTCGACTTCGCCATGTGGAAGTGGACCGGATAGTGGGCGAGGCGGCCGCCCTGGCCGAGCTGGTCGAATTCGGCGCCCTGGACCTGGAAGCGCGCGAAGCCCTGGCGGGCGATGACGTGGCCGCCGAAGTAACAGCGGCCGGGCGTGGTCGCGTTGCCGCCGGCGCTGCCCTGGTAGCCGCAGTCGGCGGCGGAGGGGAACGGCTCGTCATAGGTGTCGCCGAGCGAGTAGACGCGGATGTCGCGCGACAGCAGGCCGACGGCGGCGCGGGTGTCGACCTGCTGGTTGGCGCTCGGCGGATCGGGGATGTCCCTGCTGACGTCGTAGATGTCGCCGGAGTGGGTGAAGTCGAGCGGCGCGTTGAGCGCGATGGCGCTGCCGTTGGGCGGGGCGGCGATCACCACCTCCTCGCTGTGGCTGGGGTGCCAATCGGTGCTGGTGACCACCAGGCGGTCGCCCTGCTGCCAGTTCACGGCGCGGTCGAGGGTGATGCTGCTGCTCTGCGCCGGCGCCGTGTCGTCCAGACGCGCCCAGCCGCCGCCGCTCAGCGCCGCCCAGGCGGTGGGATCGTCCTGCGCCGTCGGTGTCGGCACGGCGCAGGCGGTGTCGGCGGTCGACGGATTGGTGCGGTTGGCGGGATCGACGCCCTTGGCGCCGAACAGCTCGAGGCTGCCGCCGTAGGCGACGGCGAGCACCTTGTAGCCGAAGGCGGCGCCGCCATCGAACGGCAGGCCGCCGCCGTGGTGATCGGTCTCGCCCTCGAAGAGCGCGTTGTCGCCGATGTCGGGAGGGGGGGTGGTGCTGCTGCACGGATCGTCGGAGCCCGCCACCGTGCAGTAGTGCGGCGTCGCGACGAGCTGGTGGGAGAAGCACGGCGCGGGGAAGCCGAGCGCGTTGACGCAGCCGATGCCGCGCGTGCTCGGCGTCGGCGTCCGCCCCTGGTCGGTCGGGTCGGTGCCCCACAGGCCGACGTCGAGCGTGCCGCCGTAGGAGCCGAACGGGCAGCACCACGAGCCGGCCTTCACCCGACCGCCCTGTTGCACGAGGATCGAGCTGGCGCGGAAGTCGATCGGTTGGCCGTCGTCGGCGAAGTACAGCGTGCCGCCGTCGACGACGTTGACGTAGCCGTAGGCGTACTGGCCGCTGCCGACGACCAGGCACGAATCGACGATCAGGTCCGGCGGCGTGCCGCTGATGCTGTCGGCGTTCGGCGGCAGCGGCGTGCAGCTCGGCGGCGGGCCATTGTCGCCGCAGGCGACGTCGCAGGTGCCGGGCGCCAGGGTCGGTGTCGGGATGCCGCCCGTCGGGGTGTCGGTGGCGGTGGGGGAGTTGGAGGCGGTCGGCGTCGCGCTCGCGGTCGCGGTTCCCGTTGCCGTCGGCGTGGCGACGACGACGCACGCCGCGCCGGGGTCGTCCTTGCACAGCGTGTTGACGATGCCGCCGTCGAGCGCGAAGCACTGCGGCGTGGTGCTCGCGGTGCAGCATCCGCCGCTGCCGGCGCACACCGCGCAGGCGCTCTGGTCGGCGCCGCTGCACGGGGCGAGCATGTCCGGCGTCGCCGTCGGCGTGGCGGGTGGCGTGCCGGGCGTGGAGGTGGCGGTGACGCTGGCCGTCGGCGTGGGGACCACCTCGCAGGCCTCGCCGGGATCGTCGTTGCACAGCGTGTTGACGATGCCACCGGCGAGCGGGAAGCACTGGGGAGGGGAGGTCGCGGTGCAGCAGCCGCCGCTGCTGGCGCAGACGGCGCACGCGCTCGCCTCCGCGCCGCTGCACGGGGCGAGGCCGCCGGGGGTCGGCGTCTCGCCGACGCAGACCCCAGCCGGAGCGCCGTAGACGCTGCACAGCACCGGGCGGGTCGGGGTGACGCTGGGCACGGTGATGGTATCCGGTATCCGACCCGTCGGCGTCGGCGTCGCCGCCGGCGTGCCGCCGTTCGATCCACACCCGCCGCTCGCCATCACCAGCGCCGCCAGCAGCGGCGCGGCGAGCGCGCCGGCGCTGCCGACGGGCAGGCGGAGGAGGGATCTCGGACGGGCGGGAGGACGAGCGGGGGACGCCATGGTCGGTGCGGACAGCACGGCGCGTGCCAGGCATGTGTCGCGGGCGTGCGGCGCGTCACATGCCTGGCGCGACGCCGGGGAACGGCGGCGAGCGCACGTCAGTGGACAACAGCGTCGGCGCGATGCCGCTCGCCGTCGTCGAGGAGTGGCGCGGCGCCTCGCGGCCGTGCTACCCGGGCGCCGCGATGGTGAGGGGATGACGGCGGGTCCGGTGCGCTTCGCGTTGCGCAGCGGCGAATCGTGGCGCGACCCCTTTCCGATGTACGCGGCGCTGCGCGACCACGACCCGGTGCACCACGTGGCGGCGGGCGACTTCTACGTGCTGACCCGGTTCGACGACGTGTGGGCGGCGGCCGGCGATGCCGAGACGTTCTCCTCGGCGCAGGGGCTCACCGTGGCGTACGACGAGCTCGCCGTCACCGGGCTGGCGGTGGCGATGCCGATGGTGTTCCTCGACCCGCCGGCGCACACCGCCTTCCGCCGCCTGGTCACCAGGCAGCTCACGCCGCGCCAGGTGGCATCGATCGAGCCGGCGGTGCGGGCGTTCGTCGCCGAGCGGCTGGACGCGTTGCCGGCGACGGGCGCGGTCGACATCGTCGCGCATCTCTGCAAGCCGCTGCCGAGCTTCGTCGTCGCCCATTACCTCGGCGTTCCCGAGGCCGACCGCCCGCTCTTCGATCGCTGGACCGAGGCGATCGTGCAGGCGGCGGCGGGCGGCAAGGCGGGGGCGGCCGGCGACCCGTTCAGCGAGCTGCTCGGCTACTTCGTCAGCCTGATCGAGCGCCGACGCCGCGAGCCGGCGGACGACATCGTGACCGACCTGGTGCGCCTCGGCGAGGACACGGTGACGACGGCGCGCATCCTCGGCTTCGCCTTCACCATGGTGACCGGCGGCAACGACACCGCGACCGGCATGCTGGCCGGCGCCGCCTGCCTGCTGACCGAGCAGCCCGAACAGCGGGCGCGCTTGCTCGCCGAGCCGGCGCTGATCCCGAACGCCGTCGAGGAGATTCTCCGCCTGACCTCGCCGGTGCAGAACCTGGCGCGCACGACCCGGCGCGACGTGACGCTGCGCGGCGTGACGATTCCCGCCGGCCGCAAGGTGCTGCTCGGCTACGGCGCGGCGAATCGCGATCCGCGCCAGTTCGGCAGCGACGCCGAGGCCTTCGACGTCACGCGCCGCATCGCCAAGATGCTGACCTTCAGCTACGGCACCCATTACTGCATCGGCGCCGCGGCGGCGCGGCTGCAGGGGCGGGTGGTGCTGGAGGAGCTGCTGCGGCGCTGGCCCGACTTCCACGTCGACGTCGCCGCCGGCCGCTACGCCGAGGGCAACTACGTGCGCCGGCACGTGACGCTGCCCTGGCGCGCGTGCTGAGCCGCGCGCGGGGGATCGAGGGCCCCGGCTTGCAGGTGACCGCGTTCCGCGCTCTGGCTACGGGAGACTGCCGCGGCGGGCGCGGCGATCGCGCCCGGAGGAGGAGCTGCACGTGACCGACAGCATCGAGTACACGCCGCCCAAGGTGTGGACCTGGAACAAGGAGAGCGGCGGGCGCTTCGCGCAGATCAACCGCCCCATCGCCGGCGCCACGCACGAGAAGGAGCTGCCGGTCGGCCGGCACCCGCTGCAGCTCTACTCGCTCGCCACCCCGAACGGGGTGAAGGTGACGGTGATGCTGGAAGAGCTGCTGGCGGCCGGCCACGCGGAGGCGGAGTACGACGCCTGGTTGATCAACATCGCCGGCGGCGACCAGTTCGGCTCCGGCTTCGTCGCCATCAATCCGAACTCGAAGATTCCCGCGCTCCTCGACCGCTCGACGCCGCAGCCGACGCGGGTGTTCGAGTCCGGCGCGATCCTCCTCTACCTCGCGGAGAAGTTCGGTGGCGCCTTTCTGCCGACCGACGCGAGCGCGCGCGCGGAATGCCTGTCGTGGCTGTTCTGGCAGATGGGCGCGGCGCCCTTCCTCGGCGGCGGCTTCGGCCACTTCTACGCCTACGCGCCGACGAAGATCGAGTACGCGATCGACCGCTACGCGATGGAGGTCAAGCGCCAGTTGGACGTGCTCGACCGGCAGTTGGCGACCCACGAGTACGTCGCCGGCGCGGAGTACACGATCGCCGACATGGCGATCTGGCCGTGGTACGGCGCGCTGGTCAAGGGCCTGCTGTACGAGGCCGCCGAGTTCCTCTCCGTGCACGAGTACCGGCACGTGCTCCGCTGGACGGACGCGCTCGCCGCGCGCCCCGCGGTGCGCCGCGGCCGCATGGTCAATCGCGCCTGGGGCGAGCCGGCGACGCAGCTCCCGGAGCGCCACGCCGCGAGCGATTTCGACCGGCTGAAGGCGGAGTAGGCGAGGGACGGGGATCGTCGGGGGCGGCGGCCGCCGCTCAGTGCAGCGTCGCGCCGCCGTGGCGGCGGATCTCGATCAGCTTCTCGCGCACGACGTCGGCGCTCTCGTCGTGCGGCGCCAGGGCGAGGAAGCGCTCGAGGTCGGCCTGCGCCGCCGAGTAGCACTCGAGCTGGTGATAGAGCAGGCCGCGATCGCGCAGCTCGGGCGGCAGCTCCGGCTGCACGAGGAGGATGCGCTCGCTGCAGGCGAGCGCCGGCTCGAACTCGCGCGCCTGCAGGAAGACCTGCTTCAGGTTGCGCAGCATGCGCACCAGGATCTCCTTCGGCGTGGCGCGCCGGAGGTAGGCGCGGTCGAACGGCGTCTCCGCGCCCATCACCGCCTGCAGCCGCTTGGCGCACTGCTCTTCGCTGAGCACCAGGCCGAAGAACGGGTCGAACACGATCTCGACCTCGCCCTGGTACTTGGCGAGGAAGTGGCCGGGAAAGCCGATGCCGTGGACGACCAGCCCGGCGCGGCGCGCCACCTCGATGTAGACGATCGCGAGCGTGATCGGGATGCCGGTGCGGCGGTCGAGGACGTCGTTCAGGAAGCTGTTGCGGCGGTCGTAGTAGTCGTCCTGGTTGCCGGTGAACCGCTGCTCGCGGGCGACGTACTGGATCAGGGCGCGCAGCCGCGCGTCGTCCGACCCGGCGCCGGCGACGTGGGCCCGCGCGCCGTCGCCGAGCGCGTCGAGCATGGCGAGATAGCGATCGCCGTCGAGCCCGGGATACGCCTCGGCGGCGATCAGCAGCGCGACCTCGGCGAGGTCGATCGCGTCGTCCGGCGCCTGCACGGCGGCGGCGAAGCGCGCCCGCGGATCGTCGATGGGCGACATGCGGGTGGCCATAGCCGAACCGCGCCGGCAAAGGGAAGCGAGTCGGCGGGGGCCACGGGGGGCCACGGCGCCCCGCGGTCGGCGTCGGTGGGGCGCGGCCGGCGGCGCCCCATGGACACCGCGGCGAGGGGTCATCTATATCGGGGGCGTGATGGGAAACGGATCGGGCAAGGGCGTGCCGCCCGCGTTGCTCGACGTGTTGGAACGACCCGGGCCGCTGGTCATCCTGCCGCACGACAACCCCGATCCGGACGCGCTGGCGAGCGCCGCGGCGCTGCGCTTTCTGGCCGCGCAGTTGGTGGAGCGCGATGCGACCATCGCGCTCGGCGGCTACGTCGGCCGGGCCGAGAACCGCGCCATGCTCCGCTACCTCAACATCCCGCTGGTTCCGGTGCAGGACCTGCGGCTCGACCACGGCACGCGCATCGCGCTCGTCGACACCCAGCCGGGGCGCACGAACAACTCGCTGCCCGCCGGGCTGCAGCCGGCGATCGTGATCGACCATCATCCGCGGTACACGCCGGTCGGCGACCTGCCGTTCAGCGACCTGCGCGAGGGCTACGGGGCGACCTCCACCATTCTCACCGAGTATCTGATGGATCCGCGGTTGCGCATCGAGACCAAGATCGCCACGGCGCTCTTCTACGGCATCATGGCCGAGACGCAGGATCTGGGGCGCGAGGCCTCGACGCCCGACATGGACGCCTGCAGCTTCCTCTATCCGCACACCAACAAGCGCCGGCTGGCGAAGATCGAGAACGCCCGCGTCCCGCGCGAGTACTTCTCCGCCTTTCGCGCCGCCATCGAGTCGGCCAGCATCTACGGCACGCTCGTCGTCTCCATCCTCGGCGAGATCCGCTACCCGGACATGGTGGCGGAGATGGCGGACTTCCTCCTGCGGCTGGACGAGGTCGACTGGGCGGCGGCGATCGGCCGCTACGGCGCGTACCTCTACGTCTCGCTGCGCACGACCAATCGCGACGTCAACGCCGGCGACATCCTGCAGCGCGTGCTCGGCAGCGACCACGCCGGCGGCCACGACATGATCGCCGGCGGGCGTCTGGTGCTCCCCGCCGGCGCCGACTGGCGCGAGGCGGCGGCGCGGATACGCGGCCGCCTGGTGGCCGCCGTCGGCCAGCAGCAGGCCAACGCCGTCAGCCTCTGCGACGCCAAACCCTGAGCGCGCTTCCCCTGCCGCACCCGCGTGTGGTAGCGCCGAGAGGTTGCAGAACGGGGCGAAGGGGACGGGAGGCGCGACCGCGGGGAGCGCCCGCGCCGACGGCTGGTCCTCTCGCCGGTGATCCCATCCTCGGAGGAGCAATGGATTTCGGATTCAGCGAAGAGCAGGAGATGCTGCGCCAGAGCGTGCGCGAGTTCCTCGAGGCCGAGTGCCCGATGACCTACGTGCGCCAGATGATGGAGGACGAGCGCGGGTTCTCCGAGGAGCAGTGGCGCAAGATGGCCGAGCTCGGCTGGACCGGCCTGATCGTGCCCGAGCAGTACGGCGGCGCCGGCCTGAACATGGTCGACATGGTCGTCGTGCTCGAGGAGATGGGCAAGGTCGTCTTCCCCGGCCCGTTCTTCGCCTCGGCGATTCTCGGCGGCATCGCCATCGACCTCGGCGGCAGCGAGGCGCAGAAGCAGCGCTGGCTGCCGGGCCTCGCCGACGGCTCGCGGCGCGCGACGCTGGCGCAGGTCGAGGAGAGCGGCCGCTGGGACGCCGACGGCATCCAGCTCGCGGCGCAGGCGGCGGGCGGCGGTTTCACGTTGTCGGGCACCAAGCTGTTCGTGCACGACGCGCACAACGCCGACCTGCTGATCGTGCCGGCGCGCAGCGGCGGCCGCGGCGTCAACGGCATCACCATGCTGGTCGTCGAGCGCAAGGCGCAGGGCGTCGGCGTGCGGGTCCTGAAGACGATGGATCAGACGCGCAAGCTCTGCGAGGTCACCTTCGACGACGTCGCGGTGGGCGCTGACGCGGTGCTCGGCGCGGTCGGCCAGGGCTGGCCGCTGCTCGACCGACTGGTCGACCGCGCCAAGGTGGCGCTGTGCGCCGAGATGTGCGGCGGCGCCCAGAAAGTGCTCGAGATGAGCGTCGAGTACGCCAAGGTGCGCGAGCAGTTCGGCAAGCCGATCGGCAGCTTCCAGGCGATCCAGCACAAGTGCGCCAACATGATGGTGCAGGTGGAGAGCGCCAAGTCGGCGACCTACTACGCCGCCTGGGCGGTGGCCAACGACGTCGCCGAGGCGCACCTGGCGGCGTGCATGGCGAAGGCCTACACCTCCGACGCCTACCGCTTCGTGTCCGCCGAGGGCATCCAGATCCACGGCGGCATCGGCTTCACGTGGGAACACGACATGCATCTGTACTTCAAGCGCGCCAAGGGCTCGGAAGTGACCTTCGGCGACGCGACGCACAACCGCGAGTTGGTCGCCCAGGTGGTGCTCGACGGCCCCGAGGCCGGCGCCGCGCCGGCGTGAGCTCGGGATGCGACGCGGCGGGCGGCGCGACCGCGCCACCCGCCGCCCGTCAGTCGACGACGCGCGCGTATTCGTAGAATCCGACGCCCTCGCTGCCGCCGCGCGTGACGCGCGCCAGGCCGAGGGTCACCCGGGCGCGGCGGCCCGGTGACAGCGGGCGCACGATCGACAGACGCGCCGTCGCGTCGGCGGCCAGGCCGCCGGCCGCGTCGCCGACGACGATCCGCCGTGGCGCGTAGGGCTCGCCGTCGAAGGTGATGGCGAGCGCGCCAGTGGCGCGCGCCGCCGCGCCGTCGCGATCCGTCTCCAGCAGCGTGCCGCCGGGCACGCGATGGCGGAGCGCGAGCGCGCTGCCGTTGGCGAGCGCGGCGCGCAGGACGAGGTGCGACCGCCAACCGCTCTCCGTCGGCTGGCCGACGCCGCCGGCCGGGGCGAAGCCGATGGCATCGACGCGCTGGGGGAGGCCGTCGAGCGTCACCGTGCCGCGCACGCGGCCGTGCTCGCCGCCGGCGCGCGGGGTGAAGGTGAGATCGGCGTGCACGGCGAGCAGGCGCGACGCCGCCAGCGCGCGCTCGAGATCGACGTACAGGGCGCCGTCGGTGGCGCACAGCGCCCAGCCATCGAAGGCGAGATGCGACCCGCCGGCGGCCGTGGGGGTGAACCACGGGCCGCCGCGGGCGCGGTCGCCGGCGTGCGGGTCGTCGCCGGTGAAGAGCGCCACCCGCCCGCGGTCGAGAAAGAGCAGCAGGCGGCCGCTCGTTCCGCCGCCGCGCTGCGGATCGACGCGGGCCAGCAGGCCGAGGCCGCTCGCCGGGTCATAGACCTGCAGCGCGGCGGGCGGGGGCGGCGGCGGCGCGCGGCGCCGCGGCACGGGCGGCGGCGCCGCGGCGACCGGCGCCGGCGCCGCGAAGGCGTCGCGCAGCGCGCTCGCGAACGCCCCGCGCAGCGGACCCGGCCAGCGCAGCGGAGCCGCGAGCTCGAGCTGGACGGCGTCGACGCGATCGGCCGCCACCCAGGCGCGGATCCGGGGGGCGAGGAGGGAATCGCCGTCGCGGCGGAAGAGCTGCAGGAGGTTGTTGGCGTGGCGCCCGGGATAGCGCTCGCCCAGCGGCGCGGCGATGCCGCGCGCCGCGCAGGCGGCGCGCAGGGCGGCGAGGCGGCTGGTGACGTAGCGGACCGAGGCGGTGAGCGCCGGCGCGTGGCGGGCGGCGTCCGCCGGATGCGCCAGCGGGTGGCCGATGCCGATGTCGCACTTCGGCTGCAGCGTGTTCCAGCCGTGGAGGAAGAGCACCTCGGCGCGCTCGTGGCGGGCGAGGATGTCGGCGAGCAGCGTCTCCAGCAGCGCCGGAAACCAGGGGGCGGCGCGGGCGACCTGGGAGATGCGGTTCAGGTCGAGCTGGTTGCGGTCGAGGCTCGGGTTGGCGATCAGGCTGGCGTCCAGCGTGGTCGCCAGCTCCTCCGCGAGCCCGGCGGTGTGCAGGTCGTTCACCTTCACCGCGCCGCGCGCCGGGCGGATGGCGTCGCGGGCGCCGCCGTGCGGCGCCACCAGCAGGAGCGGGCTGCCGCCGCCGCGCACCCGGCACCAGGCCGGCACCTCGCGGGGACGATTCATGCGTCGGCGATCCTAGTGTCCCGAGTTGGAAGTTCGTTGCCTATTTCGCCGGCAATCGGCGCCCCTGGCAAGGCGTCCCGACGCAGGAATATCGGGAATATTCCAAGGAGGGGCAACGCAGTCAGGGGCGTCGAGGGCCGGCGAAATAGGTGACGAACTTCCAACTCGGGACACTAGCCGAGGGCGGTGGTCGGGCGACAGCCGCACGGCGCGTCGCCGCGAACCGGCGCGGCCGGGCAGGGTGGGGCGTGCGTCTTGCGACCGGGCCCGAACGTGCGACAATCCGGTCCGCGGACATGCTCCCGCGCTCCGGGAGGGAAACCACCAGCGGGCGGAAGGAGGTGACGGGAATGCGATCGGATCTACGGATCGCGGATCTGCGGCGCCGCGAAGGCAGCCGCAGCAAGCTGATGAACGTCAAGATCCCGACCGCACTGAGCGAAGCCATCGACCGGATGGTGCAGGAGCTCGGCGCGGTCAAGACCGACGTGGTCATCGCCCTGCTCAACGAAGGGCTGGATCGCTCGTCGGAGATCCTGCGCGGCTGGCGGCCGAAACCGGTGGTCGTGGCGCCGCCCAAGCGCGTCTGCACGCGCAAGGGGTGCGGCCGCCCCTACGTCGCCAAGGGCCTGTGCGCCAGCCACTATCAGGCGGCGCGGCGCGACCGGGGGAGAACGCCGGCGGGGTGACGCCGCCTGGCGGTCAGGCGTAGTGCGAGCGGCGCTTCACCGCGAGCGAGCGCTCCAGATAGAAGATCTCGACCTTCTCCGAGGCGCCGTCGCGGCTGACGAACTTGTGGCCGCGCAGGATGGTGTCGAGGACGCCGAGATCGGGCCGTCCGGCGAAGTCGCGGGTGGCGACGATCTCGGTCGACGCGAAGACGGTGTCGCCGGCGAACAGCGGCGCGCTGTGGCGGCCGGTGCGGTAGACCAGGTCGCCGAGCGAGTTGTCGGCGACGTCCGGGCAGGAGAGCCCGAGGCAGAGCTGGAACGGGATGCCGCCGAAGATGATGAGCTGCCCGCCGACGAAGCGCTCGGGGTTCTGATCGATCATGTGCTGGTTGCAGTGCACCTGTGACGTGTTGTCGAGCATCGCGGTGAGGGCGATGTGCTCCGCCGTCATGGTGCGGCCGCGGGAGTGCTCGATGACGTCGCCCGGGGTGAAGTCCTCGAAGTAGGTGTCGTCGTTGCTCAGGTGGGCGAGCGAGCGGTACGGCGTCGCGGCGTCGTAGGCGGGCAGTTGCAGGTGGCAGTGCACCGGCGCCGCCTCGGTCGACGCCTTGACGACCTCGGCGTCGGCGGCGTTCTTCCACACCTGCACCTTGCGCTCGTAGGTCAGGACGACCTCGTCGTGCTGGTTGCGGCCGGTGGTCTGGACGTGCACGACGCCGAGGGATCTGTCGCGCGACGACGGCGTCACGCCGAGCACGATCGACGTGCTCTCGATGGTGTCGCCCAGGTACACCGGGGCGCCGAAGCGCATGTCCACGTACTCGAGGTTGGCGCGGGCGTTCTCGGAGACGTCCTCGACGCTCTGGCTGAAGACCACCGCCATCACCAGGCCGGGCGGCAGGATGAGGTCGCGGTACCCGTAGAGCTGCGCGTAGCGGCGGTTCTTGTGCAGCGGGTTGGTGGTCATCGCGAACTCGGTGAAGGCGTTGAACAGGCCCTCGGTGACCGTCTTGCCGACCTTGTGGCGGAGCACGCCGCCGATCCTGAAATCCTCGAGGAAGTTGCCGGTCTTCTTGCGGATGATGGCCATGCGCGATCCCCCACGGGCGGCGTGAATCTGAGCTGCTTAGCAGGCGTGCCCGGGTGCTCCAAGACGACCGGCGGGGCTCGCGCCGCGCGATGAGGGGGGCTTCAGGAGAGTGTCCGAAAGGCGTTGGGTTTCGCCGCGCCGGCTGTTACAGCATCGGAGTGGTGTTGCTGCGACGGGCTCTCCTCTTGGCGCTCCTGATCGGGTTGGTGCGGGTGTCCGGCGCCGCCGCGCAGGGGCGGCCCGACTGCAGCACGGTGTTGCGCGAGCTCAATCGTGTCCACGGCACGCCCGACTCGGGGCGCGTCGCGTTCAAGCTGAAGACCGAGAGCGACTGGGTGGAGAAGTGCGCCACGACCTACGGGCGGCGGGTGAAGCGCCAGCCGAGCAAGCCGGACGAGAACGACCAGGACCTCAGCGCCAAGGCGGAGGAGCGCGAGTACGAGGAGACCGCGCGCGAGGAGGCCGGTCAGCAGGCCAACATCGTCCAGGGCGACCTGGACAACTACAAGGATCGCGACCGCCTCCGCGGCATCGATCCCGATTCGAGCGAGGAGTGGGAGCCGTACATCACCCACGAATGGCAGCCCTACGTGGGCCACCAGTGGGAGCCGTACCTCCTCGACGACGACCATCCGAACGAGGAATGAGGCCGCCGACGCGGCGGCGACTTGGGGGGACGCTGAACATGGCATTGCTGGTCCTCGTGCGACATGGGGAGTCGCAGTGGAACCTGGAGAACCGCTTCACCGGCTGGGTCGACGTTCCGCTCACCGGCACCGGCCGGCGCGAGGCGGCGCGCGCCGGCGCGCTGCTCAAGGGCACGCGCTTCGATCTCGCCTATTCGTCGGTGCTGCAGCGCGCCAGTGAAAGCCTCGACATCATCCTCCGCGAGCTGGGGCAGGTGGACCTGCCGATCGCCAAGGACGAGGCGCTGAACGAGCGCCACTACGGCGACCTGCAGGGACTCAACAAGTCCGAGACGGCGAAGAAGTACGGCGACGAGCAGGTCCACATCTGGCGCCGCAGCTACGACGTCCCGCCGCCCGGCGGCGAGAGCCTGAAGGACACGGCGGCGCGCACCCTGCCGTACTTCGACCGGGTGATCGCGCCGCAGATCGCCGCCGGCAAGAACGTCCTGGTGGTCGCGCACGGCAACTCGCTGCGCTCGATCGTCATGCAGCTCGACCAGCTCACCCGCGAGCAGGTGCTCGAGCTCAACATTCCGACCGGAGTGCCGATCGTCTACGACATCGCGCCGGACCTGACGATTCGCTCGAAGCGCATCCTCGGGCAATGACCGATCCGCGGCGGCGGAAGACGGTTCGCCTCACCACCCGTGGCCGCAAATCGGGTCAGCCACGCACGGTCAGCCTCTGGTTCGTCATCCAGGGACCGCGCACCGTGCGTGTCCAGCACGCCTCGCCAGCCCCGGCGCAGTGGTACCGCAACCTGGTCGCCGACCCGCACGTCACGCTGGACTTCGGCGACGGCCCCATCGCCGCTCTCGCCCGTCCGCTCACCGATGCGGAGGATGTGCAGAACGTGCTCGCGGCCATCCGGCGCCGCTACTGGACGGCGCGGCTGATCCAGTGGCTCGGCCGCAGGGCGACCCCGATCGCCGCCGAGATCTCCTGGTAGCCCCGCTCGTCCTTGCCCTGATTTCCCCGCGCGCGAACCAGCGGAGCAGGACCGGGTTCATCCCCCGGGAGGGGGGACGTGGAATGGGCGCTCGGGGGGGGCGAGGGGCGCGCGGGGGGAGGTGCGCTCCCGGAAGTTTCCTTCCCGCCCATTCCACTGGAGGACAACGAAGGATTTCATTTCCCTCGCTGGCAATGTCCCTATCCAAAGCAATGGGCGGGCCAAGATGCTGGGAGCACCCGACCCAGCATCTTCCATGGATCCGCCCCGATCACGGGGCGGGATTTCTGTAGCGCTTCTGCAATGACCGTTGCACTTGCGTCAGGCGCGCTCGATGTAGCCCTTCTTTTCGAGGAACTGCAGGAGCTGGTTGAGGCACTCCTCCTCGCCGTCGCGGTCCGTGTGAACCGTCAACTCCGGGCTGAGAGGTGCTTCGTAAGGCGCTGAAATGCCAGTGAATTCTGGTATCTCGCCGGCGCGGGCCTTCTTGTAGAGACCCTTCACGTCGCGCCGCTCGCAGACCTCGACCGGGCAGTCGACGTGCACCTCGACGAAATCGCCACCGTCCATCAGGGCGCGGACGGAGTCGCGGTCGGCCCGGTAGGGGGAGATGAAGGCGGTGACGTTGATCACGCCGGCGTCGGTGAACAGCTTCGCCACCTCGCCGATGCGGCGGATGTTTTCGGTGCGATCCTTGGGCGAGAAGCCGAGATCCTTGTTGAGGCCGTGGCGGATGTTGTCGCCGTCGAGGACGTAGGCGCGGACGCCGCGCTCCCACAGCTTCTTCTCCAGGGCAACGGCCAGGGTCGACTTCCCCGAGCCGGACAGCCCGGTCATCCAGATGGTGCAGCCCTTGTGGCCGGTGATGTTCTCGCGGTCGGCCTTGGTGACCATCCCGGCGTGCCAGGTGATGTTGCGCGACTTCGGCGTGCTCATGACGTTGCGTATCCTCCCCTCGTGGAACCGCAACCCTTATCGGAGGGCACGCGGGGCCTCAAGCCGGTCCCGCCAGAGCCGGTCCGGCGGCTCGATTCGCGTCCGCCCCGCGGACAGAATTGCACCGATCCGGCGGGCGGCGCGTACAGAGACGTCCAGGGCGGCGCCGGCGGCGGCGGCAGCAATCAACGCCCACGGGGCATCGTCCTTGCTCCCGCTTGCACGTCTGCAAGGCGGTGCGTGCTTCCCGGCCGCCTGCAGCGGAGCGGAGGCGGTGATGCACGAGCGGGTCCTGATCGTCGACGACAACGAAGATGTGCGCCGGATCCTCGCCTTGCGCTTCGCGCTGGCGGGATTCGAGGTGCGCGACGCGGCCGATGGGCGCGCCGGACTGGCCGAGCTACGGGCTGGCCAGTGGGATCTCGTCCTGCTCGATCTCATCATGCCGGAGCTCGACGGCTTCGAATTCCTCGCCCAGTTGCAGGATCCCGAGCGGGAAGCGGCGCCGCCGCCGGTGGTGGTGATCACCCAGTACGATGACGCCGTCTACCGGCAGCGCGCGCTGGCGCTCGGCGCGGCGCAGTACGTCGGCAAGTCGTCGGCGCTCGACCGCGCCTTTCCCGGCGCCGTTCGCAACTGGGTGCAGGAGCTGAAGGCGCAGCGCGCCAGCCTGGCGCGCTGATCGGCGCGGCGCCGTTCGCCGCGTCGGCGACCGGTCCCGCCGGCGGCGAGGCGCCGAGACTCACTGCCCCTGTTGCCGGGGGGCGGTGCGGATGGCGCGGTCGAGCGCCCAGGAGCGGATGTGCTCGACCTGCTCCTTCATCGTCTTCGAGAGCGGGACGATCTTGGCCGTCTGGTTGAGCAGGTCGTCGCCGGTCAGGACGCGGTTCTCGAGCTTCGCGGTGGTCAGGGCCGACACCACCAACTGTTCGATCTCGGCGCCGGTCCAGCCGCGGGTGAACTGCTTGAGGCGATCGATGCCGAGGGCGGCCGGATCCATGCCGCGGCGCTCGAGGTGGATGCGGCAGATGTCGAGCCGCTCGTCGTCGGTGGGGAGGTCGACGAAGAACACCTCGTCGAAGCGGCCCTTGCGGATCATCTCGGCGGGCAGCAGGTCGATGCGGTTGGCGGTCGCGGCGACGAAGAGGCCGCGCGTCTTCTCCTGCATCCAGGTCAGGAAGAAGGCGAAAATGCGGCCCTGCACGCCGGCGGCATCGTCGGCCTGCGACGACACGCCCATTTCGATCTCGTCGAACCACATCACCGCCGGCGCCATCTCCTCCATCGTCCGGCAGGCCTGGACGAACACGCCCTCGGGATTGCCGTGGCGGCCGGAGAAGACCTCGATCATGTCGATGCGGTAGAGCGGCAGGGAGAAGGTCTGGGCGATCGCCTTGACGGCGAGGCTCTTGCCGCAGCCCGAGATGCCCATGAGCAGCAGCCCTTTGGGCACCAGGTCGCGGCTGACCTCGTCGCGCATCTCGAACAGGCGGCGGCGCTCCGCGAGCCACTTCTTGAGCACCGGCGCGCCGCCCACGTTCTCCATCCCGCCCGGGTCCGAAATGTACTCGATGACGCCGGTCTTCTTCTTCACCAGCAGGTGCTTCTCCTCGAGCAGATAGGGGACCGAGCTGCTGTCGAGCTTGGGCGCCGCGGCGGTGGCGCGGCGCAGGGCGTGCCGGACCTCGTTCAGCGTCAGGCCGAGCAGGGCGCTGCCGAGCTGGGCGATGGTGCCGGGATCGCTGTCGACCGCGATCCCCTTCTCAGCCAGGGCTTTCGCCTCGATCTCGACGATGGTGCGCATCTCGGCGAGGTCGGGCAACGGCAGCTCGATCAGCGCGATGTCGCGGTTCAGCTCGTCGGGGATGTAGGCCACCGGGGAGGCGATGACGATGAACTTCCCGCTGTCGAGACAGCTCGCGTAGAGGTCGCGCAGGCGGCGGCGGACGTCCTGTTCGTGCAGCGCGTCGTGGAAGTCGCGCAGGACGAACAGCGCCGCGCCGTGGTGCGACAGGATGTGGTCGAGCGCCGCCCGCGGCTCGCTGGTGGCGGCGACGGCGGCCCCGTCCGGGCCGCGCAGGCCGTCGGTGACGGTCCAGGTGTAGACCGGGACCGGATGGGGGAAGAGCCGTTCGGACGCCTCCTGCACCATCTGCTGCACCCGGCTCTCTTCGGCCGAGTGGATGTAGATCAACGGGCGCCCGGCATCGATGAGATCCTTGAGCCGGGACAGGGCACGGGAGATCGGGGCAGTACCTTCGCTCATCGAATGGGGGAGTGTATCGGGCGGCAGCGACCGCCTCAACCGAGCGTCAGCGGGCCGGCCGTCTCGGCCGCCGCGGGGAGCGACGCTTGCAACGATGCAAGGCACCGGGCGGGGTCGCGCGGGCGGCGGGTCCAAAGGTCCCAGGGCGCGCGCGACGATGTCCCACCCGACCCCTCGCCGGCGGTCCGGTTCCTCCCGGCCGGCGATTGCCGGCGCCGCGGTCTCGAGGTTGCACGACGCGGCTGGCGAATGGCTGCCCACACTCGTCCCCTCCGCGCCCTCCCGCGTCCCCTCGGCCTTCTCCTGCGCGCCGCCGTGCTCGCGCTCGGCGTGCGCCCCGTGCCGGCCCGTGCCCAGCCCTTCGTGCTGGTGACCGAGAAACACTCGAACGGCGTCACGGTGATCGATGCCGTGACCAACAAGGTCACCGGCACGATCGGCGTCACCGGCAGCCCGTCCGAGATCGCCGTCTCGCCGAACAGCCGCCTGGCATACGTCGCCAACGCCAGCGACCACGCCAACAACGTGGCGGTCATCGACACCGCCGCGCTCAAGGTCGTGCGCACCATTCCCGTCGGCCACCGGCCGCTCGGCGTCGCCTTCGCACCTGACGGGCGACATGCCTACGTCACCAACCAGGGCGACGGGACGGTGGCGGAGATCGACGTCGCCAGTAGCGCGGTGCAGCGGACGATCGCCACCGGCGGTCAGAGCCCCTCCGGGGTCGCGGTCTCGCCCGACGGGGCGACGCTCTACGTCACCAACAGCACCGACCTGGAGCTGTCGTCCAAGGGCACCCTGGCGGTCATCGATCTCGCCAGCGGCGCGATGCGTGCCCAGGTCGACACCGGGCGCAATCCCTTCGCCGTCGTGGTGTCGCCCGACGGCGGCACGGCGTACGTGGCGAACAGCAACTCCCTGCAGACGCGCGGCGCGGGAACGATCGCGGTGGTCGACACCGCCACCGCGACCGTGGTCGCCACCCTGCCGGTGGGCGACAATCCGCTCGACCTCGCGCTGTCGCCCGACGGCGCCACCGCCTACGTGACCAGCTTCAGCACCGACACCGTCGACGTCATCGACACCGCGACGCGGACGATCACCGACCCCATCCACGTCGGCAAGGGGCCGTTCGGGATCGCCCTGGTCGGTGACGGGCGCTACGCCTACGTCGCCGATCGCCAGCCGTTCGGCACCGCGGCGCGCGGCGACGTGTCGGTGATCGACACCACGACCAACCGCGAGGTGACGCGCATCGAGGTGGGCGAGAATCCCACCGCCATCGCGGTGGTCGACGCCGCGCTGCCGAGCTGTCCGGGCGATTGCAACGGCGACGGCCGGGTGTCGATCGACGAGCTGCTGCTGGCGGTCAACATCGCGCTCGGCGGCGCCCCGATCGACCAGTGTCCGCTCCTCGACGGCAACGGCGACGGCACGGCGACGGTGAACGAGATCCTCGCCGCCGTGGACGATGGCCTGACGGGCTGCGCGTCGCGGTGAGCCGGCGGCGCGGGCGGCGGCCCCGGAACCGGTGGCTCAGCCGACGGCGCCCGCTTCGATCAGGCGCGCGATCTCGTCCGCGGCGAAGCCGTACTCGCCGAGGACGGCGCGGGTGTGCTCGCCCACCTCGGGCAACGGACGGCCGCCCTCGCCGGGCGTGCGCGACAGGCGCGGCGCCGGCGCCGGCTCCAGCTTGCCCTTGGCGTCGGAGACGAGGAGCCGCCGGTAGGCGTTGTGCGGGTGGTCGGCGACCTCGCCGAGGTTGAGGATCGGGGCGACGCAGGCATCGCTGCCGTCGAAGACCGCGCACCACTCGGCGCGCGTCCTGGTGGCGAAGATCTCGGCGAAGCGCGCCCCGGTCTCCGCCCACTTCGACTGGTCCATCTGGTGCGGCATCGTCGCCGGGTCGATGCCCAGTCCCCGCAGCAGGGCGGCGTAGAACTGCGGCTCGATCGCGCCGACCGACACGTACTCGCCGTCGCGCGTGCGGTACGTGTCGTAGAACGGCGCCCCGCCATCGAGCATGTTGGTGCCGCGCTCGTCGCGCCACATGCCCGAGTTGCGGAACTTGTAGACGAAGCTGGCGAGGTAGGCGGCGCCGTCGACCATCGCCGCATCGACGATCTGTCCTTTGCCGGAGTGGGCGCGCTCGAGCAGGGCCAGGGTGATGCCGAGGGCGCAGAGCATGCCGCCGCCGGCGAAGTCGCCGAGCAGGTTCACCGGCGGCAGCGGCCGTTCGCCCTTGCGGCCGATGAGCGCCAGCGCGCCGGAGAGGGCGATGTAGTTGGTGTCGTGTCCGGCCATGTTGGCGTAGGGGCCCTCCTGCCCGAAGCCGGTGAGGCGGGCGTAGACCAGGCGCGGATTGCGCCCGGTGGCCACGTCGGGGCCGAGGCCGAGGCGTTCCATCACCCCGGGGCGATAGGGTTCGAGCAGGACGTCCGCCTGCTCGAGCAGGCGCAGGACGGTCTCGACGCCGTCGGGGTTCTTGAGGTTCACCGCCAGCGAGCGCTTGCCGCGCGCCAGTTGGTCCATCGAGCCGGCGCCGACGCGGTCGACGCGCACGACGTCGGCGCCGAAGTCGGCCAGGATCATGCCGCAGAACGGCGCCGGCGCCAGGCCGGCCATCTCGACGACGCGAATTCCCTGCAGGGCGCTCATGGGGACCTCCTCGAACGGGAGTCCTGCCTACGCAGGGCTCCGGACAAAGACAAGACGACGCGCGGCCGCCGGCGCGCGGGTCAGGCCGACTTCGCTGCCGCCATCGAGCCGGCCGACTCGCCGCGGCCGAGCACCCGGTACCAGACGCGCACCGCTTCGACGAGGATCAGTGCCACCAGGGCCATGAAGAGGCCGGTGACGGCGGCGTCGATGCGCAGATTGACGATCTGGACCCGGGTGGCGGCGATGCGTTCGGCGGCGACGGTGCCCGCCTGCAACGCGGCGCTCAGCGCGTCGGCCTGGGCCAGGAAGCCGAGGCTGGGGTCGGGCGAGAGGATCTTCTGGTACCCGGCGGTCATGGTCACCGCCAGCAGCCAGGCGAGCGGCAGCAGCGTCGTCCAGACGTAGCGGCCGCGCCCGTCGCGAATCAGGAAGGTCGTCGCGACGCAGAGCGCGATCGCGGCCAGCAGTTGGTTCGAGATGCCGAACAGCGGCCAGAGGATGTTGATGCCGCCCAGGGGGTCGACCACGCCCTGGTAGAGGAAGTAGCCCCACGCCGACACCACCAGCGTGCTCGACAGCAGCACGCTCGGATACCAGCTCGTGCGCCCGAGCGGCTCCCAGATGTTGCCGAGCAGATCCTGCAGCATGAAGCGCCCGACCCGGGTTCCCGCGTCGAGGGTGGTGAGGATGAACAGCGCCTCGAACATGATCGCGAAGTGGTACCAGAAGGCGAGGGCGCTGCCGTTCAGCGCCTTGGCGAAGATGTGCGCCATGCCGACCGCCAGGCTCGGCGCGCCGCCGGTGCGGGCGAACAGGCTCTGCTCCTGGATCTCGGCGGCGAGCGCCGCCATCTGCTCCGGCGTCACCGGGAAGCCCCAGCCGCTGATCGTCGCCGTTGCCGTCGCCGGATCGGCGCCGACGACGCCGGCCGGGCTGTTGATGGCGAAGTAGACGCCCGGCTGCAGGGCGGCCGCCGCGATCATCGCCATGATGGCGACGAAGGATTCGAGCAGCATGCAGCCGTACCCGATCATCGGCGCGTCCGTCTCCTCGCTCAGCAGCTTCGGCGTCGTGCCCGACGAGATCAGCGAGTGGAAGCCGGAGATGGCGCCGCAGGCGATGGTGATGAAGGCGAAGGGGAACACCTTGCCGGCGAAGATGGGCCCGGTGCCGTCGACGAAGCGGGTGAGCGCCGGCAGCTCGATCTCCGGCCGCATGGCGATGATGCCGATGGCGAGCGCGAAGATGGTGCCGAGCTTGACGAAGGTGGAGAGGTAGTCGCGCGGTGCCAGCAGCAGCCACACCGGGACCACCGAGGCGGCGAAGCCGTAGAGGATGATCGACCACGCGAGCTGCGTGGCGTTGAGCGTGAACATCGCCGCCAGCGTCGGGTGCTCGCCCACCCAGCGCCCGCCGACCAGCGCCAGCGCCAGCAACAGCAGGCCGAGGATGGTGGCGCCGAGCACGTCGTGCGGCCGCAGCCATTTCATGTAGGCGCCCATCAGCATGGCGATGGGGATCGTGGCGCCGACGGTGAACGTGCCCCACGGGCTGTGGCGCAGCGCGTTGACCACCACCAGCGCCAGGACGGCGATGAGGATCACCATGATCGAGAAGACGCCGACCAGCGCCGCGAAGCCGCCGATCGGGCCGATCTCGTCCTTCGCCATCTGGCCGAGCGAGCGCGCGTCGCGGCGCAGGCTGCCGCAGAGGATGCAGAAGTCCTGCACCGCGCCGCCGAGCACGACGCCGACGAGGATCCACAGCGTTCCCGGCAGGTAGCCGAACTGCGCCGCCAGGGTCGGCCCGATGAGCGGCCCCGGTCCGGCGATGGCGGCGAAGTGATGGCCGAACACCACCCAACGGTTGGTGGGGACGAAATCGCGCCCGTCGTTGATGCGCTCCGCCGGCGTCTGCCGCGCCGGGTCGAGCGCGAACAGCTTGGCGGCCAGGAAGGCGCCGTAGAAGCGGTAGGCGATCGAGTAGACGGCGACCGCGGCGATCACGAACCACACCGCGTTGATCGTCTCGCCGCGCCAGAGCGCCAGCATGCCGACGGCGACGGCGCCGATCAGCGCGACGGCGATCCATGCCAGCGCTGCCAGGATTTTCATTGCTCCGCCCCTCCCTCCCCACTCCGCGCGCGCCGCGGGCTCGATGGTCCCTGGGCGTCCGCCCTCGCCGGCCCGCCCGGAAACGCTTCTACCAGCCCCGCAGGTCCACCGGCCAGGTGTCGATCACGTCCTCTCCGTCCACCAGGTGCAGACGCTCGTGGTAGGCGATGGTCGGATCGACGTGCGCCGGCGCGACGCGCACCCGGTCGCCGACGCGCAGCGGCTGCTCGGGGCTGAACGTGGTGTGCTCGTCGGAGCAGAACCACACCGAGCCGCCGCGCACCGTCGGATTGCCGTGATCCATGCCGAGGGACTTCAGGCCGCAGTCGGCGACCGCATAGGCCGGGGAGACGGAGATCACCGTCGACCACAGCCACAGCGCCTGCGCGAAGGGCAGTCCGAGCTTGCCGTAGGCGGTGTCCATCAGCGCGTACGACCCGGCCTGGATCTCGTTCGCCCAGACGTTGATGTCGTACGTGCCGGTGCCGCCGGCCGAGATCACCTCGCCGCCGACCGCGCGATGGGCGGCGAGCAGCAACTCCATCGCCTGCGCGCACAGTTGGCTGCGCACCGCCCGGTCGTTCATGCCGACGGCGTGGCCCTCGTAGCCCATGACGCCGCGCACCGTCAGCCCCTTGGCGCGCGCCAGGTCGGCGAGCCGGCCGGCATCGCCCGGATCGCAGCCACAACGCGGCAGGCCGACGTTGACGTCGATGATCACCTCGCGCACCGCGCCGCCGGCGCGCGCCGCCGCGTCGATCGTCGCCTCGGAGTCGACGGCGACGGTGATCCGCGCCGCCAGTCCGGCCAGCCGCTCCGGCTGCAGCGTCTCGTTGGCCAGCATGAGGTCGCCGCCGAGGCCGGCGGTCGCCATGCCGATCATCTCCCGCACCGTCGCGCAGCAGAACGTCTGGTGGCCGGCGGCGGCCTGGCGGCGCGCCAGCGACGTGCACTTGTGCGCCTTGACGTGCGGACGCAGACGCTCGCCGGGCAGCGCGGCGGCCATGGTCCGGAGGTTGTGCTCGAGGGCCGGCGCGTCGATGAGCAGGGCCGGCGTCACCAGGTCGTGGACAGAGGGCATCGTTCTCCTCGGGGCTGGTGGCGGCGCCGTCCGCGCCGCCGGCGGGGGCTCATGCGCGGTCGTCCGGGGGCAGGGTGAAGTGGAAGGTGGTGCCGCCACCGGGATTGGGCGTGTGCCAGAGCGTGCCGCCGTGAGCGATGACGATCGAGCGGCTGATCGCCAGCCCCATGCCGAGCCCGCCCGGCTTGGTGGTGAGGAACGGGTCGAAGATCCGGTCGGCGACGGCCGGATCGATGCCGCTGCCGTTGTCGCCGACGGCGACCTCGACCACGTCGTCGGCGATCGTCGCGCGCACCTCGACCAGGCGGGGCTCGGGCGCGCTGCGCGTCGCGTCGACGGCATTCAGCATCAGGTTGACCACCACCTGCTCGATCTGGATGCGATCGACGAACACCGGCAGCGCCGGCATGTCGCTGCCCACGGTGAGGGCGACGTCGTGGCGGCGCGCCGTCGCGGCGACGATCTCGAGCGCGGCGCGAATGATCTCGGCGGCGTCCGCCCAGGCGCGCGGCGCCTCCTCCTTGCGCAGCAGCTCGCGCACCCGCCGGGTGATCTCGCCGGCGCGCAGCGCTTCGCGCGCGATCGCTTCGACGGTGTGCAGCAGCTCGGCCTGGTCGACCCGGCCGGCGACGAGATGGTTGCGGCAGCCCTGGGCGTAGTTGGCGATGGCGCCGAGCGGCTGGTTGACCTCGTGCGCCAGGCTCGCCGCCATCTCGCCCATGGTGTGCAGGCGCAGCACGTGCGCCAGCTCGGCCTGGTGCTGGCGCGCGTCCTCCTCGGCCCGCCGCAGCTCGGTGATCTCGCGGCCGAAGACGGCGACGCCGGTGACGGCGCCGTCCTGCACGGTGGGGTTGAACGCCACCAGGAACTGTCGGCCGCCGCCGATCGGCAGGGTGCGCTCGACGGTGAAGCGTTCGCCGGCCATGCCGCGTTCCAGCAGGCCGCGCCACTGCGCGGCGAAGTCCTCTGGAATCTGGCCGAGCGATGCGTGCACGGGGGGCAGGCTGCCGATCAGCTCCGGAATGAGGCGCGAGGCGGCGGTGTTCAGGGCCACCAACTGCCAGTCGCGGCTGAGGGCGCAGATGGGGTCGATGCTGCTCTCGATGATCGACGCCAGGGTCGCCTCCGAGCGACGCAGCGCGGCCTCCATCTGCTGCCGTTCGGTGATGTCGGTGGACATGCCGCAGATGCCGTAGACATTGCCTTCGGCATCGCGGAGCGGGAACTTGACCGAGATGTAGGCGCGCTCGCGGCCGCGGATCGGCACCAGCTCCTCGATGTGCAACGGGCCGCCGGATTCGAGCACCAGGCGGTCATTGGCGCGCACCGCCTCGGCGGCGGCGTGGGGGAATACGTCGTAATCGGTTCCCCGCCCGACGAACTCGGCGCCGCGCACGCCGAACAGGCGCTCGAAGTGCTGGTTCACCAGGAGGTACCGGCCCTCGAGGTCCTTCAGGTAGATGACCGCGGTGGAATGGTTGATGACGGCGCTGAGCAGGCGCTCGCCGCGGCCCACCTCCTCGAGCGCGCGCAGCCGCTCCAGCGCCTCGCGCTCGCGGCCGTGGATCGCCTGCTCGAGCTCGGTCGTCCGCTCCTGGACGCGCCGTTCGAGCTCCGCGTTCAGTCGCCGCACCTGCTCCTCGGCGCGCTTGCGCGGCGTGATGTCGACCGCCGTCGCGACGGCGCCGATGATCGTGCCGCCCGGGTCGCGCAGCGGCGCGGCGCCCAGGTACATGTGCTGCTGGGTGCCGTCGGCGAGGTCCTTGCGGAGCTCGATCGGCGCCACCACCTCGCCGCGCAGCGCCCGCCGCAGCGGCCACTGTTCGACCTGCAGGGGGCCTCGCTCGTGGTGCCACTGCCCCCAGAAGGCCGCGTCGTCGGCGATCCGGCTGCCGGTCGCGTCGCGGTCGGCGAAGCGCTTGGCCGCGGCGTTCAGGTAGATGAAGCGGCCGGCGGTGTCGCAGATGGCGATCGCCCCCGGCGCGTCCTCGAGCGCGGAGGCGAAGACGGCGCGTTGGGTCTCGACGCTGATGTCGGGCGTCGACTCGGCGCTGCCGAGCACCCCGACGATCGCGCCGCCGCCGTCGCGCAGCGGTTCCAACCGGCAGCGCACGCGATGGCCTTCGACGACGGCCATGACCTCCGCGGCGGCGTCCTCCAGCGCCGCCCGGTGCCCCTCGACGAGCGCGCCGCCGGTCTCGCCGAGGGGCGCCAGGGTGGCGGCGAGATCGGCGCCAACCGTCAACCCGAGGGCGCGCCGCGCCGCCGGCGAGGCGTACCGGCAGCGCAATGTCCGGTCGGCGGCCCAGACGACGCCCGGGAGCTGCCCGAGCAGGGCGGAGAAGAGCGATGTCTCGCTCGCCGGCGCATCGCCAGCCGGCGCGGGCACGGGAGCCGTGGGCCGGATCGCCATCGCTACGCCAGTTACCCCGTCCGGGATCGCAAGGCGACCCCGGACCGCGCCCTGTCACCGGAAGACGATTTCGAAGGGGGGGAGGACGAGATCGAGGACCCCGTCGGTCAGCGGGGTGCCGTCGCTGGCGCGAAAGACGCGAATGCCCGGTGCGCGTCGCGTGCGATCGGCCAGGTAGAGCTCGCCGCGGTCGTTCAGCTCGATGTCGAAGAGCGTGTAGCCGCTGCTCGTGTGGTGGGTGGCGAGCAGACGCCCGGTGGCGGGGTCGAAGGAGACGAGCGCGTTGGTGAAGCCGGGACGGCTGATGATCGCATAGGCGAGGTGGTCGGAGACGATGGCGAAGTCGGTGATGTCGCCGCCGAGCGCGGCCTCGGTGACGACGAAGCCGCTGGCGGTGCCGGTGCGCAGGTCGACGCGCTCGAGGCCGCCGTCGAGGACGTTGAACTCGCCCGCCTCGGCGATCCACAGCGCGCCGTCGCGCACCGTCAGGCCCTTGGTGGCGGCGAACGGGTTGGCGCCGGTGAGCTCGATGCCGCCGAGCACGCGATCGGTGGCGAGGTCCACGACCGCGAGGGCGCCGTTGGTCGCCGGCAGGCGCAACACCGACTTGATGTCGAGCCGCTGCAGCGACACGTAGAGCCGGTCGCCGACGATCGCCATCTGATCCATGTCCGGAATGCCGTCGGCGTCGGCGAGCGAGGAGAGATCGATGCGGCCGCGGAGGAAGCCGCTGCAGTCGCGCGGCGCCGCGGGATCGACGATCAGCAGCTCGCGTCTCTCGAACAGCGTGACGTACGCCTTGTGGGCGGAGACCACCGCGATGTCGTGTGGGTTGGTGCCGTTGCCGGTCGAGCACTGCAGCCGCGTCCGCAGGCCGTTGGCGGGGTCGAGGACCTGGAGGTTGTCGGCATACAGGCGGTTGAGGACGTAGATCAGGTCCCCGAACCCGCGCGCCACCGCGTCGCGGAAGATGCGCCGCTGCGGCGTCGAGGGCGTCACCGCGCGCGGCGCTGCGAGGGCCACGGTGGCGAACGATCCTTCCTCGAAGGTGCTGGTGACGACGAAGGCCTGGGTGTCCGCCGGGCAGCGCCCGAGCGCATGACCGACGGCGGCCACCAACTCGTCGATGCCCACCGCGCCGTCGCCGTCGCTGTCGAACGCGGCGCAGGCGAGCGGCGCGCGGCCGTCGAGCACCGCGTTGACGCCGATCAGCAGCTCCGCGATCGAGACGGTGCGATCGCGATCGCAGTCGCCGGTGCAGGCCGCCCCCGCCGGGAGGGCGACGAGGAGCAGCAGCAGGCCGCAGATGGCGCGGAGGCGGTCCGCCGCGGTCCGCGTCGTCGCCGCGCCCGTCACAGCGTCACCGTGATGCTGCCGAACAGGGTCAGGCCCGGCAGCGGGAAGTCGCCGAGGTCGCGGATGTCGGCATTGGTGATGTTCGCGGCCTGGAACTGGACGGTCATCCACGGATACGGCTGCAGCGAGGCGCCGACGGTGTGGATCGAGCGGCTCGGCACGGTGATGAAATTGCCCACCGTCGTCGGGTTGGAGCTGATGAACGTGTACTCGTAGTAGGTGCTGGCCCAGGGGACGAAGGCCTCGAGGCGCAGGAACAGCTCGTCGTCGGGGCGCAGCGGAAGCTGGTTGCCATCGGTGTAGTCGCCGCTCCGGTCCTCCGACTGCTGGTGCGTGTAGTTGAGCTGCAGGCCGAGGTGCCGCAGCGCGGCGCCGGCGGCGCTGAGCTCGAGGCCGCGCACCCGCGCCTTGCCGATGTTCATGGCGCGGAACTGGTCCGGGCTCGTCGCCTCGAAGGTGATCAGGTCGTCGTAGTCGGTGTTGAACAGCGCCAGCTCGAGCAGGGCGCGGTCGATCCAGCGCCAGGCTCCGGACGTGGCGGTGGCGCCGACGTCGGCGTTGAGTCCCTTCTCCGGTTTGAGGTCGGCGTTGCCGAGCACGCTGCCGGTGTTGCCGAACAGCTCGGCGAAGTTCGGCGCCCGTTGGAAGTAGCCGACGTTGCCGCGCAGCGCTGCCCAGGGGGTCAGCCGCAGCATGGCGCCGAAACTGGGCGAGACCAGATCGAGGTTGTTGGTCATCGGCGGCGTGTCGGGTTGGTTGGCGAGGTTGACGCCGCTGAAATCGTCCAACAGGTGCTCGTAGCGCAGGCTCGGCACCAGCAGCAGGCGGTCGTCGAACAGACGCGCCTCGTCCTGCGCCGCCAGGGTGACGCGCAGGCGGGTCTGGTCGGGTCCGTCGGCCGGCACGTCGACGGCGGCGCCGTTGTACGGGAAGAACTGCTCGTAGGCCACCTCGTCGAACCAGGACAGCGACTGCTGCCACGGCGTGTACCAGGTGCCGGTGTTGCTGCCGCCCGCCACGGCGGTCTGGTTGTGGGTGTCGTAGGGGCCGAAGTCCTGCGGCGGGCTGAAGAAATTCTGGAAGCTGTAGACGCCGTACAGCGTGCCGGAGGTGTCGACGGCATTCCCCGCCAGCCCCGCCGCGGACAGGCGCAGGTAGGTGAGCGAGCGCAGCTCCTCCAGCGACGGCTGCGTGAACTGGACCGTCGCTGGCCCGGGTACGCCCTGGCTGCGATAGAAGAGCTCCTGCGTGCCATCGAGGCGGAGCCCGTCGCCGAGGTCGCGCCCGGCGCGCGCCAGGCCGCCGACCGCGTCGAACTGGTTGTTGACGCGCGTCGTCTCGCCGTCGTCGGTCGGATTGTCGGGGGTTCCGTTGTCGTTGAAAGAGGTGAAGTTGCCCTTGCTGCCGAGGTAGGTGACGTGGCCCAGCAGGTCGACGCCGTCGACCTGCTGGGTGTGCGAGGCGACGACCTTGCGGGTCTCGAACGAGCCGTAGCCGGCCTGCAGCTCGGTCGACGGGGTGGCCGACGGCGGTTTGGTGATCAGGTTGACGACGCCGCCGATGCCGCCGCCGCCGAAGCCGACCGGGATGGTGCCGCGGTAGACGTCGATGCGCTGCAGGCTGTCGAGGGGCAGGGTCGAGAGATCGACGGTCTGATTCTGCGCCTGCGAGAGCGGCACGCCGTCGAGGTACACCGGCACCTGGTTGGCGGACGAGCCGCGGATCGAGATGGTGGAGAAGGCGCCGAGGCCGCCGTAGCGCTGCACCTGGACGCCGGCCGCCTCCTCCAGCGCGTCGACGGCGGTGTCGAGGGCGCGGTTGCGACTGCCGACGTCGACCTCCGAGACGAAAGCGGTGGGCGCCTTCCGCTCGGCCTCGCTCGGCGGCTCGGCCGTGACCTCGACCTCGGGCAGCAGCACCGCGCCGGCGGGCGGTTCGTCGTCGGCGCGCGCCGCGACGGCGACGAGGAGGAGTCCGGACCCGATCGCGGCGCGCATGTACCGGCTCGCCGCGCGCATCAGCGGGCTCGCGCGATGGCGGCGAGATCGGCCGCGGTGATCAGACCGTCGCCGTTGACGTCCACCTGCGCGCCGGAGGCCACGTCACCGCCACCGGCGTCGTCGCGCCGGTCGCCGTCGCCATCGAAGATCTCGCGCACCAGCCAGGCGCGGTCGGCGTCGTCGACGCGGCCGTCGCCGTCGAGGTCGCCGGGCAGCACGGCGGCGGTGGTCGGCGTCGCCGTGGCGCCGGCGAGCGGCGTCGCGGTGGGCGTGAACGTCGGGGTGACACTGGCCTGGCTGCCGGGATCGCAGGCGTGCAGCGCCGCGATGGCGTCGAGATCGAAGCCGCCCTTGTCGCCCGGCGGGATGCGGTCGCCGGGGTCGGGGATGTCGGGACCGGGGTCGGTGATGCGCACGAAGGCGACCCACGGCAGGCCGACGGCGGCGAGGTCGAAGGCATCGCCGCCGGACACCGTGGGATCGAGCGGGTCGATGCCGTTGTCGGGGTGGCTGAGCACGGGGGTGCGGCCGGCGAGGCCGGAGTGGGTGATCGGGTCGTAGGGCAGGTCGATGAAGGTGGTGCCGTCCTGGCTGACCGAGACGATGCCGTATTCCTCGAACACCGGACCGTCGGGCGTGCCGACGTGGAAGGCGTTCTCGAAGACGGTGAAGTCCGGGCCCGGTCCGTCGCAGATCACGGGCAGATCGAAGCGCAGGGTGATGACGCCGCGGTTGCCGAGCGAGACGACGTCGAGCGACTGCTGCAGCGGGCCGCCGCCGCGCGGCGGGCCGAGGACGATGTCGGGCAGCAGGTCGCTGCCGAAGCCGCCGCCGTCGCCGACCGTGAAGTCGACGACGGCGTCGGCGAACGGATCGCCGGCGGCGCTGACGGCGCTCGCGGCGAGCAACGCCGCCGCGAGCGCCGCGATCAGGTGGCGATGGGTCGGCACGCGCTCACGGAGCCGGCGAGCAGACCAGCTTGACGACGTCCGTGTCGACCCGGCCGTCGCCGGTCCTGGCCTTCACCTTGAGGGTCGCCTTGCCGTCCTTCTTGCCGCCGCCGCTCTGCCCGACCGGCAGGGCATAGCCGTCGCTGAACTGGCAGGTGGTGCCGCCGATCGGCAGCGCCGCGTCGATCGAGCGCGCCAGCGTCGCGATGGCGGCGCTGGCGGGCTTGGCGTCGAGGCGCAGCTCGGCGATGGTGTCGCCGTCGCTGCAGTCGCTGAGGTTGGGGTCGGCGACGTTGAAGCACAGCCCGATCGGGAAGAGGCAACTGTCGTTCACCGTGCCGTCGGCGTCGCAGGCGGCGCCGTCGACGCAGGTGGCGGTCTTGCCGGTCGCCGCGAGGCCGTAGAGCTCGACGGCGCAGTCGCTCTTCGAAGCGCCGCCGCCGGCGAGCAGGCGGTCGATCGGCGTGAAGCGGTGCAGGGACCTGTCCTCGGCGGCGCCGGTGAAGGTGGACGAGAGAATCTGCACCCGATGGGTGAACGGATCGACGGTCATGCCGGATGCGAACGTCAGGCCGCCGGCAAAGGGGACCGAGCTGCCGGTGGCGATGTCGAACGACACGACGTCGGCGCCGAAGTTCCCGGAAGCGAGGAGGCGGCCGTCGCTGTTGAACGCCAGGTCGAGCGACCCGAAGCCGTAGCTCGGGCCGGCGAAGGGCACCGGCGGCAGCGGCGTTCCGGCGGCGGTGTAGCGGCGGACCTGGTTGTCGAAGAACGGCAGGCCGAGGTTCTCGGCGACGAACAGATCGCCGCTGCCCGGCGCCAGGGCGATGCCGCCGGCGTAGGCGAGGCCCGATACCAGGGGGCTCACGCTCGGGCCGGCGGTGATCCTCAGGACCCTGCCGCTGGTGCCGCCGGCCGCATCGCTCACCAGCACGGCGCCGCCGGCGTCGATGGCGACGTTGGCGGCGAACTCGATGCTGTTGGCGGGCAGCAACTCGAGCCCGGCGGCGCCGAGGCCGCTCGCCGTCGAGGCGTTGGGGATGCGGAACACCGTGTCGCCGGTCTGCGCGCCGGTGTTGCCGGCGAACGAGGTGGTGATGCCGAGGTCGGCGTTGTCGGCGTTGTCGGTGACGTACAGCGCGTCGGTGGCCGCATCGTAGGCGCAGTCGGTGATCGAGCTGAAGCCCATCGCCACCAGGCGCAGGTCGCCGGACTCGCGGGCGAGAACGATGGCCTGGGCATTGGCGGTGAAGGTCGCGCCGATGCCGACGAAGGTGCCGCCCGGCCCGGCGGCGATGCAGCCCTGGGTCAGGTTGGCGAGGAGCTGTGTCGAATAGATGTAGCCGGCCGGCGCGGTGACGCCGCCCACCGCCGGACCGGCGAGCACGGCGCCGGCGACGAGCGCGGCGGTGACGGTGCGGAGCTGCTGCATGGTTCCCCCTCCAGAGAAGTGATTGGCGATCGCGATGTCGGAACGCGGGCCTGCGCGGCCCGCGGGCGGAGCATGGGTGGGATGCGCGGCGGATCGCGACCGCCTCGAGAGCGATCGCCGGTGCGGCCGGAGGAGTGCCGCGTGGCCCGTCGGGCCAACAAAAAACCCGGCGACGCATGCGCGTCCCGGGTATGGTTGGGAGAACCTGTCAGCATGATTCTCGTCCCCACACCCCGGAGGACATCGAACTACGCTGCTGAGCCAGGTCTCCTGGCTTCCGGCTTTCTACTGACGGCGCCTTCCCATCCCCTTTCGGGACAGTGGCGAACGTGCCGCGTTCGTTACCGGTTACAGTGGCGGGGGCCGCGCCGGTGTCGCACCGGCTTCCCTCAACTCATCAACGTTGCGTGCTGGCTAGCACGAGCCTTTCGCGCCGGTCAATACATTTGGCCCCATCTGTTGCGCTCGCGGCTCGGCACCGGGAAGGTGACGGGGATGCGACGCGCCTGGCTCATCGCGCTGGTGCTGGCGCTCGCCGCGCCCGTTGCCGCGGCGGCCCCGCAGCGGATCATCTCGCTGGCGCCGTCGGTGACCGAGACGCTGTTCGCGCTCGGCGTCGGCGAGCGCGTCGTCGGGGTTTCCACCTACTGCGACTATCCCGAGGCGGCGACCCACGTCGACAAGGTCGGCACCTTCCTGCAGCCGAATGTCGAGCGCATCCTCGCCAAGCAGCCGGACCTGGTGATCGCGGTGCCGAGCCCCGGCAATCGCGCGCCGGTGGAGCGGCTGCGCGACCTCGGCCTGCCGGTGCTGATCGTCGACCCGGAGCGGATCGCCGAAATCCTCGAGGCCGTGCGCCGCATCGCCGACGCGGTCGGCGAGCCGGAAGCGGGGGCGCGCCTGGTCGCCGACATCGAGCGCGACGTGCGGGCGGTCGAGGCGCGGGTGGCCGGCGTGGAGCCCGTGCGCGCGTTGCTGCTCGTCGGTCGCGCCCCGTTCATCGCCGCCGGTGCCGGCACGTACCAGGACGAGCTCGTCACCCGCGCCGGCGGCACCAACATCGCCGCCGGCAGCGGTCAGCGCTGGCCGAACCTGAGCCTCGAGCTCATCGTCGCGCAGGCGCCGCAGGTGATCATCGATGCCAGCATGGGCAGCGAGGAGGCCGCCGACGGCGCCGCGTCGGTCGCCTTCTGGAGCGACTTCCCGACCATCCCCGCGGTGCGCGACCGGCGCATCCACGGCTATCGCGCCTACGAGCTGCTGCGCCCGGGGCCGCGCGTCGCGCAGACGCTGGCGACGGTCGCGCGCTTCCTCCATCCCGAGCGCTTCGCGTCCGCCGATCCCTGAGCGAGCCTCTACAAATCGCCATCCGACGGTGCTACGAGGCGCCACCATGCGAGCCGCCGTTCTCGAGCAGGCCGAAGCCCCGGTGCGCTACTGCGACGATGTCGAGATCGCGCCGCCGCGCGCCGGGCAGGTGCAGGTGCGGGTCACGCACTGCGGCGTCTGCCACTCCGACCTCAGCATCGTCGACGGCGTGTTCCCGTCGCCGACGCCGATCATTCTCGGCCACGAAGCGGCCGGCATCGTCTCCGCGCTCGGCCCCGACACCACCGGCATCGCGGTCGGCGACGCGGTGGTGCTCAGTCCCATCCCGCCCTGCGGCGCCTGCTACTGGTGCGTCCGCGGCGAGCCCGGCGTGTGCGTGAACGCGACCGCCATCCAGACCAACACGTTCGCCGATGGCAGCACGGGGCTGAGCCGCCGCGGCGAGACGATCTTCCGCGGCGTCGGCCTCGCCGCCTTCGCCGAGTACGTCAACGTGCCGGTATCCGGGGCGGTGAAAATTCCCGGCGGCGTGCCGCCGGAGGTGGCCTGCGTCGTCGGCTGCGCGGTGCAGACGGGAGTCGGCGCGGTGCTCAACACCGCGCGCGTCGAGGAAGGGGCGACGGTGCTGGTGATGGGCCTGGGCGGCATCGGGCTCAGCATCGTCCAGGGCGCGCGCCTGGCCGGCGCGTCGCGCATCATCGCCGCCGATCCGGTCGCGGCGCGGCGGGAAAAGGCCGAGGCGCTCGGTGCCACCGATCTGCTCGATCCGGCCGGAGTCGACGTCGCCTCGGCGGCCTTCACGCTCACCGGCATCGGGGTCGACTACGCCTTCGACGCCGTGGGCCGCGCGAGCCTCATCCAGGCCGGGGTGGCGGCGACGCGCGCCGGTGGCACGACGGTGTGCGTCGGCGCGGCGCCGATCGAGGATGCGGTGACCCTGTCGCCGGCGGCGCTCTTCACGCTCACCGAGAAGAAGGTGGTCGGTTGCGCGCTCGGGAGCTGCAACGCGCTGCGCGACATCCCGCGCCTGCTCAACCTGTATCGCGCCGGCCGCCTCGACCTCGACGCCCTGATCACCGCTCGCCGCCCGCTGGCCGAGATCAATGCGGCGATGGACGATCTGCGGGCCGCGCGAGGCGTGCGCACGGTGCTGCACTGCTCGTGACGAGCGGTTCCCCCGATCGCGGGTCGCGCGCGCGCGTCGGATCGGGGGCTCGTCCACGGACGGACGCGAATCGGCGAACGGGGATGCGCGTGCCCGACACCCATCTCACTCCGGCGCGCTTCCGGCGCGTGCTCGCGGCGCTGCTGGCCATCCTCGTCGCCGCCATTCTGCTCAGCGCGCTCATCGGCAGCGAGTCGATCGGGTTGGCGCGGGCGGTCGCCGACGCCGGGGTCGACCGCACCATCCTCTTCCGCATCCGCCTGCCGCGGGCGCTGCTGGCGACGGTGGTCGGCGCGGCGCTGGCGACCGCGGGGACGGTGCTGCAGGCGCTGTTGCGCAACCCGCTCGCCGACCCGCACATGCTCGGCGTCTCCGGCGGCGCCGCGGTCGGCGCGGCGGCGATGCTGATGCTCGGCGGCAGCGGCGCGCTGCCGGCGGTGCTGGTGCCGATCGGCGCCTTCGCCGGCGGCCTGCTGGCGATGGTGATCGTGTATCGGGTGGGCAGCGTCAACGGCCGCTTGCAGCCGTACATGTTCCTGCTCGCCGGCGTGGTCACCAACGCCTTCTGCGGCGCGCTGATCATGGCGCTGAACGCGCTCGCCGACTTCTTTCAGGCGCACGGCATCCTCTTCTGGCTGCTCGGCAGCCTGCAGACGCAGAGCTATGCGCTGGTCGCCGCCAGCGCCGCCTACGTGCTGGTCGGCCTCGCCTGGTTGACCCTGCACGCGCGGCGGTTCAACGCCATGAGCCTGGGCGAGGAGAGCGCGGCGCAGCTCGGCGTCGATGTCGGCCGCGTGCGCCGCACCGCCTTCGTCGTCTCGTCGCTGCTGGTCGGCGCGGCGGTGTCGGTGAGCGGCATGATCGGCTTCGTCGGTCTCATCGTGCCGCACATCACGCGCCTGTTGATCGGCGCCGATCATCGGCTGCTGCTGCCCGCCTCGGCGCTCACCGGCGCCATCTTCCTGCTGCTCGCCGACACCGTCGCGCGCAGCGTCGGCGGCGGCATGGAGATCCCGGTCGGCGTCGTCACCGCCCTGTGCGGCGGGCCCTTCTTCGTCTACCTGCTGCGGCGCGAGGGGGGGCGCGGTGTCGAGTGACGCGGCGCTCGCCCTCGCGGGCGTGACCTTCGGCTACGGCGCCGAGGCGGTGGTGCGGGACGTCTCCTGCGCCGTGGCGCGGGGCGAATTCGTCGGCGTGATCGGGCCGAACGGTTCGGGCAAGTCGACGCTGCTCAAGCTGATGAGCGGCTACCTGCGGCCGTGGCGCGGCAGCGTGGCGATCGAGGGACGGGAGGCGGCGCGCCTGTCGCGCGCCGCCCTCGGGCGCGTCGTCGCCGTCGTGCCGCAGGACACTGCGGTGACGCTGCCGTTCACCGTCATGGAGATGGTGCTGCTGGGCCGCACGCCGCACGGCTCCGGCTTCGCCTTCGAGGGCGAGCGCGATCTGGCGGCGGCGCGGCGGGCGATGGAGCGAACCGAGACCCTGGCGCTGGCGGGACGTCGCGTCACCGAGCTGAGTGGCGGCGAGCGCCAGCGGGTGATCCTCGCCCGCGCCCTGGCGCAGGAGCCGCGCATCCTGCTGCTCGACGAGCCCGCCGCCTTCCTCGACATCCGCCACGAGGTCGAGATGTACGACCTGCTGCGCGACCTGCAGCGCGCCGGCATGACCGTGGTGAGCGTGCTGCACGACCTCAACATCGCCGCGCTGTACTGCGATCGGTTGATCCTGCTCGCCGGCGGCGCGGTGGCCGGCGACGGCACGCCGGCGCAGGTGATCACCTACGCGACGCTGACCGCCGTCTACGGCACCGAGGTCTACGTGGCGATGAACGACGTCACCGGGGCGGTGAACGTGCTGCCGCTCAGCCGCGAATACCGCGAGCGGTTGCGCAGAGAGTTCGGCTGAGAAGCAGCGCGGCGCTACGCGCGTTGGCGATGCGGCTCGGCCTCGTCCGGCGCCGCCATCGCCGGGCTCGACGTCAGGTCCTCCATCTCGCCGCCGGAGCCGACCTCGAAACGGTGTCCGCTCCACACCACGGTATTGCCGGCGAAGGCGGCGAACCAGACCGCCGTGACGAACAGGTCCTTGGGTGCGACCAACGCCAGCGCCGCCAGGCCGTGGTCGGTCTTGAGATGCGTCCACGCCATGCGCGCCGCGGCGGTGTAGCGCAACGCCAGCAGGCCGCCGCTCGCCAGGCAGCTCAGCGGACTGAAGCCGTTGAGCAGGACGTTGAGCAGGGCCCAGAAGGTGCCGTGGGTGAGGATGCTGCCGAAGTAGCCGCCGGGGCGGTTCACCCGGTAGGTGCGCGCCCAGCGCACCTGGTGGTCGTAGAGCCGCCGCCAGCTCCCGACCGAGAGCACCGTGTCGACGACCTCGGTGCTGAGCTCGTTGACGTAGCCGCGCTGGAAGGCGCGGTAGCCGATCTCGTAGTCGTCGGCGAGCAGGTTGGCGATCGGCAGGAAGCCGCCGATCTCGTCCAGCACCTCGCGACGCATCGCGATCGTGGCGCCGAAGGCGTAGCTCGCCTTTTCCACCTTGCGCGCCAGCATGACCAGGTTGGCGAAGTCGGTGTTGATGAACAGCGACTCGATCAGCGTCGGCAGGCCGCCGGTGTTGACGGCCCGGTAGAGGCAGGTGGAGACGCCGACCCGGCGGTCGCGCAGCGGTTCGACGACGCGCGTCAGGTACTCGGGTCCGACCCGGATGTCGCTGTCGGCGAGCACGATGACGTCGTGCCTGGCGTGGCGATACATGTTGTGGAGGTTGGAGACCTTGTAATTGGTGCCGTAGACGCGGCCATCGATCACCAGGCTGAGGGCGACGTGGGGGAAGTCGCGCTGCAGCCGGCGCACCACCTCGATCGCCGGGTCGTCCGCCGCGGCGACACCGCAGATGATCTCGAACTCGGGGTAGATCTGCCGGCAGAAGGTGGCGAGGTTCTCGTACAGCTCGACGTCGACGCCCTTGAGCGGCTTGAGAATGGTGACCGGCGGCTGAAACAGCGGGTGGACGACGGGGCGGGGGCGGAAGAACTGGCGCGCCGACCAGATCTCGATGACGTAGAAGATGGCCGAGGCGACCAGCCCGAGTGCGATCGGAAACTGCAGCAACCCGACACTCAGCAGTGACTCCATCTCCACTCCACCCCCTTGACCGGCCGGTCAGGTACGGGTCCAAAAAATCGCCCACCGAAGCGGGCGTTTTGTGCGTTGCGGATGTTCGGGTTCCTACCGCTGACCGCCTGGCGAGTCAATCGGAGCCGGGCGCTGCGGCGCCGCCCTCGGCGTCAGAGCGGGCCCTGGCCGATGCGCCGTTCGGGGCTCTCGGGATCGGCGATGTGGGCGGCGGCGCGCAGGGCGAGGGCGATCAGGGTGAGGGTCGGGTTGTAGCCCGAACCGGTCGGCATGACGCCGCCGTCCATGCAGTGGAGGTTGTCGAAGCCGTGGAAGCGGCCGTAGGCGTCGGTCACGGACTCGTCCGGCGTGCTGCCCATGCGCAGGCCACCGAGGACGTGACGGCTGCGCGGCGGTCCGCTGCTCGGGTCGATGAAGCCGAACTGGGCGCCGGCGAGGCGCATGATCTCGACCAGCTTCGGTTTGTAGAACTCGGCCGCGTCGAGCTCGAAGCGGTGGTTGGCGTAGGTCAGGCGCACGACCGGCAGGCCGAAGACGTCGCGCACGTCGGGGTCGAGATCGACCCGGTTGGTCGCCTGCGGGGCGTCCTCGGCCTGGACGATCATCACCGCGATGTGGGCGTGGAACGGGCTCTCGACCAGGAGCTGCTTGAGGGTCACGTTGCGGATGCTGGGGATGTTCGCGGCGACGTCGAGCGCCTGCTTCGACGACTTGGCGGTGCTGATCGGCTCCGACGACGTGCCGAACTCGACGATGCCGGCCAGCGGCCGGCCGTCCGGATGCAGGGCGGTGCCGCCCTCGGCGACGCCGCGGAAGTCGGAGATGCCGTTGGTCACCGCCTGGCCGCGCTCGCCGTGGATGCGCTGTTTGAAGATGCCGACGCCGTTGGTCTGGTAGTGGAAGAGCATGTGCCGGCCGAGGTGGTAGGCCGGCCCGTCGCCCAGCGCGAGATCGGAGAGCAGCGCCAGGCGCACGCTCTCCATCGCGCTGGCGGCGAGGATCACGTGGTCGCCGCTGGCGGTGCGGACGGCGCCGCTGGGGTCGACGTACTCGACGGCGCTGACGCGGCGCCCCGCGGCGAGGAGTCGGCGCACGTGGCAGTTGAAACGCAACTGGCAGCGGCCGCTCAGCAGCGCGGCGCGCAGCGTCGTCACCGCGGCCGAGCTCTTGGCGTTGTTCGGGCAGCCGAAGCCGGAGCAGAAGCCGCAGTTGACGCAGGGCGGCCGCTGCAGCGCCGGCGCCGCCGGATAGGGGCGGGAGTTGATCGCCGCCGGATAGTGGAAGGGCGTGTAACCGGCCTGCCGCGCCGCCGCCGAGAGCAGCCGGCCGACGTACATCTCCGGCGACGGCGGCATCGGGTACGGCCCCGAGCGCCACGAGGCGAACGGATCGTCGCCGGCGATCCCCGCGACGCCGGTGATGCGTTCCGCCTCGGTGTACCAGGGCTCGAGCTCGTCGTAGGTCAACGGCCAGTCGATGAAGCTGGCGTCGGCGGGCAGGCGCCCGGCCTCGCTGAGCGCCGACGCGAGGCGGAAGTCGACGTCGTTGAAGCGCGGGTACTTCATGTCGGCATGGACGGTGGTGCCGCCGACGGTGCGGTTGAGGATGTTGACGTCCTCGTTCGGCTGCGCGGCGACGGCATCCGTGACGCGGAAGGTGCGCGGCTCGAGGATCGGGTCCTGGCGGTCGAACAGCCGGACCGCCGCCTTCAGCTCGTCGTTGCCGTAGCGCGGCACCGGCATGCCGGGCGCCGGGTCGTCGAGGCCGGGAAAATTGTTGTCCCCGGCTTCGAGGATCAGCGCGTTCTTGCCGGCGCTGGTGAGCACGTAGGCGGCGGCGGAGCCGCCGGCGCCGCTGCCGACGATCACGGCGTCGAAGCGGTCGAGGCTGGTGTTGCCGAGCACGTTGGGGACGGCGGAGGACTGGCCCATCGGTCACTCGTCGAAGCAGAACGGTGTGGGGAATTCGGTCGCGCCAGCGAGCTGTACCAGCACGACGCGCAGGAACTGCGTCATGCCGGGGCTGAAGCCGCTGCACGGATCGTCGGGATCGAGGCGCGAATTCGGCTTGTCGGGACGCTCGCGGTAGTCGCCGATCGTCTCGTCGAAGATGGTGTAGCCGAGCGGCTGGCTGTCGCCATCGAAGCCGACCAGCGTCCAGCCGGCGAGGTCGCGATTGCCGCCGTACTCGGGCGCGCACAGCATGCCCTCGATCGTGTGGTCGACGAGCAGGTCGTAGAACGGGCGCAGTTGACGCTTGAGCTTCGCGATCACCGCGTCCTGCTGGGCCGGGGCGAGCTGGGCGAACGGCGCGCCGTAGTCGGCGGCGCTGATCGACGCCACCAGCGCCAGGCCATCGCGGTAGCGGGCGCGCAGGTCCACGTCGGCGAGCGTCCGGGCCAGGGGGTTGTCGCGCACCTCGGGGACGGCGTCGGCACCGAGCAGGCGCACGGTCCAGGCCAGCCGCTGCAGTCGGCTCAGCGGCAGCGCGCTGGCGAAGGCGTTGGCCGGGAAGTCGTTCGACGGCGTGCCGGTGCGGGCATCGGGGTACGGGTTGCGATCGCTGAATGGCCCGCCGGCGAAGATCGGCCGCCCCGCGAACGCCGGGGGGCCGGCGAGCACCGGGCCGCCGAAGAGCGAGGCCACCGTCGTCGCGCGGTCGCCGTCGTCGACCACGCCGTCGCCATTCGCGTCGGCGTTGGGATCGGACCCGCCGGTGGCGAGCCCGACGGCGGTGAGGTCGGCGGCGCTCACCCGGCCGTCGGCATTGGCGTCGGCGCCTGGGAAGGCGGAGAGCAGCCCCTGGACGTAATCCGCGACCCCGCATTCGCGCGCGCCGGGTTGACCGTCGTCCGCCGACACCAGGCGCGCCGTCAGCGCTTCGACGGCGCGGTACTGCTCGTCGCTGAGGAAGCCGGCCAACGGCGCCGGCGCCGTGGCGCCGGCGCGGCGCGCCCAGCGCGGCGCGAGCAGGGCGCCCGAGGCGACGGCAACGCCCTGCAGGAAGCGACGCCGGCGCACGGCGATGCGAAAGAGCTCGTCGATCCCGGGCATGATGCTCGCAGAGCTATCCGCGTCCCTGCGCTTTGGCAAATGTCGTCGCCGGCCGCGCCGTCCGGCGCGGATCCGGACAGGACGACGGCGCGCGGCGTGGATTGACCCCCGCGCGCGCCTTCCGATAGACAAACAGCCGTTTCACCACCGGCGGCACGGACACGCCACAGCGGGAGATCGAACCGATGACGGACGAGGAATTCGAAGCGAAGGTGAAGTCGCTCACGTTCTGGAGCGGCAAGAACAGCATGACGCTCGAGGACATGGCGACCATCCAGCCCGGTCTGGCGCGCCTCATGCCCGAGGTCGGCGCGCGCACCTGGAAGCTGTATTACGCCGCCAAGGCGGAGAACTGGCCGATGGCCAAGTTCCAGTACAAGGAGATCCGCGGTCTGATGGAGCTCGGCGCCTTCATGCGGCCGAAGCACGAGGAGGCGCTGAACCAGTTCCTGGAAGAGAACTGGAAGCCGCTCGAGACCGCGATCGAAAAGAAGGACTTCGCCGCCTTCGAAGCCGCGTTCCACTCCGCGATCGACATGGCGAACGCCTACCACGAGCTGAAGGAGAAGCCCTACATCCGTTGGCAGCTTCCCGACGCGCCGCCGCCCGACCTCGACATGACGCCGCGCGGTGGCGGCAAGAAGTGATCAGCTCGCGCTCGAGCGATTGAGAAAGGCGGGCCGCAGACGCAGCAACCGGCGTCGCGGTCCCGCCGGTCGCTCCAGCGTCGCCGGCGCGGCGGGCGCCGGCGGCGCCGTCGCGGCGGCGATCTCGCTGCCATTGCCATTGCCGTTGGCATCGTGCGCGTGCGGCGCATCCTCCCAGACGATCTGCCGGTAATCGAAGCGCGGATCGCCGAGGTGGTTGAACTTCACCACCTCGAAGTAGGGCGACAGGTCGAAGTCGCGCGGCGTGATCACCGACGTGTTGGCGCGCCGGAAGCGGACCGCCGGCAAACCGCTGTGGTAACCCATCCAGCGCCGCCACCACGGGCCGGGCGCGCCGGCGTCGATCAGCACCACCTCGGGCAGGATCGGATAGCCGACGCGCGCGAAGGCCTCGGCGATCATGGTCGAGCAGATCGCCGCCCGTCCCGAGCGCGAGCCGCCGAAGGCGAGCGCGGCGCGCCGCCAGCGCCGCGGCACCAGGCTCACCGGGAAGAAGAAGCGCGCCAGCTCGAAGAGGTGGCGGACGTTGTAGCGCACGCCGAGGTGGTCGATGACGTGGCTCATCACCGCGTCCACGTCCTCGCGATGCAGCCCCTGCGGTCGGCAGATGCGGATGTTGTAGCGCTCGTACTTGGCGAGCGGGCTGACGACGACGCCGTCGCCGGCCTCGGCCTCGATGAGCAGGTGCTGGGCGGCGTCGCCGAAGCGAGCCCGCAGCTCGTCGGCGCGCGCCGGGTCGCGCTGCAGCAGCTCGTCGCCGACGTACAGCGCGCAGTGCGACCACGAGCTCTGCGTCAGGTAGCGGATCACCTGGCTGATGCGCTGGTCGCCCTCGACCAGCAGCACGTCGCCCTTGCGCAGCGTGCGCTGCAGCGTGTCGACGTTGTTCGGGACGCGCTGGACGTAGGTGGCGAGCGGCTGGGTGAGGAGCCGAGTGCACTCGGCGATCAACCAGCGCCGCAGCTTGCGGATGGGCTTCGAGGCGACCATCGCGTCCCCATGCTATCGGCCGGCAATTCGATTGTCGCCTGAGAAATGCGCCGCCCGCGCCCCGCCCCGCCCGCCGCCGCCGTGCGGCGCTTCCAGCGCCTCCTGCTGGCCTGGTACCGCGCCAACGGCCGCCGATTGCCGTGGCGGCGGACCCGCGATCCGTATCGGATCCTGGTCTCGGAGGTGATGTTGCAGCAGACCCAGGTGGAGCGGGTGAAGGGATTCTACCGGCGTTTCGTCCGCCAGTACCCCTCGTTCGCCGCCCTGGCGGCGGCCGACGAACCGCAGGTGCGCGAAGCCTGGGAGGGGCTCGGCTACTACGCCCGCGCCCGCAACCTGCAGCGCACGGCGCGCATCGTCGTCGCGGAGCATGCGGGTCGCCTGCCGGCGGACGCGCAGCGCATCCGCGCGCTGCCCGGCATCGGCCGCTACACCGCCGGGGCGGTGCTCAGCATCGCCTTCGGCCGGGACGAGCCGATCCTCGACACCAACGCGGCGCGGGTGCTGCAGCGCTGGTTCGGGATCCGCGTCCGCGGCGGCAAGGCCGTGTTGCACCGCCGTCTGTGGGATCTCGCGGCCCAGGTCACGCCCGCCGGCGCCGCCGGCGACTTCAACCAGGCGATCATGGACCTCGGCGCCACCATCTGTCAGGCGCGCCGCGCCGACTGTCCCGCCTGCCCGGTGCGCCGCGGTTGCGCGGCGCGGAAGACGGACCGCGGATAGGGACGACCACGCTCGACCCGCGGCGCCCGGCCGTCGGCCGCGTTCGGCTGACGCCCGACCGCGGGTGGCTGACGGCGTTGCCCGTTCTACGCGATGTCGTCCCGGCGGAGGATGTCGACGAACTTCTCCGCCGCCGGCGATAGGTGGCGGCCGCGCTTGTGGATGATGCCCAGCGGCCGCAGGAGCGTCTCGTCGGTGAGCCGCACGACCTTCAGCAGCCCGTGCTCGACCTCGAGGCGGATGGCCGGCAGGGGCACGATGGCGACGCCCTGGCCGATCTCCACCGCCCGCTTGATGGTCTCGATGTTGTCGAACTCGGCCGCGTAGTGGACGTTCACGTGGTGGTTGCGCAGCATCTGGTCGGTCGCCTTGCGGGTGGCGATGTCGCGCTCGTAGCCGACCATCGTCTCGCCGTCGAGCCGCGAGACGGAGATCTTCTTGGCGTTGGCGAGCGGGTGCTGCGGCGCGCAGGCGAGCACCAGATGGTCCTCGCGCAGCGGCGTGATGATGATCTGCGGGTGCTTCTGCGGGTAGGCGACGATGCCGAGGTCGATCTGCTGCGCGATGACGTTCTCGTAGATCTTGTTCGGCCGCGAGTACTCGACGTGGACGTTCACCTCCGGGTAGTTGCGCAGGTACTCCTTCAGGTACGGCGGCAGCTCGTGCAGGCCGACGCTGTAGACGATGGCCAGCCGCAGGTGGCCGCCGACCACCGCGCAACTGTGCTGCAGCTCGGCCTCGACGTCCTGGAAGCGGTCGATGATCTCGCGGCTCGTCCGGTACAGGATGGCGCCCTGCGGCGTCGGCTTGGCGCCGCCGCGGCTGCGCTCCAGCAGCTTGCACCGGTACTTGGCCTCGAGGGCCCGCAACTGCTGGCTGACCGCGGACTGGGTGATGAAGTTCTGCGAGGCCGCCAGGGAGAAGCTGCCCGTCTCGACCACGTCGCAAAAGACTTTCAAGGTCTCGATATGCATAAACGTTGCTAATCCTAGGCGCCGACATCCGAGAGTCAAGCCAACGTGCGGCGTCCGCGGGTGGGAGGGAGACGCGACGGCGGAGCGCGAGCGGCGACCCGCGCGGCGAGCGGACTGGTCGTTCCGCGGCGATTGCGCGCCCGCCGCGGATCGGGTCACTATCCGCAGCACACGGAGGCCGCATGACGCCGACGACGCTGCATCACTGCTCGATCCGCGTGGCGAATCTGGCGCGCGCCATCGCATTCTATGAAGGGGTGCTCGGGCTGCGCCCGCTGCCGCGTCCGGACTTCGGGATCCCGGGCCGCTGGTACGGGATCGGCGGTGGGCAGTTGCACCTGATCGAGGGCGCGCCGCCGCCGCCGGCGCTCGATCCCAGCGGCCCGCACTTCGCCCTCGCGGTCGACGATCTCGCTGCGGCGCGCCGCGAGCTGGCCGACCTCGGCATCGCGACGCTGGATCCGGGCGGCAATCAGCTCTGGCTCCAGGACCCCGACGGCAACGTCATCGAGCTCACCGATGCGCCGCGCTGACGGCCGTCACGACGGCGGCGGGGCGAGAGCGCGCTCGATCTTCTCGAGGTCCCAGAGCAGGAGGGCGCCGGTGAGCACCACCGGACCGTCGGCGCCGACGCGGACGTAGACGCCGGTGGCCGGCGGGTTGCGGGCGCCGACCAGCAGCACCAGCGGTGGCGCGCCGCTTCGCGTCAGCTCGATCGAGGCCTGCGGCGGATCGAGCCCGTGATCGCGCAGGGTGTCGGGCGCGACCTCGATCGGCATGATCTCGGCGAGCGCCGCGAGGTCGTGCAGGAAGTCGTTCATGTCGGTGGCCCTGCCGGCGCCCGACCAGCCGTCGGCGGTGCGTTCGGCGCGCCACTCCTGGGTGCCGCGGCGGACCGTGATGGCGGTGATGCCGGCGGCATCGAACGCCAGCAGTCGCTTCACCAGATCGGCCGGCGGCGGCTCCTGCGGCTCTTCGAAGATGGCGCTCCACGAGCCGTCCGTCCGGCCGGCATTCACATCGTGGTAGAGGTACGCCGCGGCGGCGACCACCACGACGAGCAGCGCCACGGTGCCGCGCCAGCCCACCTCAGCGTCCTCCGCGCTGGCGCAGGCGGCGGACGCCGACCAGCGATCCGATCAGCAGCGCGGCCAGCGGCATCACCAGCACCGAGGCCCAGAACACGGTGCGGCTCTCGGCGGCGGTGAGCGAGATCGGCGACAGCGTTCCACCCGGCTGGCTCTTGCGCCGCACCGCCACCAGCGCCGGGTCCTCGGCCAGCACCGCGATGGCGCTGAGGATCAGGTCGCGGTTGCCGAGCAGATCCAGGTAGAAGTTGGTCGCGAAGTCGGAGTCGCCGAACACCATCAGTTGGCCCGGAGGCGCGTCCGCGGCCTCGGGTGCGAACGTGGCGAGGACGCCGACCGAGAGCGGCCCCGGGTGATCGACCTCGCGCCGGAAGCGCGGCTCGCCCTCGGGCGGCGTGACGGTGTCGGCCATCGCCCAACTGTCGGGGCTGGTGGCGGCGATCGAGGTCACGGTGATGCCGGGGGGACGGTCGTCGCCGAGCGGGCCGACCGGGCGCGCCAGCGACAGCACCGCCGGCGAGGTCAGGGCGTTGTGGAAGGTCTCGGCGCGGAAGCGCAGCACCTGCGGCATGAAGCTGTCGGCGCCGACGAAGCGGTTCTGCTCGTCGACGATGAGGTCGCGCCTGGCCTCGATGCCGACGCCGCGCAGGAAGTCGATCACCGAGGGGGGCGCATCGGGATCGACCAGCAGGAGCACGCGCCCGCCGCCGCGCAGGTAGCCGAGCAGCGCATCCGCTTCGCCCGGGAGCAGGTCCTTGGAGGGGCCGGCGAGCACCAGCACCGTGCAGTGCGTCGGCACGCCCTGGCGCGGCAGGGTGCGCAGGACGTCGACGCCGAAGCGCTCGCGCGTCAGCGCCCGGCCGAGCTCGGAGTAGCCGGCGCGCTCGTCGGTGTCCTCCGGGCTGCGCTCGGCGTGCCCGGTGAGGAAGCAGACGGTGCGCTGCCGGGCGCGGCTCAGGCTGAGCAGGGCGGCGGTGAGCTCGGCTTCGTCGATCGAGCGCAGGCGGATGAGGTCGTCACCGGCTTCGAGGACGCCGCTGTTGTAGCTCGACACGTTGTACTTGCCGGCCAGCGCCGGCGAGCGGTCGAGATCGACCAGACGGTAGGTGAAGTCCGGCGCCGCCACCGCGAACTGCTCGAGCAGATCGTTCATGTCGCGCCGGCTGTCGGCGCTCTGGCTGTTGTAGAAGGCGGTGACGCGCAGCGGCCGGTCGAGGCCGGCGGCGACCTGGCGGGCGCTTCCCGACAGCTCGAAGGTCTTGGCCGGCGTCAGGTCGAAGCGCTGGTTGTGGCGCGTCGCCAGCAGCTCGAGAACGATCAGCAGGACGAGGACGAGCGCGACCTGGACGCCGAGCTGCAGCCAGCCGCGCAGCGACGGCGACAGCAGCGGACGCGCCGCCATGTCAGCGCACCCCCCGCCAGCTCCGGGTGGCGAGCGACTGCCAGGTGAGGAAGAGGAAGAAACCGGTGAAGAGGACGAAGAAGACGACGTCGCGGGTGTCGATGACGCCGCGGGTGAAGTTGAAGAAGCGGTCGAACAGCGAGACGCCGAGCAGCCAGCGCATGATGTCGTGCGTCGCCGCCTCCTCGTTCCAGGTGATGAACCAGAACAGGACGATGATGCCGTAGGTCACCATGGCGCTGACCACCTGGTTCTCGGTCAGCGAGGAGACGAAGAGGCCGCAGGCGATGAAAGCGGCGCCGAGCAGCACCATGCCGAGATAGCCGGCGAGCACCGGCGGCACGTCGAACGCGTGGTAGTGGTGGAAGACGACCGGTCCCGCCGCGGTCGGCAGCAGCATGGCGAGGTAGAAGAGCAGGGCGGCGAGGAACTTGCCGAGCACGATCTCGCCGTCGCGCACCGGATACGTCCACAGCAGCTCCATGGTGCCGAGCTTCTTCTCCTCGGCGAGCAGCCGCATGGTGAGCAGCGGCAGGATCAGCATCGCCACCATGCGCATGTCGAGGAAGACGAACTGCCACAGGCCGGTGGCGAGCGTGAAGCCGCCGAAGAGGATGAAGAAGATGAGGTCGCTGTAGAAGAAGTACCCGCTCAGCACGAGGAAGACGGCGAGCAGGACGTAGGCGGCGACCGACCCGAAGTAGGCGGACAGCTCGCGCCGGCAGATGACCAGCAGCTTCATCGTCGCGTCACGTGCCGCGCGCCGCCGTGTCTGCCGCCGGCGCGTCGGACGGGCTGGCGACCAGGGCGAGGAAGATCTCCTCGAGGGTCAGCGTCTTGGGGCGCAGCTCGCGCAGGCCCCAGCCGCGGCCGACGACGGCGGCGGCGAGATCCTCGCGCAGGTCGCGGTCGGGATCGGCGCTGACGAGGGCGTGCGTGCCCTCCCCCGGCAGCGCGTCGACGGCTCGCACCCCGGGCACGGCCAGCAGGGCCGGCAGCACCTCGGCTGGCGGGCCGTGCACCTCGACGACGACCTGGGCGACGCGGCGGACGCGGCGGTTGAGGTTGGCGGGGGTGTCGAGGGCGAGGACGCGGCCGCGGTGGATGATGATCACGCGATCGCAGGTGGCCTCGACCTCGGGGAGGATGTGGGTCGAGAGGATCACCGTGCGCTCGGCGCGCAGGTCGCGGATGAGGCCGCGCATGTCGGCGACCTGCTCGGGATCGAGGCCGGCCGTCGGCTCGTCGAGGATGAGCACGCGCGGCGCGCCGACCAGGGCCTGGGCGATGCCGACGCGTTGGCGGAACCCCTTCGACAGGGTGCCGATCAGGCGGTCGGCGACCGGTTCGAGGCTGCAACTCGCCATCGCCGCCGCGGCGTCGCGGCGCGCGTCGCGCCGGTGCCGGCCCTTCATCTCGCCGACGTAGCGCAGGTAGTGCTGCACCGTCATGTCGAGGTAGACCGACACCCGTTCCGGGAAGTACCCGACCAGCGTCCGCGCCCGCAGCGCGTTGCGCGCCGTGTCGTGCCCGTCGATCCGCACCCGTCCGTGAGTGGGGGGGAAGACGCCGGCGAGGATCCGCATGGTGGTGGTCTTGCCGGCGCCGTTCGGTCCGAGGAACCCCACGATCTCGCCGCGCGCGACCTCGAACGACACGTCCTCGATGGCGGTGAAGGCGCCGAAGCGCTTGGTCAGTCGCTCGGCGGAGATCATGGCTCGGTCGGCATCGATCGGAGGTGAGCGGCCGCACCCGGTGGCCGCTCCGCATCCTAGTCGAGGGGCGGAATGGGCTCAAACCGCGATCGGACGGAGGGCTTTTTCCGCCTCCGCGCGACGCCTAGAATGCGGCCATGTCGGCCGCAGGATGGAGGGGCGCGGGCGCGGCGCTCGGACTGACGCTGCTCGCGCTGTCGGGCTGCTCGACGGTTCCGTACACCAATCGCAGCCAATTCATGATGATGGCGGAATCCGACGATCTGAGGCTCGGCGCCGCCGCGTACCAGCAGGTGTTGAAGAAGGAGAAGATCGTCCGCGATCCGCGGATCACCGCGCCGGTGCAGGAGGTCGGGCGCCGCATCGCCGCCGCCGCCGACAAACCGGAGTACCAGTGGGAGTTCACGGTCATCGACGATCCCAAGCAGGCGAACGCGTTCTGCCTGCCGGGCGGCAAGGTCGCGGTGTACACGGGGATCTTTCCGATCGCCAAGGACGAGGCTGGCCTGGCGACGGTGATCGGGCACGAGGTGGCGCACGCCCTGGCGCGGCACGGCGCCGAGCGCATGAGCACCGGCATGGCGCTGCAGGCCGCCGGAGCCGCGGTGGCCATCGCCTCGGGCGGCCAGAGCGCGGCGACCCAGCAGGCGATCATGACGGCCTACGGGCTCGGCGCCCAGGTCGGCGTCGCGCTGCCATTCAGCCGCTCGCAGGAGTCGGAAGCGGATCGCATCGGTCTCATCCTGATGGCCAAGGCGGGCTACGACCCCGAGGCAGCGCTCGGACTGTGGCAACGGATGGAGCAGAATTCGGGCGGCAAGGGGCCCCCGGAATGGCTCTCGACCCACCCCGCGGAGGGGACGCGCCAGGACGACATCCGCGGCTGGATCGCCGAGGCGCGGCAGTACTATCGGCCGCCGCCGGCCCCCGACGCCATGCTGCCGGCGATCGCCGGCACGGGCGGCGGCAGCAGTGGGCGCGGCAGCGCGACGGACGAGCCCAGGTTCCGCTGACCGCCGCCCGCCTTGCCGCGCGCCGGCCGCGATCGGCAGGAGCCGTGCGGGTCGCGGCTACGGCTCGTCCTCGTAGTCGGCCGGACGGGTCGGCGACGGCGGCGTGCGCAGGTGCAGGAACACCGAGATGCCGACGTAGTAGGCGGGGAAGAGCAGGGTGCCCACGCTCAGCAGGCGCGATGGCGCCGGAAACTGCGCCAGCATCCAGAAGACGCAAGCGCCCCAGACGGCCCCGAGCGCGTAGGTGGTCTTCTGCGCCGTGCGCATGCGGCTCGGGTAGAGGTAGCGGATGGGCACGAAGACCAGCACCGCGAAGACGATCAGCACCAGGGCATTCACCCAGGCCGGCCAGCCGAGGACGAACAGGTAGAGCGCGACGACGTTCCAGTACGACGGAAAACCGGTGAAGAAGTGGTCCGGCGTCTTGGCCGCCGCCTGGCAGAAACCGTAGCCGCTGGCGAGCAGCGGCAGTGCCGCGGCGATCAGCGCGCAGGCGTGATCCGGGAGCAGGCCGGCGCGCAGCACGAGGACGATCGGAACGAAGACGTAGTTGAGGTAGTCGATGATGTCGTCGAGCTTCGAGCCGTCGAACTGCGGCAGGACGTGCTTGACGCGCGCCCGCCGCGCCAGCGTGCCGTCGGTGCAGTCGACGAACATGGCGATGGCCATCCACAGGAAGGCGGCGCCGAAGGCATCGCGCATCACCGCGTCGAGCGCCAGCAGCGCCAGCACCGCGCCGCTGCCGGTGTACAGGTGCACGCCCCAGGCGCGCAGGCGTGCGCCGGGCTCGTGGAGTGCGGGTTCCGCCATCGTCGGCCGTCGTGTCGGCGGCGCTCTCCTAGCAGGTTGTCGCGCCGCCATGCCACGTCGCTGCGCCGCCTTTACTCCCCAGGGGGTCGATGCTAGCGACCCCACTGTCATGAGATCGCGCCTCCGTCTGCTGGTCGGCATCGCGCTGGTCGCGACGATCGGCGGTGGGGTCTGGCTCCTCTGGCGCGACGCCGCCGCGCGGCGTGCCGCCGAGCGCGCGGCGACGCCGGTCGAGGTGCTGCCGGACGTCTCCCAGCGCATCCAGAACTTCCACCGCGTCAAGGTCGAGAACGGCCGCAAGGTCTGGGAGGTGGAGGCGCGCGACGCACAGTACAGGGAGGGGGAGGGCGTCGTGAGCGTCATCGATCCCGTGGTCGCGCTCTACCTCGCCGACGGGCGTGAGGTGTCGTTGCGCGGCACGACCGGCACCGTGTTTCTCGACGGCCGCGAGCTGAAGCGGGTCGACGTCGAGGGCGCGATCGCCGTGCGGCTCGGCGACTACGCATTGAGCACCGATCGCGCCAGCTACGAGGTCGCGACCGATCTGGTGACCGCGCCCGGCTCCGTGCACATCACCGGCGGCGGCCTCGACATCGTCGGCCAGCACATGGAGGTCGAGGTCGGCGCCCAGCGTCTGCGCCTCGCCGAACAGGTGCGCGTCGTCCTGCAGCCGGCGACCTGAAGCGAGCCCCGATGCGGCTCCTCATTGCGGCCCTCGTCTTCCTGGGGGCGACTGCCAGCGCTCGCGCGCAGGACGCGCCCGGGGCGCCGCCGCGCATGGACGGGTTGCTCGGCAACTTCTCCCTCGGCGGCAACCGCGGCCCGGTGAACGTCGCGTCGGACCAGATGGAATTCGACTACAAGACGATGGTGCTCACCTACCGCGGCAACGTCCTGGTCACCCAGGCCGACATGACGTTGCGCGCCGACACCCTGACCGTGACGCTGGCGAAGGACGGGCCGCAGCGCGCCAAGGAGGTCGTCGCCGAGGGCAATGTGCAGATCGACGCCGGCGAGCGGCACGCGTCCGGCGGCCGGGCCGTGTTCGACGACGCCAAGCGGACGGTCACCCTCAGTGACGACGCGCGGCTGAGCGACGGTCCGAACGAGGTCGCCGGCGACCGCGTCGTCGTCTTCATCGACGAGCAGCGCAGCGTCGTCGAGGGCGGCCCCGAGCGGGTGCGCGCCGTCCTCTACCCGCCCACCCAGCGACCCAACGAGGGGGCAGAACCGCGCCATGGCCGCTGACGGACATCGCCCCAGCGGGCTGCTGCGCGCCGAAGGGTTGACCAAGCGCCTGGGCGGGCGCGACATCCTCGGCGGCGTCAGCGTCGAGGTGCGCGGCGGCGAGGTGGTCGGTCTGCTCGGACCGAACGGCGCCGGCAAGACCACCACGTTCTACTGCGTGGTCGGCCTGCTGCGGCCGGACGGCGGCACGGTGTCGCTGAACGGCGTCGACGTCACCCGCGAGCCCATGTACCGCCGGGCGCGCATCGGCATCGCCTACCTGGCGCAGGAGCCGTCGGTGTTCCGCCGCCTGACCGTCGAGGAGAACCTGCTGGCGATCCTCGAGACCCTGCCGCTCTCGCACGAGGAGCGCAGCGAACGCCTGGCGCAGTTGCTCGAGGATCTGAGCATCGCCCACCTCGCCAAGAGCCCGGCCTACACGCTCTCCGGCGGCGAGCGCCGCCGGGTGGAGATCTCGCGCGCGCTGGTGACGTCGCCGACCTTCATGCTGCTCGACGAGCCGTTCGCCGGCATCGATCCGATCGCCGTGCTCGACATCCAGTCGATCATCACGCAATTGCGCGCGCGCGGCATCGGCATTCTCATCACGGATCACAACGTTCGAGAAACGCTTGGAATTTGTGACCGAGCGTATATCCTCAGCGGCGGAGTCATTCTGGAAGAAGGCACACCGGAAGTGATCGCGGCGAGCCGTCGGGCCCGCGAACTGTACCTGGGAGAGGGGTTCAGCCTATAACGCTCCGTCGCCATGGCGCTCGAAATCAAACAGCAACAACGCATGTCGCAGACGCTGGTGATCACCCCCCAGCTCCGGCAGGCGATCAAGATCCTGCAGGTCTCGCGCGCCGAGCTCGAGCAGTTGGTCGAGGAGGAGCTGGAGGAGAACCCAGTCCTCGAGGAGGCGGTCACCGACGAGCGCGAGCCGACACCCGAGGAGGAGCCGCCGCGCACCGAGGAGCGGCTCGAGGCCAGCGGCGACGCCGACCAGGAGTGGCCGGAGGTCCCGCAGCGCGAGACCACCACCGAGGTCGCCGACAACGGCCTCAACGGCGTCGACTGGGAGGACTACTTCCGCAACCACGAGAACGACCGCCACGACATCGCGGCGCCGCGCAACGACTTCGACGACGAGAAGCGGCCGAGCGTCGAGAACACGCTGGTTCGCGGGCAGTCGCTCACCGATCACCTGCTCTGGCAGTTGCAGATGAACGAGCTCGACGAGGAGGAGCAGGCCGTCACCGCCATGCTGATCGGCAACATGGATGACGACGGGTACATCCAGTTGGCGGTCGAGGAGATCGCCTTCCAGAGCGGCAAGGACTTCGAGGTCGTCGAGTCCGCCCTGCGCCGCATCCAGGAGCTCGATCCCCCGGGGGTGGGGGCCCGCGATCTGCGCGAATGCCTGCGCCTGCAACTGCGGGCGCGGGGCGAGGAGGGCTCGCTCGCCGATCGCATCGTCTCCGAACACCTGCTGCTGCTCGAGGGCAAGCGTTTCGACAAGATCGCCAAGGAGCTCGGGGTGACCGTCGAGGACGTCGCCGCCGCGGCCACCGCGATCGGCACCCTCGAGCCCAAGCCGGGGCGCAACTTCGGCGACGGCGACGTCCGCTACATCACCCCCGACGTGTTCGTGCACAAGGTCGGCGACGAGTACGTCGTCACGCTCAACGACGACGGCCTGCCGCGCCTGCGCGTCAGCTCCTACTACCGCCAGGTGCTCGAGGGCGCCGGCGGCGGCGAAGCCAAGCGCTACGTGCAGGACAAGATGAAGTCGGCGCTGTGGCTGATCAAGAGCATCCAGCAGCGCCAGCGCACGCTGTTCATGGTGACCTCGAGCATCGTCAAGTTCCAGCGCGCTTTCCTCGATCAGGGCATCGCCCACCTGCGGCCGCTGGTGCTGAAGGACGTGGCGCTCGACATCGGCATGCACGAGTCCACGGTCAGCCGCGCCACGGCCAACAAATACGTCCACACCCCGCAGGGGATCTTCGAGCTCAAGTTCTTCTTCACCTCCAGCATCAGCACCGGCAGCGGCGACGACGTGTCGTCCGAGAGCGTCAAGGATCGCATCAAGGCGATCGTCACCGGCGAGGATCCCAAGCACCCGCTGAGCGACCAGCACATCGCCGAGATCCTCGACAAGGAGGGCGTGAAGGTCGCCCGCCGGACCGTTGCCAAGTATCGCGAGATCATGAACATCCTGCCGTCGTCCAAGCGCCGGCAGGTGTTCTGAACGGCACTCGCCGCGCCGTCCGCGCGACGACCGCCATCGAGGTCGGACAGATGCAGGTTCTGGTCACCTTCCGTCACATGGACGCCACGCCGGCGCTGCGCCGGTACGCCGAAACCAAGGTGCAACGCGTGCACAAGCTGATGCGCCGACCGATCGAGGCGCACGTCATCCTCGAGGTCAGCAAGCGGCGGCACATCGCCGAGATCACGCTCAGCGGCGAGCATCTGCACATCACCGCCAAGGAGGCGACCGCCGATCTCTACTCGGCGATCGACCTGGCGATGGACAAGGTGGAGCGACAGATCCAGAAGCACGTCTCCAAACGCCTCGCGCACCGCCACGACGGGCCGCCGCCGGAGGAGCCGGTGGCGCGCAAGCGCGCCACCACGCCGACCGTCGCCCGCGAACGGGTGACGGTCGAGCCGATGCGCCTCGCCGAGGCGGTGCGGCGCCTCGCCCGGGACGGCGGCGAGTACCTGCTCTTCCAGAACGAGAAGACGGAGGTGGTCAACCTCCTGGTGCGGCGGCGCGACGGCTCCCTGGCCCTCGTGGAGCCGGAGGTCGCGGGCGGATGAAGATCCTCGACATCCTCACCTCGGAGGCGCTGGTGGCCCCCGACCTCGCCGGGGCGGACAAGACGGCGGTGTTGCGCGAGCTCGCCCACCACCTGGCGCAGGCCCACCCCGCCATCGATGCCGACCGCCTGGTCGAGGTGCTGTGGGAGCGCGAGCGCCTGGGCAGCACGGCGATCGGCGACGGGATCGCCATTCCGCACGGCAAGCTGCCGGGACTGTCCGGCGTGATCGGCGCCTTCGGCCGCCATCCGGCGGGCGTCGATTTCGAGTCGCTCGACGGCAGCCCCACCCACCTGTTCTTCCTGCTCGTCGCACCCGAGGATTCGGTCGGCCAACACCTCAAGGCGCTGGCGCGGGTGTCGCGGTTGCTGAAGGACCGCGCCTTCCGCGAGCGGCTGCTCGCCGCCGCGGATCGCAGCGCGCTGTTCCGTCTCATCCGAGAGGAGGATGAGAAGCTCTGATCTCGATGGCGGCGCGTCGGTGACTGCCGGGCTGGAGGTCGTCGTCGTCAGCGGGCTCTCGGGCTCCGGCAAGAGCACCGCGATCCACGTGCTCGAGGATCTCGGCTTCTACTGCATCGACAATCTGCCGGTGGTGCTGGTGCCGCGCTTCCTCGAGCTCTGCACCAGCTCGCGCGAGCGCATCGGCCGCGTCGCGCTCGGCATCGACATCCGCGAGCGCCAGTTCTTCGGCGAGTACCCGCGCACCCTCGATGAGCTGCGCGGCGCCGGTCACAAGGTCGAGGTGCTGTTCCTCGACGCCGGCGACGACGTCCTGGTACGGCGCTTCAGCGAGACCCGCCGCCCGCACCCGCTGGGCGGCGACGGCGGGCCGCTGGCCGGCATCCAGCGCGAGCGCCGCGAGCTGAGCGAGCTGCGGGCGCGCGCCGACCGGATCGTCGACACCTCGGCGTTGACCGTGCACCAACTGCGCGACGAGCTGCGCCGCCTGTATCGCGCGCCGGCCGCCAGCGACAGCCTCACCGTGCTGCTGGTCTCGTTCGGCTACAAGTTCGGCGTTCCCACCGACGTCGACATGGTGCTCGACGCCCGCTTCCTTCCCAATCCCTTCTTCGTCGAGGAGCTGCGGGCCCATGCCGGCGACGATCCGGCGGTCGCCGACTACGTCCTGCGCCGCGACGAGGCGCAGACCTTCCTGCGCCTGACCGAGGCGCTGCTCGATTTCACCCTGCCGCTCTATCGCCGCGAGGGCCGCAGCTACTTCACGCTGGCCATCGGCTGCACGGGCGGGCGCCACCGCTCGGTGGTGTTGGTCGAAGACCTGGCACAGCGCCGCGCCCGCGGCGGCACCCGCGTGCAGGTCCAGCACCGGGACGTGCGGCGATGAGCGGGCGAGCCCCCCGCGCCCGCCGCGAGGTCGAGGTCTGCAACCGGCTCGGCCTGCACGCCCGCGCCGCCCGCCTGCTCGTCGAAGCGCTGCGCGGGCTCGATGCCGAGGTGGCGATCCGGCGCGAGGATCAGACGGTCAACGCCAAGAGCATCCTCGAGATCATGATGCTCGCCGCCGGCCCCGGCACCGCGCTCGAGGTCATCGCCACCGGCCCGGATGCCGACGCCGCCGTCGCCGCGATCTGCGAGCTCGTCGAGCAGAAGTTCAACGAAGCCGATTGACGCCTGGCGCGCGCCGGGGACGTCTGGTCGCCCCGTGCGTCCGCCATGCGGCCGCCGCGAAACGCCTTGACCACTAGAAACCAGCGTTATAACGCTCGGGATCGGGCTCTTCGCCCATTCACCCCGCCCGGGAGGAGCATTCCATGCCGTTGCAGAACTTCGTCTTCACCTCGGAGTCCGTGTCCGAGGGACATCCCGACAAGATGTGCGACCAGATCTCGGACGCGGTGCTCGATGCGCTGCTGAGCGAGGATCCGAACAGCCGCGTCGCCTGCGAGAGCCTCGCCAAGACGGGCATGGTGGTCGTCGCCGGCGAGATCACGACGAAGGCCAAGATCGACTATTCGGAGGTGGTGCGCCGCACCGTCCGTCGCATCGGGTACACCTCCTCCGACATGGGCTTCGACGCCGACACCTGTGCCGTGCTGGTGGCCATCGACCGCCAGTCACCCGACATCTCGCAGGGCGTCACCGAGGGGCAGGGCCTGCACAAGGAGCAGGGCGCCGGCGACCAGGGCCTCATGTTCGGCTTCGCCTGCGACGAGACGCCGGAGCTGATGCCGCTGCCGATCGTCCTGGCGCATCAACTGGTCGAGCGCCTCGCCGCCGAGCGCCGCACCGGCAAGTACCCGTTCCTCCGTCCCGATTCGAAGTCGCAGGTGACCGTCCAGTATCGCGAGGGCCAGCCGGTGCGGGTCGACGCGGTCGTGCTGTCGACGCAGCACAGCCCCGACGTCGCCCACGAGACGCTGCGCGACGTCCTCACCTGCGAGGTCATCAACAAGGTGATCCCGGCGCAGTACCTCGACGACCACACCGCGGTCCACGTCAATCCGACCGGTCGCTTCGTGGTCGGCGGTCCGATGGGCGACTGCGGCCTGACCGGCCGCAAGATCATCGTCGACACCTACGGCGGCTACGGCCGCCACGGCGGCGGCGCCTTCTCCGGCAAGGACCCGAGCAAGGTCGACCGCAGCGCCGCCTACCTGGCGCGCTACATCGCCAAGAACATCGTCGCCGCCGGCCTGGCGCGCCGCTGCGAGGTGCAACTGGCGTACGCCATCGGCGTCGCCCAGCCGCTGTCGGTGCTGGTCGACACCTTCGACACCGGATCGGTGTCGGACGAGCTGCTCGGCAAGCTGGTGCGCGAGAACTTCGAGATGACGCCGCGCGGCATCATCGAGTCGCTCGACCTCAAGCGCCCGATCTACGAGCGCACGGCGTCGTACGGTCACTTCGGCCGCCACCCGGCGGACGGCTTCTTCACCTGGGAACGCACCGACAAGGCGGAGGCCCTGCGCAAGGCGGCGGGCGACCGCCTGTCGGGCCCGAGCCGGCGGACCGCCTGATCCCGATCGCCTCGTCGCGGGGCACCGCCCCGCGCCCTCTTGCCCGCCGCCCGGCGGGCCGATGACGCGGCGGCGCCGGCACCCGGCGCCGCCGCGTCACGTTGTGCCGCCAACGAGGATCCTGCGATGTCCAAGAAGCCCCACGACGTGAAGGACCTGAAGCTGGCCGACCAGGGGAGGCAGCGCATCGAGTGGGCCGATCAATCGATGCCGGTGCTGCGCAAGGTGCGCGAGCGCTTCGCCAAGGAGAAGCCCCTCAAGGGCATCACCATGGCGGCGTGCCTGCACGTGACCGCCGAGACCGCCAATCTCATGCGCGCCCTCAAGGCCGGCGGCGCCAGGGCGTTCCTCTGCGCGTCGAATCCGCTCTCGACGCAGGACGACGTCGCGGCGGCGCTGGTGAAGCACGAGGGCATCCCGACCTTCGCCATCCGCGGCGAGGATCACGCGGCGTACTACGTGCACCTGCGCGCCGTGCTCGACGAATCGCCGGTGCTGACCATGGACGACGGGGCGGACCTGGTGTCGCTGCTGCACACCGACTATGCCGCCCAGGCGGCGAAGGTGCGGGCGAGCCTGGAGGAGACGACCACCGGCGTCATCCGCCTGCGGGCGATGGAACGCGACAAGGCGCTGAGGATTCCGGTCGTCGCCGTCAACGACGCCGCCACCAAGCACCTGTTCGACAACCGCTACGGCACCGGCCAGTCGACCCTCGACGGCATCCTGCGCGCCACCGGCATGCTGTTCGCCGGCCGGACCATCGTCGTCGCCGGCTACGGCTGGTGCGGCAAGGGCGTGGCGATGCGGGCCCGCGGCGCCGGCGCGCAGGTGGTGGTCACCGAGGTCGACCCGATCCGCGCCCTGGAAGCGGCGATGGACGGCCTGCGCGTCATGCCGATGCGCGACGCCTGTCGCATCGGCGACGTCTTCATCACCCTCACCGGCGACAAGCACGTCGTGCGCGAGGAGCACTTCCAGTCGATGCGCGACGGCGCCATCGTCTGCAACGCCGGCCACTTCGACGTCGAGATCGACATGAAGACGCTGCGCCGGCTGGCGCGCCGGATCGACACCGCCGTGCGCCCGTCCGTCGACGCCTACCACCTGCCGAACGGCCGCACCGTCTACGTCATCGCCGACGGCCGACTGGTGAACCTCGCCGCCGCGGAGGGACATCCGGCGGCGGTGATGGACATGAGCTTCGCCACCCAGGCGTTGTGCGCCGAGTGGGCGCTGCGGATGGCCGACAAGGGCAAGCTGCCCCCCCGGGTGCACAACGTCCCGAAGGCGATCGAGGACGAAGTGGCGACGGTGAAGCTCGACACCATGGGGGTGAAGATCGACCGCCTCACCGGCGAGCAGAAGCAGTACCTGTCGTCGTGGGCCGAGGGGACGTGAGCGCCGCGGCCGACCGCTGATCGGGCGGGCCCAGCGCCGGATCGATGCGCCTGCTCTGCTTCCAGGCCAAGCGCTTCTGGTGGCGGCCGTTCGAGCGCACGCTGCCCGAGGCGGCACCCGACACCGGCGCGACGGAGGTGCGCGAGGCGGTGATCGCCTTCGTGCACGTCGAGCGCAGCGACGTCGCCGGCGCGGCCGCCGAGTCGGCGTTCCGGCAGGCCCTCAAACATCTCAAGTGGCTGGCCAACAAACGCCGCCTGCGCGTCGTCGTCCTGCACTCGTTCACCCATCTCGGCGGCGACGCCGCCGAGCCCGGACCGGCCCAGGCGCTGCTCGAGCGCCTGGCGGCGCGACTCGCCGACGCCGGCTACACCACCCACGTGACGCCGTTCGGCTGGATGAACGAATGGGAGATCGCCGTCTACGGCGAGAGCCTGGCCAAGGTGTGGAAGCAGATCTGACCTGGGCGCGCCTCGAGCGCGCCGTCATCCGCTGCCGCCGCTGCCCGCGCCTGGTGGCGCATCGCCAGGCGGTGGCGCGCGAGAAACGCCGCCAGTACCGCGACGAGCCCTACTGGGGCCGCCCGGTTCCCGGGTTCGGCGACCACGCCGCGCGCCTGCTGATCGTCGGCCTGGCGCCGGCCGCGCACGGCGGCAACCGCACCGGCCGCCTCTTCACCGGCGACCGCAGCGGCGACTGGCTCTTCGCCGCCCTGCACGCCACCGGATTCGCGAGCCAGCCCACCTCGGTGCGCCGCGACGACGGCCTCGCCCTGCGCGACGCCTACGTCGCCGCGATCGCGCGCTGCGCCCCACCCGACAACAGGCCGCTGCCGGAGGAGGTCGGCAACTGCCGCTCCTACCTGGTGCGCGAGCTGGCGTTGCTGGCCCGCCTGCGCGTCGTCGTCTGTCTCGGCGGCATCGCCCTCGACGGCCTGCTCCGCGCCTGGGCCGCCGCGGGCGGCACCCTGCCGTCGCCGCGCCCGCGCTTCGCGCACGGCGCCGCGCACGAGCTCTCCGCGACCGTCACGCTGCTGTGCTCGTACCACCCGAGCCAGCAGAACACCTTCACCGGCCGCCTGACCATGCCGATGCTGGAGGGCGTGTTCGCCCGCGCTCGCTCGCTCCTGGAGGACGCGACCGGCGAGCGCCGCGTCGACGCGCGGCGATCGCAGCGCCCGGTCGGGCGCCGGCGCGGCGGCCCCGCCAGGTGATGAAGCGGGGACACGGCGAACCGTGCCCCCGCGACAGTCGGGGCGAGCCGATTTGAACGGCCGACCACTCGCACCCCAAGCGAGTGCGCTACCAGGCTGCGCCACGCCCCGTTCGAGCATCTCGCTTGTAGCCGGGTTGCGCGCCGCAGTTCAACACGGCCGGACCACGGTTGCCTGCCCGGAGGGGCGCTGGTAGCGTGCCCGCGGTGCGCATTCTGCTCTGCAACGACGACGGCATTCGCGCCGCCGGAATCCGCGCGCTCGAGGCGGCCCTGGCGTCGCTCGGCGATGTGTGGGTGATCGCTCCCGATCGCGAGCAGAGCGCCGCCAGCCATTCGCTCAGCCTCTACCGGCCCCTGCGCGTCGAGCAGCTCGACGATCGCCACTTCGCGGTGGACGGCACGCCGACGGACGCCGTCAACCTGGCGATCAACGGCATCATGAAGACGCGGCCGGACCTCGTGGTATCCGGCATCAACCACGGCGGCAACCTCGGCGACGACATCACCTACTCGGGCACCGTGTCGGCGGCGATGGAGGGCACGCTGCTCGGCGTGCCCTCCATCGCCGTGTCGCTCGTCGCCCGCGACAGCCTGGAGTTCGGCGCCGCGGCGGAATTCGCCGCCCGCCTCGTGGGACTCGTCGGCCAGCGCGGGCTGCCGCGCGACACCCTGCTGAACGTCAACGTGCCAGGGCTGCCGCTCGCCCAGTTGCGCGGCTACCGCATCACCCGCCAGGGCAAGCGGCGCTACGGCGACGCCATCGTCGAGCACCTCGATCCGCGCGGCCGCAAGTACTACTGGATCGGCGGCGACGATCTCGGCTTCGTGCCCGCCGAGGGCACCGACTGCACGGCCGTCGCCGACGGCTTCATTTCGATCACCCCGCTCCACCTCGATCTCACCAACTACGCCTCGATCGCCGCGCTCGGCGAGCTGGCGCTGCCGTGGCCCTGATCGCGACGCGAGCCGGCGATGCGAGGGTGGTGGGGGAGTGCGGCCTGTAGTCTGCTGGCGTTGACGCTCGGCGTCGGCTGCGGCAGCTCGCGGGTGGCGCCGGAGGCGCGGGTCAGCGTCGTCGGCGTGCGCAGCGCGCCGCGGCCCAAGCTCGCCAAGGCGCGATTCGGCGGCAACCGCGACATCGCCGCGCCGAACGCCGAGCGGTCGGTGCCGGTGGCGCCGACCGACGGGCTGGCCCTGGCGCCGCTCGAGCGCGCGCCCGTGGAGCAGCGCCCGAAGGGCGCTCCCAAGCTGACATGGCCGCTGAGCGGACCCGTGACCTCGCAGTACGGGCGCCGCGGCCGCCGCCACCACGACGGCATCGACATCGGCGCCGCGCCGGGCACCGGCGTGCGCGCCGCCGCCAGCGGCACCGTCGCCTACGCCGGGTCGGTGCGCGGCTACGGCCGGATGATCATCATCCTGCACGACGGCGGCTTCGCGACCGTGTACGCCCACAACGCCCGCCAGCACGTGCGCGCCGGCGCTCGCGTCCGCCGCGGCGACCTGATCGCGACCGTCGGCCGCAGCGGCCGCACCACCGGGCCCAACCTGCACTTCGAGGTGCGGCGCCACAACGTCGCCTACGACCCGCTGGCGCTGCTGGCGCTGTCCGACGCGCGGGTGGCGCAAGGAGAGTGAGGATGGATCTGCGCCGCTACATCCGCGACATTCCCGACTTTCCCAAGCCCGGCATTCTGTTCAAGGACATCACGCCACTGCTCGCCGACGGCCCGGCGCTGCGCTGGACCATCGACCAGTTGAGCGAGCGCTACCGGGGCACCGTCGACATGGTCCTCGGCATCGAGTCGCGCGGCTTCCTCATCGGCGCGGCGCTGGCGTACGGGCTCGGCGTCGGCATCGCCATCGTCCGCAAGCCGGGCAAGCTGCCCGCCCAGACGTTCTCCGCCCAGTACGAGCTCGAGTACGGCACCGACATCCTCGAGATCCATCGCGACGCCTTCGGCGAGCGGGCGCGCGTGCTCATCGTCGACGACCTGCTCGCCACCGGCGGCACCGCCACCGCCGCGATCCAGCTCGTCGAGCACCTCGGCGGCGCGATCGTCGAATGCGCCTTCATCATCGAGCTCGGCTTCCTGCACGGTCGCGACCGTCTGGCGCCGCGGCCGGTGCACTCGCTGATCCGCTACGACTGACGGTCGCGCGGGGTGCCGCGGCCGCGGTGCCTGCCGCGATCCCGCATGGACAACCCGCCGGCAATCGGGAACACTTCGCCGCCATGCACCACGACCACGGGGGCGGCGGCGATCGCATGCAGGATCGGCGCGCGCTCGGCTGGGCGCTCGGCCTGACCGCGGCGTTCTGCGTCGTCGAATTCGTCGGCGGCTGGCTGACCAACAGCCTGGCGCTGCTCTCCGATGCGGTGCACATGCTCACCGACGTCGGCGCCCTGACGCTCGGGCTGTTCGCGCTCTGGGTCGCCGGGCGGCCGGCGACCGACAGCAAGACCTTCGGCTACCACCGCGCCGAGATCCTCGCCGCGCTGGCCAACGGCGTCGCCCTCGGCATCGCGGTGCTGTTCATCCTCGGCGAGGCATGGGAGCGGCTGCACGATCCGCGGCCGGTGCGCACCGGCGGCATGATGATCGTCGCCGCCGCCGGCCTGGTCGTGAACATCGTCTGCGCCCGTCTCCTGGCGCCGGGCGAGAGCGGCAGCCTCAACCGCCGCGCGGCCTTCCTGCACGTGATCTCCGACCTGCTCGGATCGCTCGGCGCGCTGATCGCCGGCGCCGCCATTCTGGTCACCGGGTGGCCCGGCGCCGATTCGGTGGCGGCGGCGCTGATCGGCCTGCTCATCCTGTTCAGCGCCTGGCAGTTGGTGCGCGAATCGCTCGACATCCTGATGGAGGCGGTGCCGGCGCACATCGATCTCGAGCAGTTGCGCGACGCCATGGCCGGGGTGCCCGGAGCCTGCCGGGTGCACGACCTGCACGTGTGGACGCTGACCACCGGCCGCTACGCGCTGGCCGCGCACGTGGTGGTGGACGCCGACGCCGACGGCGAGGCCGTGCTGGAGGCGATGCGGGAACTGCTCGCCGACCGCTTCGCGATCCACCACGTCACCATCCAGCTCGAGTGCACGCGGCCCTGCGAGCCGGCCTCCGTGCACGCCTGACGCGCGGGGGCGCCGCGCGCGCCGGCGATCAACGCCCGCGCAGTTGCGCCAGCAGCGTCCGCGCTTCGGCGAGCTGGCGCTGCTTCCCCTGGCGCTCGGCGATCAGCATCGCCGTGTCGAGCAGCGGCAGGCCGCGGTCGGGGTTGCCCATGTCGCGATACGTCGCCGCCAGCTCGATGCGGGCGCCGACGGCGTCGGGGTCATTGGCGATCGCCTTGGTCAGGCACTCCTCGGCGAGGCTGAGGCTGCCGCCGAGCACCCACGGCAACTGGCGATAGAGGCCGCCCTTGGCGGCGAGCGCGTCGCTGTGGTTGGGGTCGATCTCCAGCGCCCGTTCGAGCTCGCTGTTCACCTTGAGGAGGCTGATCGGGTTGGGGGTGATGCCGTCGAGCAGCATCAGGCGCCCCTCGTTGCCGAAGACGGCGAAGTGGGCGTCGGCGTTGCCGTCGTCGAGCTCCACCGCCCGGCGCGCCAGCGCCAGGCCCTCGTCGTAGGCGCGACGCTTGACGTCCGGGTCGTTCGCGTCCTCGCCGCGCTGCAGGCAGAGCAGGGCGTGGTGCGCCAGGGCTTGCGCCTGTTCGCGCGGTGTCTCGGCCAGTACCGACGCCGGGACGAGTCCCAGAATGAGCGTCAGCCCGGCGCGTGCCAGAGCTCTGCGGCGCATGCGGTACGCGCGGACCGTACCAGGGGCGCGGCGCTGCGGCAATCGGGGCTAGCGCTAGCGGAGCGCCGCGGCAGCGTCCACGCCGCCGGTGAACCCCGCCACCGCGGCGCTGAGCTCGGCGCCGCGTTCGAGCGGCAGGTTGTGGCCGGCGTCGGGGAACATGAGCAGCCGCGCCGCGGGCAGGGCGCGCTGCATCTTCACCGAGCCGCCCGGTGGCGTGAGCTGGTCGGCCAGCCCCTGCAGGATCAGCACCGGGACGCGGACCCGCGCCAGGTCCGCGGTCCAGTGGTAATCGCTCATCGCCCGCGCCGCGGCGGCGTAGGCGAAGGGGGCGTTGCTGGCGGTCTGCGCGCCGGCGGCGGCGACCACGTCGGGGTGCGCGGCGGCGAAGGACGGCGCGAAGGAGCGCGAGGCGTCGCGCGCGCCGCCGCCGAAGCCGCGCTGCTCGATGGCGTCGGCGAGGCGGCGCCAGGCCGCCGTGCCCGCGGCGCCGATCTCGCTCGAGGTGCTGCAGAGGATCAGCGAGCGCAGCCGCTCGGGGTGGTCGAGCGCGAAGCGCTGGGCGATGACGCCGCCCATCGAGATGCCGCCCAGGTGCACCCGTTCCATCCCCAGGGCGTCGAGCAGGGCCGCCAGGTCGGCGGCGAACAGCGCCGCGCTGTACGGGCCGGGCGGCTTGTCGGAGGCGCCGAAGCCGCGCACGTCCCAGCGCATGACCGCGTGGTGCGAGGCGAGCGCCGGGGTCACGCCGTCCCAGAAGCGCAGCGAGTCGCCGAGCCCGTGGGTCAGCACGAGCGGCGTGCCGCTGCCCTCGATCTCGTAGTTGAGCGTGATGCCGCCGGCGGCGATGCGCATCGGGCGTGCCTAGCACAGCCGGCCGCGCATGGGCATGGCGGTGGCCCTCGCGCCGCCCCTGTGCTGAAAGGCGGCCATGGCGACCGGATCGGCACCGGCGACCGGAACGATGCGGCTGTCGGTGATCGTTCCGGCGCTCGACGAGGCGGCGCGGATCGCCGCCGCCGTCGCCAGCGCGCGCGCGCCGCTGGTGTGCGAGGTGATCGTCGTCGACGGCGGTAGCGCCGACGAGACGGCCAAGCGGGCGCGCGCCGCCGGCGCCGTCGTCGTCGCCGCGCCGCGCGGCCGCGCCCGACAGATGAACGCCGGCGCGGCGCGGGCCCGCGGCGAGGTGCTGCTCTTTCTCCACGCCGACACGACCCTGCCGCCCGGGTTCGACGTCGCCGTGGCGGGAGCGCTCGCCGATCCCGCGGCGGTCGGCGGCCGCTTCGATCTCCGCCTGGCGCCGAGCAGCCCCTTCCTGTCCCTCACCGCGGCGCTGATCAACCTGCGCTCGCGGCTCAGCGGCATCGCCACCGGCGACCAGGCCCTGTTCGTCCGCCGCGAGGCGTTCGCGGCCGTGGGCGGTTTCGAGGACCTGCCGCTGATGGAGGACATCGCCTTCACCCGCGCGCTGAAGCGCCGCGGCCGGATGGTGGCGCTGCGCGCGACGGTCACCACCTCCTCGCGCCGCTGGCTCCGTCACGGGCCGCTGCGCACGGTGCTCCTGATGTGGTGGCTGCGCTTCCTCTACTGGCGCGGCGTCGCCCCGGCCGAGCTCAAGCGCCACTACGCCGACACCCGCTGAGCGAGGCGTCAGACGGTCGCCGCGTCCGTGGCGCCGTCCCGGCGGCGCAGTCCCGCCCGCCTGTCCTGCAGTGCCGGCACTGCGGGGCGGCCCGCCTGACGGGAGCCCGGGCGCCACGAGCGGTGCTGGCACGACCATTGCCCTGCTTGCGCGCAACGCACGGAGGGGCCAATGGGAATCGTCGATCCGATGGCAATGACCAACAGCATGGCAACCGGGATGGTGGACTTCGGCGCCGGCGGCGCGCTCTGGCTGATGCTGCTCGGCCTGCTGGTCGGCAGCGCCGCCGGGATCCTGTTCGCCGGCGCCGCGCCGCGCCGTCCGCGGTGGTTCCGCCCGTCGCGCTTGGTCCCGTTCGGCCGGCCGGCGGGACTGGCGCGGGCGGCGAAGTGAGCTGAGGAGGCGGGGTGCTGGCGCTCGTCGGGCTCGCCGTCGCGGTGCTGCTCTTCCTGCACGTGCGCGGCCGGATCCACGGCGCGGCCGGCGGCGACGAGCCGCCGCCGGGCGGCGCCGAGTGCCAGTCCGACTGGCACAAGCGCTGGGTCCACAAGCTGCAGACCCACATCGAACGCGAGCAACGCCGGGCGGAGAAGCGGGCGGCGCGGGCCGAGCGGCGCTACGGCGTCAGCATCGAGGTGCCGACCGCGCGCATCGCGGCGGCGGCGGCGGCGGAAGCGACGGACGCCGCCAGCGATGCGGTGCTGCTGCAGCGGGCGCGCAAGCGGGCACGCGCCCAGTTGGGCTTCTACACCCATCTCCTGTGGTACCTCGGGATCATCGCCCTGCTGGCGTTGATCAACCTGCTGACCACCCCATACCCGTGGTTCATCTGGCCGGCGATCGGCTGGGGCATCGGCCTCTTCTCGCACTACATGGGGACCTTCGGCACCCGGGTGATGCGCGAGCGCTACCTCGAGCCGGCGGTGGAGCGCGAGCTGCGGCGCGAGCGGGTGGTCATGCAGAGCGAGAAGCAGGCGAGCATCGACCAGCTCTCCTCGACCCTGGCGCACGAGATCCGCAACCCGATCGCCGCCGCCAAGAGCCTGGTGCAGCAGATCGGCGAGGACCCGACCTCGGTCGAGAACGTCGAGTACGCGAAGGTGGCGATCGACGAGCTCGATCGCGTCGAGCGGCGGATCTCGCACCTGCTGCGCTTCGCGAAGGAGGAGGACTACCGCTTCGAGCACGTCAACCTGGCGAGCGTCGTCGACGCATCGCTGACCCAGCTTCGGGCGAAGCTCGACGCGGCCCAGGTGCGGGTCCTGCGCCACTACATCGGCGGCCCGACCGTGAGCGCCGACAAGGAGAAGCTCAAGCAGGTGTTCGCGAACATGCTCGACAATGCGATCGACGCGCTCGCCGGGGTCGACGCGGAGCGCCGCGTCGAGCTGTTCATCGAGAACGGCGGCAAGCGGGCGACCGTGCGGGTGCGCGACAACGGCGTCGGCATCGCGCCCGACAAGCTGGAGCGCATCTTCAATCCCTTCTTCAGCACCAAGGACACCGGCACCGGCCTGGGCATGGCGATCTCGCGGAAGATCGTCGAGGCCCACGAGGGCACGGTCGACGTCGTCAGCGAGCCGGGGCGCGGCACCGAGTTCGCGGTGACGCTGCCGCTGCCGACGTAGCCCCGGGCATCGCATCGGATCCGACATGCAGGGGCGCGTTCTCGTCGTCGACGACGAAAAGGGCATGCGGCTCGCCTTGAGCGGGTTGCTGTCGAAGGAGGGATACCAGGTCGAGACCGCGGAGAGCGGCGAGGCGGCGGTGCGGCTCATCGAAGCGGGACGCTTCCACGTCGTCATCACCGACCTGAGCATGACCGGCATCTCCGGCATGGACGTGCTGGCGCACGCGCGGCGCGTCGATCCGGAGCTGGCGGTGCTGATGATCACCGCCTACGGCTCGGAGAAGATCGCCGTCCAGGCGATGAAGCTCGGCGCCGTCGACTACCTGCCGAAGCCGTTCGACAACGACGAGGTGCGGATGGTCGTGCGCCGGGTCATGGAGACCGTGCTGCTCAAGCGCGATCACAGGCGGCTGCTCGAGCAGGTCCAGGGCGACTACGCGTTCGAACAGCTCGTCGGCCGCAGCGCCGGCATGCGGCGGGTGTTCGACACCATCGAGAAGGTGGCCGACACCGACATCACGGTCCTGGTGCGCGGCGCCAGCGGCACGGGCAAGGAGCTGGTGGCCAACGCGCTGCACTGCCGCAGCCCGCGCCGCGCCCGGCCGCTGGTGAAGATGAACTGCGCCGCCCTGAGCCGCGAGCTGGTGGAGAGCGAGCTGTTCGGCCACGAGAAGGGCGCCTTCACCGGCGCCGTCGCCCGCCGCGAGGGCAAGTTCGAAGCGGCGGATGGCGGCACGCTGTTTCTCGACGAGGTCGGCGACATGCCGCTCGAGACGCAGGCCAAGTTCCTGCGCGCCCTGCAGGAGCGCGAGATCGAACGGGTCGGCGGCAACGCGTCGATTCGGGTCGACGTGCGGGTGGTCGCCGCGACCAACCAGGATCTCGAGGCGGCGGTGCGGGCCGGGCGCTTTCGCGAGGACCTGTACTATCGGCTGCGCGTCGTCGAGCTGACCATTCCGCCGCTCGCCGAGCGGCGCGAGGACATTCCGCTGCTGGTGGACCACCTCCTGCGCCAGGCGGCGGAGCACTTCCGGCGGCCGGCGAAGCCGTTGAGCCCGGCGGCGTTGCGCGCCTGCGTCGATGCCGAGTGGAAGGGCAACGTCCGCGAGCTGCGCTCGACGGTCGAGCAGGCGCTGCTGCTCAGCGCCGGCGAGGCGATCGAGGTCGGGGACCTGTTCCCCGGCGCCGCGCGGGCCGTGGCGGCGCTGATCGACAACGGCGCCGGCGCGGGGAGCTTCCGCGAAGCGAAGGCCGCCGCGGTCGAGTCGTTCGAGCGGGCGTTCCTCCTCGCCGCCCTGCGCCGCCACCACGGCAACATCAGCAAGGCGGCGGAGGAGATCGGGATGTACCGGCAGAACCTGCAGCAGAAGATGCGCGAGCTCGGGATCTCGGCCGAGGAGATCGCGGCCGGGGAGTGAGCCGCGGCGGCGCCCGGCAATCAGTTCCAGGCGAGGCCGGCGCGGGCGCTCCAGTAGCGCTCGGGGAGCTCGGCGAGCGGGCGCAGCGCGGCGTCGAGGTCGCTGCTCCAGACGAGGTCGCGCGCCGCCGCGTTCGCGCGCACCTGTTCGACCGTCGCCGCGCCGCTGAGGACGACGTCAGCCCACGGCTGGGCGAGCGCGGCGGCGAGCGCCAGGGCGTCGGGGGTCGCGCCGATCTCGTCGGCGGCGTCGCGCAGCGCCCGAACGCCGCCGCGCGCCGTCAGACGGCCGTTGGCGAGCGCCTCCTTGATGATGACGCCCAGGCCCGCGTCGTGCGCCTCGCGGAGCGCCGCGCCGGCCGAGCGCTCGAGCAGGTTCCAGGTGGCCTGGACGACGGCGAAGAGCGGCGCGCCGTCGATGCGCACCGCCAGGGCGCGGCGCAGGGTGTCGGCCTGGCGCGGGCCGCTCAGCGTCAGGCCGATCGCCAGGCCGTCGTCGCGCGCCGCGGCGAGGGCGCGCAGCACGTCGCGATCGTCGAGCACGCCGCTCTCCGGGGTGGCGGAATGGATCTGGTAGAGCTGCAGGTGGGCGCCGAGCAGGGCGCGGCTCTCGGCGAGCTGGGCGGTGAAGACCGCGACCGAGTGGTCCTTCACCTCGTGCGGATCGGCGTCGACGCGCCAGCCCGCGGTGTAGGCATACCCCCACTTCGAGCCGACGGTGATGCTGCCCGGCGGATGACCGCGGCTGGCGAGCCAGGCGGCGAGGAACGCCTCGGCGCGGCCGTAGGAACGGGCGGCATCGATGTAGCGGATGCCGGCGGCGTGGGCGGCGTCGAGCACGGCGCCGGTGGCCGCCTGCATGGTCGCGACGCGGTAGTCGCGGCGCAGGTCGTCGGCGTGGCCGACGGTGATGTAGCCGGGGCGCCCGAGGGCGGCGAGGCCGAGGCCGAGGCGCGAGACCGGAAGCCCGGTGCGGCCGAGCGCGTGCATGGGCGCGCAGGCGTTCGCACGGCGCGCTCTGACGGGTCAAGCGACGGGCCCAACCCGCGGCGGGCCCCGACCGGTCGCACCGGGGCCGGCACGCCGCGCCCCATGGCACCTTCTGCGCCGCGCGGCGATGTGAGATAGGTCGCGGCCGAGGAGTGGGCGCATGGCGACGAACCCGGAGAGCGGCGGCTCCGCGATGCCGCGAGGACCCCATGCTTGAGCCATCGCGCATCCTGCTCACCGACCGGGTGGTCGTCGTGACCGGGGCGGCGAAGGGCATCGGCCGCGCCATCGCGTTGGCGGCGGCGCGCTTCGGGGCGCACGTCGCCATCTGCGACCGCGACGCCGACCTGCTCGCCAGCGCCGCGGCGGCGATCGAGGGGACCGGTCGCCAGGCGGTGCCGGCGGTGATCGACGTGCGCGACGGCGACGCCGTGCGCGACTTCTTCGTCGACGTGCAGGCGCGGCTCGGACGGCTCGACGGCCTGGTGAACAACGCCGGCGGCGGCTTCTTCGCCGCCTTCCTGGCGGTGAACGAGAAGGGCCAGGAGGCGCTGGTGCGCGAGAACTTCACCAGCGTCACCCACTGCATCCGCGCCGCGGTGCCGCTGATGCCGGCCGGCGGCTCGATCGTCAACGTCACCTCGATCGAGGCGCACCGCGCCGGCCCGGGGTTCGCGATCTACGCGGCGATGAAGGCCGCCGTCGCCAACCTGACCAGGAGCCTGGCCCTGGAATTCGGGGCGCGGCTGATCCGGGTCAACTGCCTGGCGCCCGACGTCATTCCGACCCCCGGCACGGGGCCGATCGCGGTGAAGACGCCGCTGCCGCGCCAGGGCACGGTCGACGACGTCGCCGCCGCGGCCCTCTTCCTGCTGTCGGACCTCGCCGCGTTCATCACCGGCGCCACGCTGCACGTCGACGGCGGCAACTGGGCCGCCGGCGGCTGGCGGCGCGCCGGCGACGGCTTCGAGACCTGAGCGGGGCCGCGCCCGGTTCTCATCCACGCTCGGAGAATCGCCCCCTAACCCATTGCAAAATCTTGGACTTGTGCGACTCTGGCGCAACCCATACCGGGAGCAAAGGTGACCTCATGCCGACGTTGGTGAAGCCCACTCGTAGCGCGCGTTCGGAAGGTGCGGCGGCCACGCCACATCCGCTGGCCGGGACGACCATGATCGGAGCCGACGCGATCGTGCAGGTGCTCGCCGACGAAGGGGTGGATACGATCTTCGGTTACAGCGGCGGCGCGATCCTGCCGACGTACGACGCCATCTTCCGGTACAACGAACCGCGCAGCGCCGCGGAGCAGATCCGGCTGATCGTGCCGGCGACCGAGCAGGGCGCCGGGTTCATGGCCGCCGGCTACGCGCGCTCGAGCGGACGGGTGGGCGTCTTCCTGGTCACCTCCGGACCCGGCGCGACCAACGCGGTGACGCCGGTGCGCGACTGCCAGGCGGACTCGGTGCCGGTGGTCCTGATCTGCGGCCAGGTGCCGCGCGCCGCGATGGGCACCGACGCGTTCCAGGAAGCGCCGGTGTTCAACATCATGGCGTCCTGCGCCAAGCACGTCTTCCTGCTCACCGACGAGCACAAGGTCGAGGCGACGATGCGCAGCGCCTTCGAGCTGGCGCGCAGCGGCCGCCCGGGGCCGGTGGTGGTCGACATCCCGCGCGACGTGCAACTGGCGCAGTCGGTGTTCCGCGGCGAGGGAACCCTGTCGCTGACCGGCTATCGGCAACGCCAGGACCAGCTTTCGCGCACCACCATCTCGACCGCGGAGGCGGAGGCCTTCTTCGCCCTGCTCGGCAACGCGCAGCGGCCGCTGCTCTACGTCGGCGGCGGGATCATCAACAGCGACGCGGCGGGCGAGTTGCGCAAGTTCGCCAAGCGCTTCCAGATCCCGGTCGTCACCACGCTGATGGGCATCGGCGCCGTCGACACCACCAGCGACCTCTCGCTGCGCATGCTGGGCATGCACGGCACGGCGTTCGCGAACTACGCGGTGGAGGACTGCGACCTGCTGATCGCCATCGGTTCGCGCTTCGACGACCGCGTCGCCGGCAAGGTGAAGGAGTTCGCGCCGCGCGCGCGCATCGCCCACCTCGATGTCGACGCCTCCGAGATCGGCAAGGTGAAGAACGTCGACTGGGCGCACGTCAGCGATGCCAAGCGCGGCCTGCAGCAGCTCCTCAAGGCAGGCGAGGCGCTGGGCGTCAAGCGCGATTTCGTCGACTGGCACCGCCACGTCAGCGCGCTGCGGGCCACCCACGCGCTCAACTACAACCGCGAGGCGAACCGCATCCAGGTCGAGTACGTGCTCGAGCAGATGAACGAGATCACGCGCGGCAACGCCATCGTCACCACCGGCGTCGGGCAGCACCAGATGTGGGCGGCGCAGTATCTGGATTTCATCAATCCGCGCACCTTCCTCACCTCGGGCAGCATGGGGACGATGGGCTTCGGCCTGCCGGCGGCGATCGGGGCGCAGATCGCCAATCCGGGCGCGCTGGTGATCGACGTCGACGGCGACGGGTCGATCCGCATGAACCTCGGCGAGCTGGAGACGCTCACCACCTACGACATCCCGGTCAAGGTGCTGCTGCTCAACAACCAGGGCGACGGCATGGTGCGCCAGTGGCAGGATCTGTTCTACGCCAACCGCTACTCGGGGTCGGACAAGACGCTGCACAAGAAGGACTTCGTCAAGGCGTGCGAAGCCGACGGCTTCGGATTCACCCGGCGCGTCGCCGAACAGGGCCAGGTCCGGCCCGAGCTCGAGGCGTTCCTCGCCTATCCGGGGCCGGCGTTCCTCGAGGTCATGGTCGACCCGTCGGCGCACGTCTACCCGATGGTCGGCCCCGGCATGGGGTACAAGGACATGATCACCGGCAAGTGGATCCCGGCCCGCGACGCGGCGGCGGCCAAGAAGGCCGAGGAGCCGGCCGAGTATTTCTGATCGCTCGGCGTCGGCGGCGTCGCGGCGGCGCACGGACGCCGCCGCTCTCGCGCCCGCCCGCCAGGGCCCCGCTCCCGCCTACGAGGTGAGGCGGGCCCGCACCGTCCGACGGGCCCAGAGGAGCAGCGCCGCCGCCACGACGGCGATGTACGCGACGTCCCAGGCGGCGACCGCGACGCTGCCACCCTGGCCGAAGGCGAAGCGGGCCAGGCGCACGGGGTGCAGCAGCGGCAGGGCCTCGGCCACCCACAGCCAGCCGCCGGCGAGCCGTTCCTGGAGCGGGAAGAAGATGTCGGAGAAGAGGAACAGCGGCGTCAGGAAGAGGGTGAAGTAGAAGCTGAACAGCTCGATCATCGGGATGCGCAGCGAGAAGGCGATGCCGATGGCGGCGAACAGCAGGCCGGCGAGCGGGATCACCGGCAGCGCCAGCACGGCGCCCGGCAGCGGCGCGAGGCCGAAGAGGGCGACGACGAGAAAGAAGGTCGTGCCGTAGACGGTGGCGCGGCTGACCGCCCACAAGACTTCGCCGAAGAGGACGTCGTCGGGCTGGATCGGCGTCGTCAGCATGGCGTCGTACTGCTTCTCGAAGGTGAGGCGCACGAAGATGTTGTAGGTCACCTCGAAGCTGGCGCCGTTCATGGCCGCGACGCACACCAGTCCGGGGGCGAGGAAGCCGGCGTAGGAGGTGCCGCCCATCTCGGTGATGTAGGCGCCGACGCCGAGGCCGATCGACAGCAGGTACAGCACCGGCTCGAAGAAGTTGGGCAGCAGGTTGAGCCACCAGGTGCGCCGGTACATGGCGGCGTTGCGCCGCCAGACCGCGACGGCGTGCGGCACCGAGATGCTCACGCGCCGCCCTCGAGCGTGCTGCCGGCGAGGCGGAGGAAGACGTCCTCGAGGTTGGCGGGGCGGACCACGACGTCGCGGCGATCCTCGGGATCGCCCCGGTGGAGCCGTTCGACCAACGCCGTGGGATCGTCGAGGTAGCAGATCAACCGCCGGCCGCTGCGCAGGCGGTGGCGCGGCGCGGCGCCACCGAGCAGCCCGGTCTCTTCCTCCGGCGTGCAGTCGAGCTCGACCGCCTCGCGCGCCAGGTGGCTGTGGATCAGCTCGCGCGGCCGGCCGAGAGCGATTACCCTGCCGGCGGCGACGATGGCGACGCGGTCGCAGAGCCGCTGCGCCTCGTCCATGTAGTGGGTGGTGAGCAGGACCGTAGTGCCGCCGGCGCGCAGGTCGCGGATGCGCGCCCACAGCGCCAGGCGGACGGCGGGGTCGAGCCCGGTCGTCGGCTCGTCGAGGATCAGCAGCTCGGGGCGGTTGATGAGCGACATCGCGATCGCCAGGCGCCGCTTGAAGCCGCCCGACAGGCGCTGCACCGGCACGTCGGCGTGCGAGCGCAGCTCGAGGAAGTCGAGCAGCTCGTCGATGCGCCGGCCGAGCTCCGGCTCGACGAGCAGATGGTAGCGGCCGAAGACGCGCAGATTCTCCACCGGGGTGAGCGCCTCGATCTGCACGTTCTCCTGCAGCGTGACGCCGAGGCGGCGACGCACCGCGCGCGGCTCGGCGGCGATGTCGATGCCGAAGACGCGCACGCTGCCGGACGTCGGCCGGCAGACGCCGTAGATCATGCGCAAGGTCGTGGTCTTGCCGGCGCCGTTGGGCCCCAGCAGCCCGAAGCACTCGCCAGCCCGCACGTCGAGATCGATGCCGTCGACCGCGGCGCGCGCGCCGAAGTGCTTGGTGACGCCGCGCGCCTCCACGATCATGGGGGCGGTTGTAGCGGGAAGCGGGTGCGAGGCAAACCGGGCCAGCCGTGGCGGGTCGGCGCGTGCTCGCGGGCGCGCGCGGGATCGCCACGCGCGCCCGCGCTCACGCGCGCGCTCCGCTCACCTCGGGCTCACGGCAGGCACGCCGGCGGCGCCGGACAGTCCTTTGCCTGGAACAGCTTGCCGTCGCTGCCGTCCTTGAAGGGCAGGCCGGCGCAGCTCATGCAGACGCCGGCGGCCGGCGTGCGGAAGGTGACCGCGACCTCGCCCTGGCTGGTGCCGATCTCCAGGTCGTACGACAGCACGGTCGGGCCCTTGCCGAAGAGCAGGGCCTTGAACTGCTTGTGGTGCTTCCACATCACCGTCTTCGCCGTGCCGTCGTCGAGCTCGGGGTCGGCGTACTTGTATCCCTTGGGGCTGCTCGGGCTGCCGAGGAGGGTCCAGTTCTGACAGGGCAGGTCGGTGGAGTAGCTCTGCCCGGAGGTCGCGCTCGACAGGCGCAGGGTCGCCTTGACCGTGCCCGACGGATCGCCGTTGCAGCGCGGGTCGCCGGTGCCGCCCGGCGACGGGATGACGATGCCCGGGTCCTTGGACAGGACGATCGCCTTGTTCTTGCTCTCGACGTCCGGCAGGGCGTTCTTGATCAGCAGCTTGCCGGCGGAGACGGACAGCCCGGGAATGCTCGACGCGTCGGCCGGGTCGCTCCCGGCGTCGAGCTCGTCGCGGTCGAAGTAGCCGTCCTCGTCGCGGTCGACGCCCATGCGCAGGCCGGAGCCCGGCGGCGCGCAGGTGTACGTGAGCTCCTGTCCGGCGGTGCTGGCCTGCAGGCGGAGCGCGGCGGCGGTCAGCGCCGGCTCGCTGGCGCGATCGCTCTGGAAGGTGCCGTCGGCGAGGCGGTACCAGCCGCGCGGCTCGCCGGCGAGCGTGCCCTTCACCACCACGTCGCACTCGTGCTGGGCGGCGCGCTGATCGAGCAGGTTGAGACGCGCGAGCACGGCGGCGACGCCGCTGTTGGCAGCGGTCAGCGTGGTCTGCTGGCCGACGATCGGGGCGAGGTCGCTGTCGAAGGCGAGCACGAATGCCTCGAGCTGCTGTTCCTCGGTCGCGGTGGTGCTGAACACGGCGGCGCTGTGGAAGCGCCGCAGGGTGTCGACGCTGCCGTCGTGCAGGAAGCCGAAGCCGCGCACCTGGCGGCCCTTGTGGGCGTTGTCGCGGTCGCGCAGGAACGGCACCGCCGGCATGCCGAACATCCCCACCTTCTGGTACATGTTGCGCAGGTGCGGCACCTTGAACATCTGCGGCTCGGCCTCGAAGGTGGTCTGGCCGTCGCCGCCGAAGAACCCGGCCAGCGGGTCGAGCACGTGGCAGCCGTTGCAGTTGGTGAAGCCGTCGGTGGTGCGGCCGAAGTAGAGGTTGCGGCCGAGCTGCTGTGAGGCGGTGAGCGAGTTGTCCAGGTTGCGGATCGGATTCGGCGGATAGGTGACCTGGAGGATGAAGTCGGTGAACGCCTGCATCTCCTCGTCGGTCAGCGGCCCGCCGCGGCCGAGCAGGCCCTCGAAGGCGACGTTGAACTTCTTGAACGCCGCTTCCTCGCTGTAGGCGCCGCCGTTCGGCTGCACGCTCGGCCCATCGAGGCCGCCGGTGCGATCGCCCCGCCAGTGCATCGGTCCGTGGTTGGCCATGCCGCGCAGGCTCTGGGTGGTCATCGGGCCTTTCATCGGATGGAAATTGGGGTTGGGGCCGCTGAGGCGGATCGGATTGGCGTTGATCAGCACGGAATCGTCGGGGTTGCCGAGATCCCAGGCGAGGCTGTCGAAGTCGCCGAAGACGTGGCAGCTCGAGCAGGACGCCTCGCCGTTGCTGGAGGTGAACGCGGCGTCGTAGAGGAACGGCCGGCCGCCGGTGATGCTCGCCGACTCCGGGTTGTAGAGCGACTGGCGCAGGCCGGCCTCCTCGCTGAGGCTGGTGGTGCTGACGACCCGCACGGAATTGTCGAAGCGGGTCAGCACGTAGAGGCGGTCGTGCGCCTCGTCGAGCACCACGCCGGTGGGGCCGCCGCCGCCCAGCGCGACGTGCTGCACGCCGTTCTGCGGCTGGGTGGTGAAGCTGTCGTCCTCCAGCTTGGCGGTGTCGAAGACGCCGATCTTCTGCGAGCCGAAGGCGGCGACGTAGAGCCGCGTCCCGGCGCCATTGACCGCCAGGCCGACCGGCGTCGCCAGGCTCGCCGCCGCGGTGCCGGGATCGCTCGGGACGACCGCATAGTTGATGTGCTTGTTGAGATGGCGGGGCAGGACGTTGCCGCCGTCGAGCACGGTGATGCGCGCCTCGTGCAGGTGGCCGCGCACCGTCGAGCCGCCGAACATGCCGGAGCGGATGCCCGGCCCCTCGAAGCGCACCTCGTTGATCGCTTCCGTGTTGGTCACGTAGACCTTGCCGCTCACCGGGTTGGTGGCCATGTCGAACAGCACCGTGCCGACGTGCGCGTACTGCTGGTCGTCGATGCCGATCTGCACCGGCGGATTGGCGTCGGCGTTGATCTGGAACACGTCGAAGTCCGGCAGATCGAAGCGCACCGCGTTGTTCCAGTCGCGGCCCAACTCATCGCGCCAGGCGCTCCCGTCGTACTTGACGATCAGGCCGGTCTCCGGCCGCGGCGCGCCGTCGGCGCTGCGTTCCGGGTTCGGCAGGCCGCCGGGCATGGGGACGTCGTATGGGGGCGGCAGGGGGACGGTGCACGGTCCAGCCGGGGTGTCGTCGCTGAGATTGCCGTCGTCGCACACCGCCCCTTCGCTCACGGCGGTGGTCTGGTTGCCGGAATGGAACACGGCGGCGTAGACGGTGCTGCCGTCGGGGCTGACGGCGAGGGCGCGCGGCGTGTCGCCGAACAGCGGCACGATGGTCAGCGGCGTCCCCTCGAGCGTGTTGCCGAGGTTGTTGGCGTCGAAGACGTACACCAGGGCGCGCGGCGTCCCCGCCGTGGTGAGCAGCGGCGGCATGCTGCCGGGCACGTTCTGGCCGCGGCGGGCGGTGGTGATGAAGGCGCGGTCGCCGCCGCTGCCGGCGAAGACGATGTCGCGCGGTTCGTCGCCCACCAGCAGGGTGCGGATCACGCGCGGCGGGCTGCTGCCGACGTCGACGATGCTGATGCTGTCCGACAAGTGGTTGACCACCCAGACTTCGCTGTCGTTGCGGGCGGCGACGGCGACCGGCTCCATGCCGACGCCGACCGAGCCGCTGCGGGTCAGGCCACCGGCGCCGACGGTGAAGATCTCCAGTCGGTTGTCCGGGCTGTTGACCGCGAAGAGCTTGCTGCCGTCCGGCGACATCGCCAGCGGGCGCACCTGCCCGGACTCGAACAGGACGTACGAGGCCAGCGACGGGAGCGCGGACAACACCAGTGCCGCGGCTGCCATCACCTGCAGCCACGGACGACGAACGATGCGCATCGACATGGATCCCCCCTCGGAGCTGCTGCCCCTCAGGGGCGGCCTACCACGGCCGAAAAGGCGGAGTAAACGAACAATCCACGCCATCCGGGGGCGCCCGTCGGGCGACGCCGCCGGCGCTGGTCACTGGAGGGGGAAGGGGATGCGGACGAAGTCGCGGCCGGCCGAGTGGCAGCCGGTGCAGGTTCCCAATCCGACGCCCTCGAGCGGGGCGCCGCTGCCGAAGGTCTCGTACCAGTACCAGCCGCGGCCGCGGTCGCTGTCGGCCTGCAGCTTCACCATCACCGCCCAGCCGCGGACGGTGTCGCCGTTGAAGTAGAGCTCCTTCACCGCGGCGGCGCCGGCGGGATGCTGCGCCTCGCCGGCGTCGAGCGAGGCGAAGAGCTCGGGGTTGAGGAAGGTGCGGACGCGGCCGCCGTGCGGACCGGCCGAGGGGTGCGGGGCGGACTCGGCCGCCCAGTCGAGATAGCTGCCCGCCTGCAGCCAGCGCAGCAGCCCGTCGGGGTCGCTCGGCGGCGGCGCGGCCGGCGTCGGGGCGACGGTCGGGGTCGGCGTCGACGTCGGCGCGGTGGCGTCGTCGCAGCCGTCGAGCGCGGCGCCGATGGCGGCGATCAGCTCGTCGATCGAGACGGTGCCGTTGCCGTCGCCGTCGAACGCCGGGCAGCTCGCCAGCTCGCTGCTGCCGAGGGCGATGGCGATGCCGGTGATGAGCTCGTTGATGGTCACGCGGCCATCGCCGTCGCAGTCGGCACAGGCCGCCGGCGCGGCGGCGGGCAGCAGCAGGGCCGTCGCGGCGGCGACGAGCGCGGAACGCAGGTGCGCGATGATCATGCCGGGTTGGATGTCGCAGCGGCTGGTTCGGTGTCGGCGTCGGTCCTGGCGACCACCGACTGGCGCCACAGCCAGATGGTGGGGAGGAGCGTCAGGCCCATCAGCGCCGAATACGCCTGCCACGCCGGGCGGTAGTCGCCGACGCGATCGAACACCTGGGCGGCGAACATGTTGCCGGCCATGGTGGCGCTCATGCAGGCCACCATCGCCACGCCCATGAGACGGCCGATCCGCGCCGCGCCGAACAGCTCGGCGAGGACGAGGGTCAGCAAGGCGACGACGCCGCTGTTCACCAGGCCGTAGGCCACTGCCCAGGCGGTGAAGGCGGGGATCGTGCGCGCGTTCCACAGCACCAGCGAGCTCGCCGCCAGCCCGACCACGACCACCAGCAGGCCGAGCCGCGCCGAGGTGCGGCCGGCGAACCAGCCGAACAGCGGCGCGCCGACGGCGCCGACGAGGGTGAGGGTGCCGAGCACGTTCGCCGCCTCGGCGGGCGTGTGGCCGATGTCGGTGAGGAAGGCGTGCAGGTGGAGCTGCACCGAGGTGATGAACGCGTAGATCCCGGCGTAGGCGAGGCAGAGCACCCACAGGCGCGGGTCGCGCCACGGCACGTCGCGCAGCCGCACCGGGCCGCGCGGCGCCTCGTCCTCGGCCGTCGCGCCGGGCCGCAACACCAGCAGGATCAGCGCGGCGAGCACGAAGTAGGCGGCGCCGAGGCTGGCGATCGTCCAGCGCCAGCCCCACAGCGCCAACAGCGCCGCCGCCGCCGGGTAGATACCGCTGTTCAAGAGGTTGTCGCCGCCGTTCAGGATGCCGATGGCGAGGTTGCGCCGTCGCTGGAACAGGCGCAGCACCAACGCGGAGGCGGCCACGGACCCGATCGCCGCCTGGCCGGGCCCGAGCCAGGCCATGACGCCGTAGAGCCCCGGCAGCGAATGCACGAACGACAGGCCGACGTTGCCGAGGCCGATGATCAGCGCGCCCGCCGCCAACACCAGGCGCGCCCCGATGCGGTCCGTGAGCAACCCGGCGAACGCCAACACCAGCACCATCACCGACATGCGCAGCGTCATGGCGCCGGCGAAATCCGTCCGCTCCCAGCCCATCTCGGCCAACATCGGTTTCATCAGCACCGAGAAGGTCATCGACGACGCGGTGTGGGCGCTGATGGCGACGACGCCGACGGCGAGCGCCACCCACGCCTGCCAGGATTCGCCGAGCACGCCCCGCTGCCGCTCCATGCGCGGCGGGTATGCGGGGTGGGGAGGGGGAAAGGCAAGGGGCCGGCACGGGCCGGTCGGTCGGCCCGGTTGACTAATTGGTTGGACCATTCAATAACCCGACTTCGATGGCTGAGCGCGTGGTGCCCTTTCGGCCGCCGGTGCGGCGACGGATCCACGAGTCGGTCGCGGAGCAGCTCCGCGACGCGGTGCTCGACGGGCGCTTCGCGGTCGGCAAGCGACTGCCGCCGGAGCGCGAGTTGGCGCTGGAGTTCCAGGTCAACCGCACCTCGGTGCGCGAGGCGATCAAGGTCCTGGAGGGCCTCGGGCTGGTGCGCGTGCGCCAGGGGGCGGGGGCGATCGTGCAGCCGCTGGCCCACTGGTCGCTCAGCGTCCTGCCGCACATCATCCACCGCGGCGGGCGGACCGACGCGCGCGCCATGGCCGACGTCGCCGAGGTGCTGAATCCGCTGTTCGTCGAGATGGCGCGGCTGGCGGTGGCGCGTTTCCGCCCGGCGCAACTGGCGGCCCTGCGCAGCCTGCGCGCGCTCGTCGCCGACGAGGGCCGCGAGCGCGAAGAGCGGTTCGAAGCCGCGCGGCAGGTGTTCGAGCTGGTCGCCGACATGACGGCCAACCCGGTGTGGCAGATGCTGGCGCGCAGGACGACCGAGTTCCTGCGCTCGCAACCGATGCGCCAGGCGCGGCGCGACCTGCGGCGCGATCCCGGCCACATCGTGCCGACGATGGATCGCTGCCTGGCGGCGCTGGAGGCGGGGCGGCCGACCGACGCGCTGGCGGCGCTGCAGGACGTGGTCGCGGCGGTCGGCGAGGCCGGGCTGCGCCCGCGCGGCGGCAAACGGAATCGCGTCGCCTCCTGAGCGACCGCACATCTCGAGCCGGCGACGGCCCATGGAGGAGCATCCGATGAACAGCGACACGACGAATCACGCCTTCAGCCTCGAGACCCCGACGCAGGAGCCGGGGTACGACACGGCGATGCAGGTCGTCTTCCAATGGAACTACGAACCGCAGGTCGAGGAGCTGCGCCGGCTCTACGTGAAGGCGACCGAGGCGCAATGGGTGGGCGAGCGCGACCTCGACTGGGACCGGCCGATCGACCTCGAGCGCTTCGCCAGCACGCCGCTCGGGACGGCGGTGCCGATCGAACGCAGCTCGTACTGGCAGGCGCTGCCGGAGGCCACCCGCTGGGAGGTCACCCGCCGCACGGCCGCCTTCCGCCTGAGCAACTTCCTGCACGGCGAGCAGGGGGCGCTGATGGTGGCGGCGCAGCTCGTCAACGCGGTGCCGCACACCGACGCCAAGTTCTACGCCGCCACCCAGACCATGGACGAGGCGCGCCACGTCGAGGTCTTCGCCAGGTACATCAAGAAGCTCGACGAGGTGCGGCCGATCGCCGAGCCGGTGAAGCAGGTGCTGGACACGACGCTGCAGACCGACGACTGGCTGAAGAAGCTGGTCGGCATGCAGATCGTGGTCGAGGGCCTCGCCCTCTACAGCTTCCGCGAGATGCGCAACCTCACCGAGGAGCCGCTGCTGAAGGATCTGCTCACCTATGTGGCGCGCGACGAGTCGCGCCATCACGCCTACGGCGTGCAGTACGTCGAGCGCTGCGTTCCGGAGCTCGGCGACGCGCAGCGCGCCGAGTTGGAGGACTTCGCCCTGGAGGCGGCGCGGACGCTGATCGACAGCCGCAACCAGCAGACGCTGTTCACCGCCGCGCTGCGCATCTGGGAGGAGGCGGGGGTGGACACCAACGAGCTGTTCGCCTGCCTGGCGCGCGAGCGCGAGGAGCTGCTGCGCGATGCCACGCTGGGGCGCCGGCTCGGGCCGGTGCAGGGCTTCGTGGTGCCGACGCTGCGCCGCTGCGGCCTGCTCAGCGAGCGCGTCGCCACCCACTTCCACTCGTTCCTGCGCGAAAACCTCGGCGGCAAGCTGGTCGGCGAGGACGTGCAGGAGTTCCTCGCCCACATGCCCGAGCTGCCGCGCGATACCGCGGCGTGGGTCCTCGGCGCCGCGAGCTAGTGTCCCGCGGCTGGCGGGCCGCGTTCGGCGCGGCCCGTCGCGGGGAGCCGTCAGGAGAAGGAGCGCTTGAACAGCGCGTCGATCGCCGCCTGGCCGTTGTCGCGCAGGTGGCGGGTACCGCTGCCGCAGAAGTGCGGATGGGTGATCGTCGGCTCGCCGGGCTGCCAGGCGGTGCCGGTCCAGCCCAGCCACTGGTCGCGTTGCTGGTCGAACACGTACACCGGCTTGTTGCACAGCTTGCCGAACTCGGCGCCCCAGCCGGTGCCGCCCATCACCGTATCGTCCTCGAGCACGGTGCCGATGGCGTAGATCTCCTGCGCGTTGTTCACCTGGTGCCAGATGCTCTGCAGCACGCGCTTGATGTAGTCGGTTTCCGGGTAGTGGCGGCGCATCAGCTTCGAGACGTAGGCGAGGCTGACGTCGCCGTGCAGCAGCTCGGCGTGGCTGAGGGTGCGGACGCCGCGCTGGCGTTCGATCTGGTGGCCCTCGAAGGTGAAGTTCACCTCCTCGACGCCGTAGCGTTCGGCGCAGGCGCCGAACGCCGCCTCGGCGCCGCGCAGGCCGCCGCTGTAGAGGACGCAATCGCGCGGGTTCAACATGGGAAACCTCCGGCGCCTCAGTTGATGGCGTGCGGCTCGCCGAGCGAGAACGGGGCGATCTCGGCGTCGAAGCGCTCGCCGCTGGTGGTGACCATCTGGTACGTGCCGTGCATCGTCCCGAACGGCGTCTCGAGTGGACAGGCGGACGTGTAGGTGAACGACTGGCCCGGCTCGAGCGTCGGCTGCTCGCCGACGACCCCGGGGCCGCGCACCTCGCGCACCGTGCCGTCGGCATCGGTGATGATCCAGTGCCGGCTCACCAACTGCGCCGTCTCGTTGCCGACGTTGGCCACCTCGACGGTGTAGATGAAGAACCAACTGCCCCGCTCGGGTTCCGAGCGCTCCGGCACGTAGCTCGATTCCGCCCGCACGCGGATTCCGCGGGTGACCGCCTCGGACGTGAACACAGGGGCGGGGTAGCGGGAATGACGCAAGGGGTCAACCGGACCCGGCGCCCGGGCGCGGCGCCCCGCCGGGCCGCCCCCGCCATGGCGGGACGGGCGGCGCCGAGCTATGAACGGGTCGTGAAGGCGACGCGAGGAGAGGCCGCATGAGCGAGCTGGTGGTCATCGGATACGACAGCGAATTCAAGGCCGACGAGGTGCGCATCCAACTGCTGAAGATGCAGAAGGACTATCTCATCGACCTCGAGGACGCCGTGGTGGCGGTGAAGAAGGCCGACGGCAAGGTGAAGCTGCACCAGAGCTACCCGCTGTCGGCGGCCGGCGCCGTCGGGGGCGGCTTCTGGGGCCTGCTCATCGGCACCATCTTCCTCAGCCCGCTGCTCGGCGCCGCGGTGGGCGCCGCGGCCGGGGCGGCGGCGGGCGCGCTGTCGGACATCGGCATCGACGACAATTTCATGAAGGAGCTCGCCGGCACCCTGCAGCCGGGGTCCTCGGCGCTCTTCGTCCTGGTGCGCAAGGCGACGCCCGACAAGGTGCTGGAGGCGATCCGCGGCCTGGGCGGCACGGTGCTCAAGACCTCGCTCAGCCACGAGGACGAGGCCAAGCTGCAGACGGCGCTCGCCGCCGGCAAGGCGGGCGCATGACCCGGGCGCCGCTGCTCGCTGCCGCCGCCCTTCTCGCCGCTCTCTCCCCGGCGCGGGCGCAGACCCCGGCGGCGACGCCGGACCTGCTGCCGCCGGACATCCGGGTCCGCTTCCAGACCGCCGACCTCGATCAGAGCGGCGGCCTGACCCAGGACGAGGCGATCAAGGGCGGGTTCTCCTCGACCACCTTCGCGGCCGTCGACAAGGACGGCGACAACATCGTCACCGTCACCGAGATCGCGACCTACCTCGGCGAGCGCGCGAAGGAATGGGCGAGCGCCGACACGAATCAGGACGGCGTCATCACCGCCGAGGAGGCGGACCGGTCGCCGACCATCCGGTCGGTGTTCAGCGCCGCCGACCAGGACCACGACGGCGTCCTGCGCAGGCAGGAGCACGAGCGCTGGGCGCAGACGACGCTGATGCAGAACGTCGACCTGCCGGTCGTCGTCCCGAACATCATCAACAAGAAATTCTGAGACGACCCGCGACGCTGGGAGCGCGGAGAACGGAGCGGAGCGGGAAGTGGCTCCTTCCGATCGTGCTCCCACGGCGCGGTGCCTCGGTGATCAGCCCTTCTTGTCCTCGGGCTTCGCCAGGGACTCGCCGGCGGCGTTCTTCTCCTTCAGGAGCACCAGCAGGCGGTCGGGACCGCCGTTGGCGACGATGTCCTGGAATTGCGAGCGGAAGTTGGAGACCAGGCTGACGCCCTCGATGATGACGTCGATGATCTTCCACTGGCCGCTGCTCTGGCGCAGGCGATAGTCGACCACCACGTCCTCGGCGCCGCCGCCGCGCAGGATCTTGGTCAGCACGGTGACGTCCTCGCGCGCCTCGGGCCGTTCGCCGAGGATCTGCACCTTCTCGTTCTTGTAGTTGTCGACGTTGCGGCCGTAGGTCATCGACAGGTGCTGCCGGAACTCCTGCTCGAACTGATCGCGCTGGGCGGGCGAGAACTTCGGCCAGTTGCGCGCCAGCACCAGCTTGCACAGGGTCGGGAAGTCGATCGCCCCGTAGGCGATGTTCTCGATCTCGGTCCGCTTCTGCTGGCTGTCCAGGGACGCGTTCTTGAGCACCGAAATGACCTGGCTGGCCAGCGCGTCGACCACCTGGGACGGCGACTGCGCCGCCGCCGGCGGCGTCGCGCCGACCAGCGTGGTCAGCAGCAGCGCGGCGACGCCGCGCTCAATTCCCCTCTTCCATGTAGTCTTCATAGATCTCCGTGTCGTACAGCTCGTCCCGCTGTTCGGCGCTGGTCGGCGTCTCGCCATGGACCAGCCTTTCGCGGCGTTGCGTGTACGCGTCGCGCACGAAGGTATAGTAGTCGATCGACGCGTCCTTCGCAGCACGGACCTCGTCGAGGATCAGCGATCGGCGGTTGACGACGTCGATGCCGCTCGCCGCCACGGTGACGCCCGGAACGGTGATGAACCAGGGGTAGACCGCGAGGCCGAGGTCGGCGGCGAATCCGACGGTGTCGCGGGCGTTCGACGGGCCGAAGAACGGCAGCATGATGAAGGGGCCCGCCGGAATCCCCCAGCGGCCGAAGGTCAGACCGGTATCCTGGATGTGCGCGGGGACGCCGAGGTCCCGCGCCAGATCGACGAAACCGAGACCGCCGAGGAAGGTGTTGCACTGGAAACGGGCGATCGTCTCCACTGCCAAGCGCGGGCGGCCCTGCAGCACATCGTTCACCAGCACGATGGGGAAGCGCAGGTTGTCGAAGAAATTGCTGAAGCCGTGCTGCACCGGGTCGGGGACGACGTCGTCCCAGCCGCGGGCGATGGGCTCGAGCACGTGGACATCCAACAGGTCGTTGAAGCGGAAGATCCTCCGGTTCGCCGGCTCGAGCGGCTGGTCGAGCCGCCACAGCACCTTCCGGTCTCCGACCTCGGTCCGCGGCAGGGAGAGCGTCCATGCCGAAGGGAACGGCCGCGGGCTGAACGAACACCCGGCGCCCAACAGGAGGCATGCGAGCGCGAACGTCGCACCGAGCAATCGGCGGATCACTTCTTGTCTCCGTTCCCGCCGACGTCGGTGTTGTGGATGAGCTTGCCGATCATGCGCTCGAGAATCACCGCCGACTCGACGAACTCGATGCGATCGCCGGACGCGAGCAACTGATCCTCGGCGCCCGGTTGGAGCGAGACGTAGCGGTCGCCGAGGACGCCGGATGTGACGATGGAGGCTGTCGTGTCGATCGGCAGCTTGAGAGCGGGATCGAGGTTGAGGACGACGCGGGCCCGATAGTCGTCGGCGAGCCCGATCGACTCCACCGCGCCGACCTTGACGCCCGAGATCACCACCGGCGCGCGCGGCTTGAGGCCGCCGATCTCGTCGAAGTCGGCGCTGATCTTCAGCCCCGTGGGGCCGGTGTAGGAAATGCCGCCGACGCTCAGCGACAGGTAGGCGATGGCGGCGAGGCCGGCGAGGACGAAGCAGCCGACGATGAGGTCGCGGACGGGCGATCGGCGCATCTCTCACACTCCCCACAGCGCGGTGATGAAGTAGTCGACCACCAGGATGCTCACCGACGAGACGACCACCGTCGACGTCGTGGCGGCGCTGACCCCGGCCGAGGTCGGCGCGGTGGTGAAGCCGCGGTAGGTGGCGATCAGGCCGACCAGCCCGCCGAACACCAGCGCCTTGAGCAGGCTGCCGAGCACGTCGTCGTGAAAATCCACCGCGTCCTGGAGGCTGCTCATGTAGCGTCCGGCGTCGAGGCCCATGACCCGCACCCCGATCAGGTAGCCGCCGAAGATGCCACAGACGGTGAAGAGGGCCGACAGCAACGGCATCACCGCCGTCATCGCCAGGGCCTTGGGCGTCACCACGTAGTGCACCGGGTCCACCGACATCATGCGCAGCCCGTCGAGCTGCTCGGTGACCACCATGGTGCCGATCTCGGCGGTGGTGGCGGACCCGGCGCGTCCGGTGGCGAGCAGCGCGGTGAGCACCGGCGCCAGCTCGCGGATGAGGCTCAGGCCGACCACCGCGCCGAGCGAATCGGCGGCGCCGAAGCGGGCGAGGGTGTTGTAGCCCTGGAGGCCGAGCACGGCGCCGACGGCCGTGCCGCAGAGCACGATGATCACCAGCGACAGCACGCCCAGGTGATAGATCTCGTCGATGAACTGCCGCAGGCGCGGCGGTGGCGTCACCACGCTCGCCAGCACCCGGCCGCCGAAGCGGGCGATACGGCCGAGCTCGCTGACGAACTGCAGCCAGAGGAAGCCGAGGTCGCGAACCGCCGTCACCATGCGGTCCCTCCGGGGGCCACCTCGACCGGTCCCGCCTCGGCGCGCACCGCCGCCTCGACGTCGGGAGTGAGGAACGCCGCGACCCGCGGATCGGTGCTCGCCTGCAGCGCCGCCGGCGAGTCTTCGACCGCGCCGCCGGGGAGCAGGAGGAGGACCCGGTCCGCCATGCGCATCGTCGAGGGGATGTCGTGCGAGACCACGACCACGGTCATGCGGAAGCGCTGGTTGATGCTGACCAGCAGCGCCTCGATGCGACGCGCCGAGACCGGGTCGAGACCGGAGAAGGGCTCGTCGCAGAGCAGGATGACCGGCTGCGTGACGATGGCGCGCGCCAGGGCCGCGCGCTTCACCATGCCGCCCGAGAGCTGGCTCGGCAGCAGCCCGTCGGCGTCCGCCAGCCCGACGGCGTCGAGACTGCGGCGCACCCGCTCGCTGACCTCGGCGGCGCCGAGGCGGAGGTGCTCGCGCAAGGGGAAGGCGACGTTCTCGAACACGGTGAGCGAGTCGAGCAGGGCGCCGCTCTGGAACAGCATGCCGAGCTTGCTGCGCACCCGATAGAGCTGCCGCTCGGACAGTTGCGTGACGTCGTCGCCGTCGACCCGGATGCGGCCGTGCGTCGGCTGGATGAGGCCGCCGATGAGGCGCAGCGCCGTGCTCTTGCCCGAGCCGCTGCCGCCGAGGATCACCGAGATGCGTCCGGCGGCGAAGCGGAAGCTGAGGTGGTCGAACACCCGGCGCTCGCCGAACGCCATGCAGACGTCCTCGAATTCCAAGTGGGGTGGTGTGGTCTCGACGTCCGGCACGACAGCCCCGCACCATATCGGGGGGGGCGGAAGGGGAAAAGGGGGCGCTCGGGGCCGGCCCGCCGCGGTCGCCCGTCCGCGGCTGTGCGCGAGGCGTTGGCGACCGGCGCGGCCGCGCCGGCTCAGTCCTCCAGCGGCTCCCCCAGCTTGTCCGCCAGGCCGCGCAACTGACGCTGCAGCCGTTCGACGCTGGCCTCCAGCGCCGCGATGCGGTCGCCGAGCGCGGCGCGGGTCGGCGCGTGAACCTCCTCCGGCGCGCCCTCGGCCGCCACGCTGGTGGGGGCCGCGGCATCGAGGGCGTGCAGACCGGGGCACAGGCACTGCGCGTGCCGCTCGACGCGGCTGCCGTGGCCGGCCGGGATGCGCTCGACCAGGCCGCGCGACTCCAGCGGCAGGAGCAGGGCATCGAGCGCCGCCGGCGAGGCGATGGGAATCATGCGGCCGACCCGTGTCCGCAGCTCGTTGTGGGTCTGCGGCCCGCGCATCAGCAGCTCGGCGAGCACGGCGAGCTGACCGATCTCGATCTTCAGCGCCGAGGTTCCGGTGTGGGCATATTTGTCCACCCGGCTGTTGCCCGGGAACACCTTGCGCGCCAACTGCTTGTCGATCAGACCGTCGAGCGCCTCGCCGACCTCGTCCTCGGACAGCGAGAGGATGGGAAAGCGGTTGCTCTTCTGGTTGGCGCCCAGCGTCGCCGCGTTGAGCGACAGTGGGTACTGCTCCGGTGTCGTCAGGGCCTTTTCGACCAGCACCCCGAGGAGCCGCGCCTCGCCGGGCGTCAGGCGGAGCCCGGGGTCCATCAGCAGGGGCGCTCGCGGCGCTCGCGCTCGCGCTCCGCGGCCTTGTCGCGCAGGGGGCGGCCCTTGTCCGGCGTCGGATCGGCGACGTGCCCGTACATCCGCCGGCCCTCGTGATCCTCGGGCAGGTGCTCGGTGATCGGCAGCCCTGCGTCGGTGACGAACAACAGGCAGTGGCAGTACTTGTAGATCTGCATGTCGTCGCAGGCGCAGATCCAGGTGCGATGCTGCGCCTCGGCGCGCTTGTCGGGATAGAAGCGGCAGGGGCAGAGCGGGCGCCCGAGCGTCTCGCTGTGGTGCGCCAGGCCCTTCACCACCGCCTCCGTCACCTCCGGATCCGGGTGCGTGATGGTGCCCGACTTGGCGCAGTAGCTGGCGACGAAGCGCCGCATCTTCTCGATGCTGGCATCGCTCGGATCTGTGGCCATGCGGCTTCTATATTCGTCGAATCGCCGCGGCGCAAAACGCCTTGCGGGCGACCGCCGCGCGGGCGAGAGCGACGGCATGACGTTGCGCATCATCCAGGTCGACGCTTTCACTGCCGAGCCCTACGCCGGCAACCCCGCCGCCGTCTGCCTGCTCGATCCGCCGCGCGACGACGCCTGGTTGCAGGCGGTGGCCGCCGAGATGAATCTCGCCGAGACCGCCTTCCTGTGGCGGCGCGACGACGGCTTCGCGCTGCGCTGGTTCACGCCGACGGTGGAGGTGCCGCTCTGCGGCCACGCCACCCTCGCCAGCGCGCACGCGCTGTGGGAGTGCGGCGTGCTGCCCGCCGGCGCGGCGGCGTGTTTCCACACCGCGAGCGGCCAGTTGCGCGCCTGGCGCGACGACGGCTGGATCGGCCTCGACTTCCCCGCCCGGCCGCCGCTCGGCGACGCCGTTCCGGACGCGGTGTGCGCGGCGCTCGGCGCCGACCCGGTGGCGACGGCGACGACACGGACCTGTCATGTCGTCGAGGTGGCGTCCGAGGCGGCGGTGCGGGCGCTACAGCCGGACATGCGTGCGCTCGCCGTCGCCGCGCCGGAGTGCGGGGTCGCGGTTACGGCGCGGGCCGCCGCGGCGCCGTACGACATCGTCTCGCGCTTCTTCGCGCCGGCGCATGGCATCGACGAAGACCCGGTGACCGGCTCCGCCCACTGCGCCCTCGGGCCGTACTGGGCACCGCGGCTGGGCAAGCGCGGGCTCCTCGCCCGCCAGGTCTCGCGCCGCGGTGGCACGGTGCGCGTGGTCGTCGAGCCGACGCCCGGCCGCGCCCACCTGTTCGGCCAGGCCGTCACGGTGCTGCGCGGCGAGCTGGTCTGACGGCTCCGCCGTCGGACGGCGCTGCCCAGCGATCTTCCACGGCTGGAGCCCCCGGGAGAGGGACCGCTCGCTGTTGCTGACGCCAGCGGCAACCGCCGGCCGATCGGGGCGCGCTGCCTCTGCCGGTCACAGGCAGGGGCGGTGAAAGGGCAGGCAGCACCCCGCCTTGCGGGCGCGTTCCGCCGACGGCAGAGTGCGCCGATGTCGATGCCGCTCCACACCCGCGCCCTGGCGGTCGAAGCCGCCGCCGGCGCGGGCGGGATCGCGGTGCGCGCGTCGCTCCTGGACATGCGCAAGAGCGGGGTGGTGCCGGTGGGCGGCGACCTGGGCGCACCCGGCATCGTGCACCACATGTGGGTGGACGCCCTGGTCGATCCCGAAGGGCCGCGACTGACCGCGCTGCAGGCGCACCAGCCGCGGGTCGCCTTCGAGCCGTCGGCGCTGACCGGAGGCGAGAGCTGTCGCGATCCGGTGGCGCGGCTCGGCGAATTGCGGGGCGCCGCGCTCGACGATGCGTTCGCGCGCCGCCTGTCGGCGGTGCAGGGCGGCGCCCGCGGCTGTTCGCACATCCTGACCATCAGCCAGGTGCTGGTCGCGGCGGTGTCCTGGGCCTTCCGTCCCGGCGGCGCCCACGCGGTGGCGGCGGGGCACCGGCCGGGCGAGCGAATGTTCCGCCGCGACATCGTGGTCGACGGCAGCCGGCGGGCGGACGGCGACCTGGAGCTGGTCGCCCAACTGACCGACCTCGCCTTTGCGCCGGCGCCGCCGATCGCGCGGCCGATGCAGCGCTTCGCTTCGCTGCACGAGGTGCGGGTGGTGGCGCCGATCGAGGTCGCGACCATGCGCTTCGGCGCCGTCACCGCCGGCGAGCGGCGGCGGGGGCCCGATTCGCTGGACGCTGCCGCATGGCTCGACCGGACGCCGCGCGTGGCGGGATTGCGCGGCGTGACGGTGTTCCGCGGCGTCTCGGCCGCCCTCATGGAGCAACTCGGCGCCGTCGCCGATCGGCCGCTGCTCGACGCGGCGCTGATGCTGGCCCCGACCTTCATCCAGGTCTGCGGCGCGATGTCGGAATCCTGGCTCGCCCGTGCCGCCGCCGCCGATTCGGTGCTCGGCATGGGTGGCCTGCCCGACTCCTGCTACATGTGGCGCCGGGGCGGGGCGCTCGATCGGCTGCGCAGCCCCGAGGACCCGGTCCCAACCCTGTAGCCGCCGCCCGCGGCGCCGCAGGTATCGGAACGAGAAACGATCACCCGCCCGTCACCGGCCCGTAACCCGATCCGGGTAGGGTGACACGCGTGAACGTACAGACTGAAACAGACCCCCATCATCCGTATTCCTTCCTCTGTCCGCAGTGTGGGTCGCCCACCCACGGCTCGGCCACCTCCCAGGGCCAGCGTTCCAGCTTCTGCGAGGACTGCGTTGGCGACCGGGAGATCGACGACCTGATCAGCGCCTGAGCGTCAAAGAACCGTCAGTCGCCGGTCAAATCGCATTGCAGGTGCCACGGAACGGGGTGGGCAGGCGCCCCGCGACATCGCACGACGGGTGGCCCGATCGCGGGTCCGGCTCTTGCTTTGGGCTCGCAGCGTGGATTCCGGCGCCCGCCTGCACGCGTTCCTGCTGCTCCGTTACACGCTGATCATCGCCACGGCGTACCTGCTGCTGGTCGAGCAGGACTTCGCCACCCCGTCCCTGCTCGCCGGCGGATTGATCGCCCTGGCGCTGGCGACCAACGTCGCCTTCGCCCAGTTGCCGCGGCGGTTCACCGACTCCACTCGCTTCGCCGTCGCGGTGATCATCTACGACACCGCGTGGGTGACGGCGGCGCTGATGAGCAGCGGCAAGTTCAGCGCCGACTTCTTCGTCCTGTACTTCTTCCTTCTCCTCCTGGCGGCGGTCGGTGAGAACCTGCGGCTGATCGCGGTCGCCGCCTGCGTCGTCTGCGGCGCCTACCTGTTCGGCCACTCGCTGACCGGCGGCGGCGACCCGTGGACCTCGCCATCGCTGATCCGCATCCCGTTCCTCTTTACCACCGCCATCTTCTACGGGCACCTCGTCGAGCGCGCCCGCCGTGAGCAACAGCGCGCCGATTCCGCCGAGGCCCTGAACGCGCAGCTCCAGCGCACCCTGGCGGAATTCAAGATCCTCTACGCCAAGGCGCAGGAGGCGGAGCGGATCAAGACCGAGTTCCTCGCCACCGTGTCGCATGAGCTGCGGACGCCGCTGACGACGCTGCTCGGCTACACCGAGCTGCTGATCGACGACAGCTACGGCCCGACGACCGGCGAGCAGCGCGGCGCCCTGCACAAGGTGCGCGCGTCAGGGCGTATCCTGCAGCAGGCGATCGGCCGCATGCTCGATGCCAGTCGCATCGACTTCGGGTACGAGGAGCTGCGCTGCGACGAGTTCGAGCTGGCGGATCTGCTGGCCGAGCTGCGCGCCGGCCTCCCGGACACGCCGGAGGTGGCGGTGTGCTGGCCCGACACGGCCGGTCTGCCGACCCTGCGCACCGACGAGGAGAAGCTGCGCACCATCCTGCGCAATCTGCTCGAGAACGCGTGCAAGTACACGCGGCGCGGCATGATCACGGTCGACGCGCGCTGGAACCGGCGGCGCGACGAGCTGGAGATCGACGTCAGCGACACCGGCGTCGGCATCGAGCCGGCCGAGATCGACGCCATCTTCGAGGCCTTCCGCCAGGGCGGCAACCGCGGCGACCTCGCCACCGCGGGAGTCGGGCTCGGGCTCTACATCGTTCAACGCCTCGCCAGCCGCCTCGGCGGCGAGGTGCAGGTCTGCTCGACCCCCGGGTATGGTTCCACCTTCACGGTGACCATTCCCCGCCTGCTGCACCGCGGCGCCGCGGTCGCGGCGGGCGAGCCGATCAGCCTCGCGGGCTGATCCGCGGTCCGCGGCGCCGCACTGCTGCCGGACTGCCCCCTGACGACTTTCTTGCTCCACTCCGTCGCATCTGGCACGGTCCGCCGACGTTCGAGGGAGGACGCGATGGCGGAGCAATCCGACTTGCTGGCGCGCGGGCGCGAGGTGACGGCGACGCTGTGGGGCGATCTGATGAAGAGCGCGCCGACCCTGCCGGCGGCGGCGCTGGCGCCCGAGTTCTTCTCGCTGGTGACGCAGTTCGTCTTCGGCATGTTCTGGTCGCGGCCGAATCTCGACCTGCGCAGCCGCAGCCTGTGCACCGTCGCCCAGCTCGCGGCGCTGGGAAAGACCGACGAGCTCAAGGGGCACCTGGTGGGCGCGCTCAACCTCGGCATCGGCCGCGAGGAGCTGGTCGAGGTCCTGATGCAGACTGCCTGCTACGCCGGCGTGCCGGCGGCGGTGAGCGCCCTCAACGCGGCCGCCGAGATCCTCCAACCACGCTCGGGATCCTGATCCGGTGGCGAGCGGACGCGCGACCGCCGCCGCCGGACCGCGACTGCGCGTCCGGCGCCGACGCCGGCGGCCGCTGCGCGTGATGCTGCGCTGGCTGGCGGCAGCGCTCATCGCCTGGTTCGCGCTCTGCGTCGGCGGCTTGGTCTACCTGCGCTTCTTCCCGCCGCTGTTGACCGCGCTACAGCTCCAACGGTGGATCGAGCACGGCGACGTTCCCGGATCGGCCAGCGGCTTCGTGCCGCTGCCGCGCCTCGGACCGCACTTGCCGCACGCGGTGGTGGCGGCGGAGGACGCGCGCTTCTACGAGCACGGCGGCGTCGACTGGCGCGGCATGCGCGAGGCCGCGGCGGACAACTGGGAGCGCGGCCGCCTCTGGCGCGGCGGCTCGACGATCACCCAGCAACTGGTGAAGAACCTGTTCTTCCCCACCTTCGGGTCGCTGCCGCGCAAGATCCTGGAGATCCCGCTCAGCCTGCTCGCCGAGCTGATCCTGTCCAAGCCGCGCATCCTCGAGCTCTACCTGAACGTCATCGAGTGGGGGCCGGGCATCTACGGCGGCGAGGACGCCGCCCAGCACTACTACCAGGTACCGGCCGCCTTCCTCAGCCGTGGCCAGGCGGCGCGCCTGGCCGCCGTGTTGCCAGCCCCGCGTAGCCGGCGGCCGCAGCACATGAACGCCTACAGCGCCAAGATCCTCGGTCGCATGGCGGCCGTGGGCTGGTGAGGGAAGCTTCGCCAGGGGCTCCGGGAAGAGCCGGCCCGCGGCGTTCCCTCGCCGGTCCAGTCGCCGCCTTCCGCTCGGCCGAGTTCGCAGTGCAAGCCGCGTGATGCACGTCATCCGCGTGGAGATGCTCAACGCGGATGGCAGCGCAGGTGGCGGCCGCGGCCCGCCGGCCGCACGGCGCCGTTGGCAAGGGGGTTGCTTGGCAGCGGGGTATGCTTCCTGAGACGGAATCGGCGATCGTCGCCAACTCGCCCAGCGTCGCCGCCACGGCGGGACCGATGCCGAGCGTCACCTCCCTCCCCGAGGCCGTTCGATACGAGTGGTAGGCGAACTTCAGGCGCGCTCCCCCAGCAGCGCCTCGCCAATGCGGCCGAGGGCATCGTCGATGTCCTCGGCCGTGACGTCCAGGTGGGTCACGGCGCGCAGGGTCTGGCGATCGACCGGGTTCACGAGCACCTGACGCGCCTGCAGGGCGCCCACTAGGCGGCCGATGTCGGCGCCGCCGAAGAGCACGATGTTCGTCTCGGGCTCCGGCTGGACGGTCAGGCCGAGCCGGCGCAACCCGTCGGCGAGTCGGCGCGCGTGGCGATGGTCCTCGGCGAGGCGGTCGACGTGGTGCTCGAGCGCGTGCAGCCCGGCCGCCGCCAGGATGCCCGCCTGGCGCATGCCGCCGCCGAGCATCTTGCGGACGCGGTGGACGCGGTCGATCACCTCCGCCGAGCCGCACACCAGGGAGCCGACCGGCGCGCCGAGTCCCTTCGAGAGGCAGAAGGAGACGGTGTCGAAGCCCGCGCACCAGCGACGCGCCTCGATGCCGCTGGCGACGACGGCGTTCCACAGCCGGGCGCCGTCGAGGTGGAGGCGCAGGCCGCGGCTGCGCGCCGCGTCGACCACGGCGCGCAGGTCCTCGAACGGCCAGACGCGGCCGCCGGCGCCGTTGTGGGTGTTCTCGAGCGCCACCGCCGTCACCGGCGCGTAGTGGTGATCGCGCGGCGGCAGCGCGGCCAGCACGTCGTCGGGCGTGAACACGCCGGCGGCGCCGACGGTGACGATCTGCACGCCGGCCAGCGCCGCCGCGGCGCCGGACTCGTGGCGCAGCAGATGGCAGCCGGCGCTGGCGACCACCGCATCGCCGTGCCGGGTCAGGGCGCGCAGCGCCGCCTGGTTGGCCATCGTCCCGCTCGGCACGAAGATCGCGGCCGCCAGGCCGAGGCGCGCCGCTGCTGCTTCCTGCAGGTGGTTGACGGTCGGGTCCTCGCCGTAGACGTCGTCCCCGACTTCCGCTTCCGCCATCGCCGCGCGCATGGCCGCCGTCGGCCGCGTCACGGTGTCGCTGCGCAGGTCGATGCGTCTCATTGCCGGCCGAACAACAGCAGCAGACCGATCACCACCACGACCACCAGCGCCACCGCGACCATCGACGTCGACTGCGGTTGTGGCGCGCCGGCGGTGGGGTCGTCGGCGATCGCGCTCGCCGGCTCCTCGAACGGCCCACCGGCGATGGGGCTGGCCGCCGCGGCGGCCTCGGCGATCTCCTCGTCGCTCCACTGGTCGCCGATCAGGTCCTCGGACGCGAGGGAGTCGAGCACCTCGCGCGCCGTGTCGAGATCGGCGCCGCGCACGTGCACGGTCACCGGCAGCGTGACCGCGAACGGCTCGGCCGGCGGGGTGCCGGGGTGGTACGTCTTGGTCAGGCCCTCGCACTCGACGAAGCAGGGAATCTCCTCCAGCAGCAGCGCCCGCACCGCGTGATCGGCGCGCAGGCCGGGCAGCCGCGCCAGGACCGCATCGAAGCCGCCCGCCGGCGCGGACGCGCTCGCGGCCGGCGCGTCCGCGCCGCGCGGAGCCGCGTAGCGGTCGAGCGGGCCGGGCGCCAGTGGCCCGCCGCAATCGGCGCACGCCGCGATGCCGGCGACGTACTCGGTCTGGCAGGTCGGACAGTGCTGCGGTTGGTTCGCCATCAGCTCGCCTTCGGGTCCCGCCGCGGTTCCGGCGCTGGATCAGACGTCGACGTCCTCGACCTTTGGCGCCCGTTCCATGATCAGCTTGAAGCGCGGCTCGACGTCCTTGCCCATCAGCGTCTGGATCGTCTGTTCGGCGGCCTCGGCGTCGTCGATCGACACCCGGAGCAGGGTGCGGCGCGTCGGTTCGAGGGTCGTCTGCTTGAGGGTCGGCGGGTTCATTTCCCCCAGGCCCTTGAAGCGCTGCACGATGACCTGCTTGCCGTTGGCGCCGCCGAGCACCCGATCGCGCTCCTGGTCGCTCAGCGCCCAGTGCACCTGCTTGCCGATCTCGATCTTGTAGAGCGGCGGCTGGGCGATGAAGACGTGGCCGCGCTCGATGAGCTCGCGCATGTGGCGGTAGAAGAACGTCAGCAGCAGGGTGCAGATGTGATGGCCGTCGGAATCGGCGTCCATCAGCAGGCAGACCTTGTGGTAGCGCAGCTTGCCGGCGTCGAACTGCTTGCCGGAGCCGCAGCCGAGAGCCGAGACGATGTCGCTGAGCTCGCGGTTCGAGAGCACCTTGCTCAGCGACGCCTGCTCCGAGTTCAGCACCTTGCCGCGCAGCGGCAGCACCGCCTGGAACTCGCGGTCGCGGCCCTGCTTGGCGGAGCCGCCGGCGGAATCGCCCTCGACGATGAACAGCTCGCTGCGGGTCGGATCGGTCGAGCTGCAGTCGGCGAGCTTGCCGGGCAGGTTGAGGCGGTGCGACACCGCGGACTTGCGCTGCACCTGCTCGACCGCGGCGCGCGAGGCGCTGCGCGCCCGCGCCGCGAGGATCACGCGCTCGGCGATCGCCGTTGCCTGGGTGCGATTGTGCAGCAGGTGGTTCTCGAGCGCGGTGCGAACGAAGGTGTCGATCGGCGCCGCGACCTCCGGATTGTTCAGCCGATCCTTCGTCTGCCCCTGGAACTGCGGGTTCTGGATGTAGACGCTGAGGATGGCGACCAGGCCCTCGCGCGCATCCTCGGCGGCGATGGCCAGGCCCTTCGGGGCCAGGTTCTGCACGCTGAGATAGTTGCGCACCGCCTTGGTGAGCCCGCCCTTGAGCCCCGCCTCGTGCGTGCCGCCGTCGCCGGTCGGGATGCCGTTGACGAACGACAGCACGTGCTCTTCGGTCGCCTCCGTCCAGGCGATCGCGCACTCGGCGACGAAGCCGTCGCGCCGCTCGGCGTAGAACGGCTCCGCCACCGCGTGTTTGCCGCGTTCGGCGATCAGCTTGCCGATCCACTCGGCGATGCCCTGGTCGTGCTGGAAGGTCTCGGTGGTGCGCTCGACTTCGTTCTCGAAGACGAGTTGCAGGCCGCGGTGCAGATAGGAGCGCGACTCCAGGCGCTGGCGGATCACCGCCGGATCGAACTGCGTCTTCGGGAAGATCTCGCGGTCGGCGGTGAAGGTGATGGTCGAACCCGTGCCGCGCGCCGGGCCCACCTTCCTGATGCGGCCGCTGGGGGCTCCGCGCGCGAACGACTGCTCCCACAGGAAGCCGTCGCGCTTGATGCGGGCCACCAGCGACGACGACAGCGCGGTGACCACCGAGGCGCCGACGCCGTGCAGGCCGCCGGCGTGGAAGTAGTTGCGGTTCTCGAACTTGCCGCCGGCGTGGAGGGTCGTGAGGATCAGCTCGAGGGCCGACTTCTTGTGCTTGGGATGGACGTCGACCGGAATGCCGCGTCCGTTGTCGGTGACCGTGACCGTCTCGCCGTCCCGGTGCAGGGTGACGACGATCTTGTCGCAGTGGCCGTTCATCGCCTCGTCGACGGCGTTGTCGAGCAGCTCCCAGACGAGGTGATGCAGGCCGGCGCTGTCGACGCCGCCGATGTACATGCCCGGCCGTTTGCGGACCGGCTCCAGCCCCTCGAGTACCGTGATGTCCTTCGCGGTGTACTTCTGCGCCATGCGAATCGCCGCACGGTGCCACAGTCGCGGTGTCCACGCCAGCCGCCGCCAGCGATGACGGCGGCCCGGGAGGACGGGCGGGCGAGGGATCGAGCCGCAGGCGACGCGGCGCCGTCAGGCCCTGGCGTCCGACTGGTGGGATGCGCCACGGGAGCGGGGGCAGGTCACGAGCGCATCGGGATCATCCGAGCGCACCGGCGTCGCTCTTGAAACTTTTATCAGGCTATCAGATTGTCCCGTCGCGGTTCGCGGGGGGATATGGCGCGACGGAGCGACAGGCTGGGACGAATCCTGCTGGCGGTGGCGGCCAGCATGGTGGCGGCGGCGCGCGCGCACGGCGCGGCGCTCGATCAGGAGGGCGACATCAGGCTCGGCCTGCGCGCCTACACGGCGGCGCGCGTCGGCACGCAGGACACCAACATCCAACTGATCGAGCAGGCGCCGGGGCGGATCACGCAACGCAGCCTGACCTTTCCGGTGTCGGCCACCGGCCATCTGCGGCAGAGTCGGAGCTTCGTCGAGGCGACGCTCGAACACGACCTCGACCGGCTGCTGAAGGAGGGGTTCGGGCCGCTGGCGCTGCTGCAGACGCTGCCGTTCTCGCTCCGCAAGTTCGGCTACTTCCTCTCCTATCGCGGCGAGTACGACGGGGTGTACGACTACGGCCCGGCGGAGTACCGCACCGCGTACCAGTACTACAATCGCACCCTGGTGCCGGCGAGCCCGTTCGGCGCCCAGCCCAACATCGGCTACGCCCGCCAGCATCTGCGCGACACCGCGGTGCTGCGCAACCGGCTGTTCCAGGCGTACGTGGAATCGGACGTCGGGCGGCTCTTCTTCCGCTTCGGGCGGCAGATCCTGGCCTGGGGCGAGACCGACGTGTTCCGCCTGCTCGACAACATCAACCCGCTCGACAACAGCTTCGGCGGCTTTCTGGTGCCGCTCGACGAGCGCCGCGTGCCGCTCGACATGCTGCGCGCCAGCTACGCCATCGGTTCCATCCCCGGCACGCCGTTCTTCGAGACCTTCGTGGAGGGGTTCGCGGCGATCGACAACAAGGTCGGCTTCTCGCCCGGCATTCCCATCGGCTCGCCGTGGGCGCTGCCGAACTTCGTGCCGTCGGCGACGCAGCTCACCGTCATCGACACCCCGAACCGCACCTTCAACGACATCCGCGGCGGCTTGCAGCTCAAGTTCATGTCCTCGGTCCCGCTCGTCGACACGGCGACGTTCGCGATCGCCCACTACTATACGTACCTCGACAACCCCGCGGTGCGGATCAAGACGCAGAGCTTTCCGCTGCCGATCACCCAGGGGCAGGGCACCGGATTCTCCGCCCTGGTGACGCAGACGGCGCCAAAGGCGCAGATCACAGGCGGCACGATGTCGTTCGCCATCCCGCCGGAATGGGCGCGCTGGGTGTATCTGAGCAGCGAGCCGATCTTCCGCAGCGAGCTGGCCTACTTCCACAACGAGCCGCGCTGGTCGCAGCAGGGGCTCGATCCGTTCGTGTTCGCCCTGCCGCGCAACGGCGTGGCATGCCCGCAGGGGCGCCTCGGTGCCGACGGCTTCTGCGTCTCGGAGCCGCGGACGGGTGACTCGTGGAACCTCATGATCGGCTTCGACACCCAGCAGGCGGTCCGCTGGCTCAATCCCAACGCCTCGTTCTTCATCACCACCCAGTTCTTCTACAAGCACCTGGTGGGCGCACTGCCGCGCACGGCCATTCAGACGCCGGCGGCGCAGCTCCCGGGGCAGCCGGTGTTGTTCAACGGCGAGGTGCTGCCGGTGCAGCGGGCGATCTACTCACCGGATCGCTGGGGCCTGCCGACCGCGGCGGCGGAACCGGAGTTCGTCCACAACGCCGCCGACCAGTACCTGCAGACGCTGCTCATCGGCACGACCTACTTCGGCGGCAAGGTGACGCCGAGCCTCAGCGTGCTGTTCGACTGGTCGGGATCGGTGGTGGTGCAGCCGAACGTGGTCTACTCGTACGACCCGTTCCGCTTCACGTTCAACTACAGCTACCTGTGGGCCAGCGAGCTGCGCGGCAATTCCGGCACCAGCCTGCTGCGCGATCGCGACAACGTCCTCTTCCAGCTCGACTACGTGCTCTGAAACCCGCGATGCGAGCGGGGCATGGCGCGGCGCGGTGACGGCTGTCGGACGGCGGCCGCGTCGCGGCGCCGGCATGATTGGGGAAACGCCGCGGCGGCGCTCGCGGTGGTTCCGTCGTCGCGCTACGGCTCGTCGGGCAGGTAGCCGGTGGCGCGCAGACGTTCGCGGGTCGCGGCGTCGAGCTCGACCGCCGTCCCCGGCGCGCCGGCCTGGATCAGCGCGCCGCGCGCCGCCAGGGCGTCGCGCAGCTCGGCGCTGGCGGTGTGGGGATGGCGTTCGAGCGGGTCGGTCGCGAGGTCGAAGGACAGATAGCGGCCGTCGTTGGTCGCGATGACCTTCCTGGTTGGGCTGACGAGCGCGTCGGTGTGGGTCCGCACCTTGTACAGCCCACTGTCGAGCAGCTCGCTGAAGGCGGTTGCCGGCTGTCCATCGAGGGTGTGGTCGGATGGTTCCCGGACGTGGAACGAGGGCGCGGGCGGCAGGCCGGCCGCCCTGATGGCCATCGCGCCGAGCCCGGCGAGCTCGACCGGCGCCGCGACCCGCCGCCCCGCGGTCTGATTCGGATAACGAACGATCAGGGGGACGTGGATCAGCGAGTTGTAGAGTGAGGTGCCGTGATTGTAGGCGCCGTGGCGACCGAATTGTTCGCCGTGGTCGGCGGTCACCACGATCAGGGCGCGATCGAGAAAGCCTCGCCGGCCGAGCTCGTCGAACAGGTGCCGCAACAGGGTGTCCTGGTGGCGGACCTCGGCGTCGTACAGATCCTCGAGGCGCCAGATCTCGTCGGCGGCGAACCCCCAAGTGGTCCGCCGGCGTTCGATGTCCGCCTCCCAGGTGCCGGCTGATACCGCGAAGTTCAGGGCCGCGTCCCCGCGCTTCAGAGTGGCATCGCGCGGTGGCGTGATCCCCGCGTGGGCGCGGTAGGGCGCGTGGACGTCCATGTAGTGCAGATAGAGAAACTGCGGTCGGTCGGAGCCGACGTCGTCAACCCGCTTCAACGCCTGCTCGCTGACCAGGCTCCCGTCGAACTTGGGTGTCTGGGGCGTGGCCGTTCCGACCACCTCGTACTGCTCGAAACCCTGCGCGAAGCCTCCGTCCGCGCGAATGGTCGCGTTGGCGGTGACGGCGGAGGTGGCATAGCCGTGCGCCGCCAGCACCTCGGCCAGGGTCAGCTCGCTCTCCTGCAGCGGCGCCAGGAGCGTCACCGTCTGGTGCTCGGAGGGATACCGGCCGGTGAAGATGGATGCCACGGAGGGCACCGTCCACGAGCTCGCGGCATAGGCCTGCTCGTACACCGTGGCCCGCTCGGCGAACGCATCGAGGAATGGTGTCAGCCGGCGCGGCGATCCGTAGGCGCCGACGCGATCGACGCGCAGGCTGTCGATGACGACGACCAGGACGTTGGGGGGGCGTTGGCGCAGGCCCCACCCGAAGGTCCAGGCGAGCCCGAGGGCCGCAGAGACCGTGAGCAGCGCACCGGCCAGAATGATCCGGCGCTGCCAGGCTGCCGCGATGCGGTGCGAGGTCATGCCGAGACTTCACAGTACTAGGCGCAGGGTAAGGCTGTCGCAAGGACTAGAACTAGGCGAGAGGGGGATGCGCGGCGGCCGAGCGGACATCGGCGCGATGCCGCCGGGTCTCGGCCGTGGAGCGGAGCCAGCTCGGGCGCCGTCAACGCCGGGTCGCCACGGTCTCACCGTGGCGACCCGGCGTTGTGATGCGGGCGCTCAGGGCCGCCGGCGGCGACGGCGCAGCGCCAACAGGGACAGGACACCGCCGAGCAGCGGCAGCGCGCCCGGCGCGGGCGCCGGGCCGATGGCGCAGCCGCCCAGGTTGTCGGCAAGCACCGTTGGCCGGAAGATCGTCGCGGTGGGGGTGACCGTCGGGGTGTTGGTGGGGACCGGTATCGGTGTATCGGTCGGCGTCAGCGTCACCGTCGGGGTCAGGGTGATGGTCGGCGTGTTGGTCACCGTCGGGGTCGATTCCGGGGCGCTGATGACGATTTCGCCGTCGATGGTGTCGACCGCGACCGGCTCGCCGCCGGCATCGGTGACCGCGACGTTCGCCAACTCGAGCGCCGCGGTGCCCGCGGGCGTGCCGAGCGCGATGGCGAAGTCGCAGCTCGCGAGATCGCCGTCGCCGAGCGGCGGCGCGCCGGCGAGCGGCGCGATGGTCAGGCCGAGCATGCCGGGCAGCGGTCCGGCGGCGGTGAGGCGGTGGGTGCCGGCGAGGCGGGCGGCGAGAGTGCAGGTCAGGGGATCGGCGTCGAGCGGTGGCGACGGGTAGTCGATCGCGAAGGTGGCCGCCACCGCCTCGCCGGTCGGGTCGTCCGCCAGCGAGACCACGGCGGCCACGGTGCCGCCGGGGACGCCGATGCCGCCGTCGACCCGCAACGCGGGCGTCGCCGATGCCGGCGCCGCCGCGAGCACGATGCCGCCGATCAGTGTCGCGATGCTCCACTCTCGTCCGTGTCGCACGGATCGTTCCCCCCCACGTGTGTCGCGCCGCGCCGCGTCAGTCGGACAGATGCGTCAGCGTGCGCAGGCTGAAGTAGTCTTCCGGCCACTCGCGCTCGAAGAACTGCGAGCTGTAGCGGCCGCCCAGCGCGGCGCGATTGGTCTTGTCGTTCACCCCGACCACCAGGTTCGGCGCCACCGCCGAGAACGACCCGTCGGCGCTCTTCGCCCAGTGATAGGCGCACATCGCGTTGTAGAAGTACTCGCCGGCACGGTTGTGCACCAGCTTCCAGTAGATCCGGTACATGTCCTTGTCCATGTACATGATCACCTTGCCGAAGTTGTAATACGGATCGTTCGACTCGCCCTCGAGGATCCACACCGGGCGTGGGATCAGCACCAGGTTGTCGACGATCAGCCAGGGCGCGCCCTTGGCGCCCGGGGTTTCGTAGGCGCCCTTGAAGTACGGGATGGTGACCTCGGAGCGGCTCTTCGTGACCTGGGTGGGAACCAGCGGATCCGGCTGCAGGACGGGGGCGAGAATGTTCGTCTCGCCGATCACCTTCCATTTGTAGTACTCGACCTTGCCGGCATAGCAGTTCAGATCGTCGGCGAAGATGTCCATGCCGGCGACCGGCTCCGAGCGCGACGCGGCGCTGGCCTGGCGTACGCGGCGCGTCGCGGGAACGTAGAACCAGGCCTTGTCCTGCGCCGTCCAGGTGTTGGTGCGCTTGGTGAGCCCGCCGACGCCGTCGACGTCGCTCGGCTCGAGCACGCCGGTGAGCGCGGTGCCGGCGAGGTTCTCGGGATTCGGCACCGGGCCGCCGTGACGGCCGAGGAAGGCGAAGCTGTGGATCCACGCCTTGATGCGCTTGTACTCGCCGGTGCTGTCGATGCCGTTGAGGGTGAAGGTGGCGCCGCCGCCGCCGCCCTGGTTGGTGGCGGCGACGAAGTTCCACGCCATCTTGCAGCCGGCCTGCGGATCCTTCGGGTCGACCTTGGGGAACGGATAGCCGAAGTAGAACTCCGGCGGCTTCCCGGTCTGCAGATCCTTGAGCCCGCAGGTCTCCGCGTCGAGGCCGTACTTGCCGTCGTTCGACTCGCTCGCCGCCCAGAAGGCGTCGGAGTAGTTGTGTTTGAAGCGCTCGGGATCGATCGGCTGGACGCGGAACCAGTAATCGCCTTTCTTCACCCGCTCCATGACGGGGTCGGGCAGCAGACCTTCCGCTTGCTTCCAACTGTTGCTGTCCAGGATCCACGGCTCGCCGCTCCTGGCGCTGTCGGCGGCGCGCGCGGGGACGGCGAGAGCAAGCCACATCGCGGTGGCGATGCAGCGCGTCGTGCGTGTCATCATCGTATCCTCGTGTGATCTGATGGATGGTTCGACGGCGCCGGCAGGGCACGGGGCGTGCGCCGTGCCGCGGCGACGTGGGTGGGCAGGAAGAGGCGTACCACCGCGTCGGCGTAGGCGGCGCGCCGATCGGCACGAAAGGGGTCGTCGCCGGTGAGCAGCTCGTACGCCGGGCCCATGACGAAGGCGCTCGTCGCCGCGCCGACGAACAGGTAGTAGGCGCTGATCGGATCGATGCCGGCGAGGGCGCCGCGCCGCTGGGCGGCGCGGATGAGTGCCAGCGCCGCTTCGAACGACGGCCGCAGGTGATGGTCGACGATCCAGCTCAGGCGCTCGCCGTGGCTCGCCGTCTCCTTGAGCATCAGGCGCGAGAGTTGCGGCCGCTCGGCGGTGAAGAGCACGAAGTGGTGCAGCATCGCGGCCAGCGCCTCCGCGGGGCCGAGCGCCGACACCTCACCCAGCCGGCCGGACACGCTCTCCTGCAGCTCGGAGAAGAGGTGGGCGACGACGGCCCGCCACAACCCCTCCTTGGAGCCGAAGTGGTAGTTGATGAGCGGCTGCTGCACGCCGGCGGCGGCGGCGATGTCCCGGGTCATCGCCCCGTCGTAGCCCTGCTCACCGAACGCCCGCAGCGCGGCTTCGATGATGCGTCGCTGGGTCGCTCCGGAGCTGGCGCGCGCCCGCCGCGGGCGCTGGCGCGGGACGCCGCGCCGATGGGCGCGACGAGAGGGCTGACGCGAGGCGCGGCGGGCGGTCACATTCAATGTGTCTTATACGCTGATAAAGAACGCAAGGCCGCGGCGGCCGCGGCTCACGCCGCCGCGGCTTCCAGCAGCGAGATCGCCGCCGCCGTGCGGTGGACGCGCACCAGGCGCAGTCCGGCGCGGGTGAACAGGGCGGCGAATTCCTCCTTGGTGCGCTCGCGACCGCCGGTCAGCACCAGCATGTTGATGTCGAGCATCTTGCCCCAATCGGGCGCGTTGCCGGGTCGGATCACGTGTTCGGCGACCAACACGCGGCCGCCCGGGGCCATGGCGCGGCGGCAGTTGGCGAGGATGCGTTCGCACTGCTCGTCGTTCCAGTCGTGGATGATGTACTTCATCAGATAGGCATCGGCGCCCGGCGGCACCTCGTTGAAGAAGCTGCCGCTCTGCACGGTGACCCGGCCGGCCAGCTTCGGGGCGGTGATGAAGCCGCTGTCGGCGGCGCCGGCGACCACCTGCGGTTGGTCGAACAGGATGCCGCGCAGGCGGCGATGGCGGCCGAGAATCGCCGCCAGGAGATGGCCGTGCGCGCCGCCGACGTCGACCAGGGTGTGGAAGCGATGGAAGTCGAGCCCGCGCGCGACGGCGGCGTTCTCCGGGCCGGAGATGCTGGCCATCGATTCCGAGAAGATGCGGTCGTCCTCGGGATGGTCGCGCAGGTAGTCGAAGATCGGCTTGCCGTGCACCCGGTCGAAGGGCAGGGCGCCGGTGCGGACGCCGCCGAGCAGGTCCTGCCAGGCGGTCCAGTTGTACCCCTCGACCATCATGCTGGCGAAGGGCTTGAGCGAGCCCGGCACGTCGCCGCGCAGGGTCGCGGCCAGGGGCGTGAGACGGAAGGTGCCGTTGGCGGTCTCGGCGAAGATGCCGACGCTGGCCAGGGCGCGCAGGATCCGGCGCAGCGCCGACGCGTCGGCTCCGACCCTCTTCGCCAGGGTCGCGACCGAGCGCGGGCCGGCGGCGAGCTCGTCGGCGAGATTGAGCTTGGCGGCGACGAACACCATCTGCGAGATCCAGTAGCCGGTGATATGGGCGAGCATGGCGTCCTGAGCGGGCGGGCGCTTGTCGGTGGTCTTCATGGCCGGCGGTTATGCGCGGATGCGCCCGGCTGGCGCAAGCCGCGAGAATCCTTCCGGCGGCCGCCGGGCAAAAAAAAGGGCGACCCCGTTGGGGGTCGCCCTTCGACGCGAGTCGGGCGCGGCTCACATGTCGTCGAACCCGCCGCCCGGAGGCGCGGCGGGGGCCTTCTTCTCTTCCGGCTTGTCGGCGACCATCGCTTCGGTGGTGAGCAGCATGCCCGCCACGGAGGCGGCGTTCTGCAGCGCGGTGCGCACCACCTTGGTCGGATCGATGATGCCGGCCTTCAGCAGGTCCTCGTACTCCTCGGTGGCGGCGTTGAAGCCGTGCGCGCCCTTGCTGTTGCGGACCCGGTCGAGCACCACCGCGCCCTCGACGCCGGCGTTCATGGCGATGCGGCGGCAGGGCTCCTCGGCGGCGCGTTGGACGATCTGCACCCCGATGCGCTCCTCGTCCGGCACTTTGAGCTCGCCGAGGTCGGCGATCGCCCGCACCAGGGCGACGCCACCACCCGGCACGATGCCTTCCTCGACCGCGGCGCGGGTGGCGTGCATCGCGTCCTCGACGCGCGCCTTCTTCTCCTTCATCTCGACCTCGGTCGCGGCGCCGACCCGGATCACCGCCACGCCGCCGACCAGCTTGGCCAGCCGCTCCTGCAGTTTCTCGCGGTCGTAGTCCGAGGTCGTCTCCTCGATCTGGGCGCGGATCTGCTTGATGCGGCCCTCGATGTCCGCCTTCTTGCCGGCGCCATCGATGATCGTGGTGTTGTCCTTGTCGATGACGACGCGCTTGCAGCGGCCGAGATCCTTCAGGGTCACGTTCTCGAGCTTGAGGCCGAGCTCCTCGGCAATCATGCGGCCGCCGCTCAGGATGGCGATGTCCTCGAGCATGGCCTTGCGGCGGTCGCCGAAGCCCGGCGCCTTGACCGCGGCGGCGTGCAGCGTGCCGCGGATCTTGTTCACGACGAGGGTGGCCAGCGCTTCGCCCTCGATGTCCTCGGCGATGATCAGCAGCGGCTTGCCCGACTTGGCGATCTGCTCGAGGATCGGCAGCAGATCCTTCATCGCGCTGATCTTCTTCTCGTGGATCAGGATGTACGGATCCTCGAGCGCCGCCTCCATGCGCTCGGGGTCGGTGACGAAATAGGGGGACAGATAGCCGCGGTCGAACTGCATGCCCTCGACCACGTCCAGCGTCGTCTCGAGGCTCTTCGCTTCCTCGACGGTGATGACGCCCTCCTTGCCGACCTTGTCCATCGCCTCGGCGATGATCTCGCCGATCGTCCGGTCGCCGTTCGCCGACACCGTGCCGACCTGCGCGATCTCGTCGCGCCCCTTGGTCGGCTTCGACAGGCCCTTCAGCGACTCGGTCACCTTGCTGACGGCCTTGTCGATGCCCCGCTTCAGGTTCATCGGGTCGTGCCCGGCGGCGACCATCTTGGCCCCTTCGGTGTAGATGGCGCGGGCGAGCACCGTGGCGGTGGTGGTGCCGTCACCGGCGACGTCGGAGGTCTTCGACGCCACCTCCTTCACCATCTGGGCGCCCATGTTCTCGAACTTGTCCTCGAGCTGGACCTCCTTCGCGACGGTGACGCCGTCCTTGGTCACCGTCGGGGCGCCCCAGGACTTCTCGATCACCACGTTGCGACCCTTGGGGCCCAGAGTGACGGTCACCGCATCCGCCAGCAGGGACACGCCCCGCAGAATCTTGGCGCGGGCGTCTTCGCTGAATTTCACGATCTTGGCAGCCATTGCTGATGTTCTCCTTTGTGGATTGTCGGGTCTGTTTGGGGTCAGCCTTCGATGACGCCGAGGACGTCTTCCTCGCGCATGATGATGTGTTCCTCGCCGTCGAGCTTGATCTCGGTGCCCGCGTACTTGCCGAAGAGGATGCGGTCGCCGGCCTTGACGTCGAGCTTGATCAGCTTGCCGTCCTCGGTCCGACCGGGGCCGACGGCGACGACGCGGCCTTCCTGGGGCTTCTCCTTGGCGGTGTCGGGGATGATGATCCCGCCCTTGCTCTTGGTCTCCTCCTCGAGCCGCTTGACGATGATGCGATCGTGCAGTGGACGCACAGACATTGCCCTGAACCTCCCTCTCGGTGATCTATGGACGCCGCCGTCGGGCGGCGGCGGTCGAATTCACGAGTGCCTGCTATGAATGGCGGCGCGCAGATAAGGCCGGCGCCGTGGCGTGTCAACCGGCTTCGGGGAAAGATCTGGCCGCTGCGGCGGGATTCTACCGCAGGTCGACCACGGTGATGCGTTTGATGGCCTTGCGGCCCTTCTGCGCCCGGTGGGCGAGCTCGGGCAGGGTGATCCTGCGCTCGCTGCCGTCGTCGCCGATGGCGACCGGGTGTCGGGAGGCCGGGTGGCAGACGGCCGCCACCAGCGATTCGTCGGCGTCGAGCCGCATCAGGATGACGCCGCGACCGGCGCCGGCGAGCTCCGGCAGCTCCTCGGCGGGGAAGCTCAGGACCTTGCCACCCTGGCTGACGGCGGTGATGACGTCGCCGGCCGCGGCGGCGACGGTGACCAGGGCGTCGTCGTCCTTGGTGCGGGCGAAGCGGCGGCCGCTGCGGGTCGTCTCGCTCAGGTCGGGGCGGCAGAAGAATCCCATGCCCTGGGCGGTGGCGACCAGCCAGCGATCGACCGGCACGGCCTGCTCGGCGCCGGTCACCAGCACCATCAGCGAGGGCGGCGGCGCCGCCGCTCGGGCGGCGAACAGCTCGCCCTGGCCCGCCTTGCGCGGCGCCTCCGCAGCGCCGGGCTCCGGGGCGCTGCCGCCGGGCAGCAGCACCGCATTGACGATCCGCTCCTTGTCCTTGAAGTTGAGCAGCGACTGCACCGGCTCGCCGTAGCCGGTGGTGGCGGGCACGCTGGCGACCTTCATGACGTACGCGATGCCGAGGCTGGAGAAGAGGGCGAGACTGTCGCGGGTGTTGCCGCGCAGGATCCACTTCGCCTGATCGCCCTCGCGGACGCGGGTCGCGCTGGGGTCCTTGATCTCGCCGACCCGCTTCATCCAGCCGTCGCGGGTGACCACCACGGTCGCGTCCTCGTGGACGACGTAGGCCTCGGCATCATAGGTCAGCTCGGCCCCGGCCCGCAGCACGGTGCGCCGCGCATCGCCGTAATCCTTCGCCGCCTGGCGGAGCTCGCTGGAGACGAGCTGCCAGAGCGCCTTGTCGCTCTTCAGCAGGCGCTCGATCTCCTTCGCCCGCGCCGCCTTCTCGCGCTGCTCCTCGCGGATCTTGTCGATCTCCAGCCGCGCGAGCTGGTAGAGCCGGGTGTCGAGGATGGCGTCGGCCTGGATCTCGTCGAGATCGAAGGCCTTGATCAGGCCGCGCTGCGCTTCGGCGCGCGATTCGGCGGCGCGGATGATCTTGATCGCCCGGTCGACGCCGTCGAAGAGCTTCAGGAACCCCTCGAGGATGTGGAGGCGCTGGCGCAGCTCGCCGAGCTCGTGGGTGAGGCGGCGCCGCACCACCTCGCGGCGGAAGTCGAGAAAGTGGCGGCAGATCTCGAGCAGGGTCAGGCGCGCCGGTTGGCCGACGCCGGCGTGTCCGGTCGGCACCAGCGCCGTCAGGTTGACGTTGAAGTTCATCTGCAGGCTGGTGTGCTTGAACAGGTACGCCATCACCGCGTCGGCGGACGCGTCGGCCTTGAGCTCGACGACGATGCGGACGTCGTCGGTCGACTCGTCGCGCACGTCCACGGCCAGCGGCAGCTTGCGGCTGGCGATGTGCTCGGCGATCTCCTCCACCAGGCTGGCCTTGTTGGTGGTGTAGGGGATCGAGGTCACCACCACCGCGTCGCGCCGGCCGATCTTCTCCGGCTTGTACTGCGCCCGCACCCGCACCGGCCCCTGGCCGGTCTCGTAGATCTGGCGCAGCTCGGCCTTGGTGTTGAGGATCTCGCCGCCGGTCGGGAAGTCGGGTCCCTTGATGTGCTTGAGCAGGTCCTTGATCTGCAGGCTCGGGTCCTCGACCAGGGCCACCAGGGCGTCGACGACCTCGCGCAGATTGTGCGGCGGGATGTTGGTCGCCATGCCGACGGCGATCCCGGTGCTGCCGTTGACCAGCAACTGCGGCAGCGCCGCGGGCAGGACGATCGGCTCGCGCAGGGTGGCGTCGTAGTTGTCGCGGAAGTCGACGGTGTCGTGGCGGATGTCGCGCAGCAGCTCTTCCGCGATCGCCGTCAGCCGCGCCTCGGTGTAGCGCATGGCCGCGGCGCCGTCGCCGTCGAGCGAGCCGAAGTTGCCTTCGCCGTGCACCAGCGGGTAGCGCAGCGCGAAGGGCTGCGCCATGCGGACCATCGCCTCGTACGCCGCCTGGTCGCCGTGCGGGTGGTATTTGCCGAGCACCTCGCCGACCACCGCCGCCGATTTGCGCGGCCGCGCCCCGGCGGTCAGCCGCAGGCTCTGGTACATGGCGTAGAGAATGCGCCGCTGCACCGGCTTGAGGCCGTCGCGCACGTCGGGCAGGGCGCGCGAGGTGATGACGCTCAGGGCGTAGGAGATGAAGCGTTCCTCGGCGGTGCTGCTCAGGTCGACCGCGATCACGTCGCGTGGCTGCTCCGCCATCCGCTTCTCCCCACCGCCGCGCCGCGAGCCGGCGCGGGTCCGGTCGTTACTCCTTGGCGCGCGAGACGAAGCGCGCCTCGCGCGTGTCGACCTGGATGAGCTCGCCCGATTCCAGATACGACGGCACCTGGATCACCAGGCCGGTTTCCAGCGTCGCCGGCTTGGTCTGCGCCTGGGCGGTGGCGCCCTTGATCGCCGGGTCGGTCTGTTCGACCCGCAGGCTGATGATGTGCGGCAGCTCGATGCTGATCACCTCGTCGTTCACGACCACCGAGCGGACGCCGGCCAGGCCTTCCTTCAGGTAGCCGGCGGCGTCGCCGATGTCGTCGGCGGCGAGCGCGAACTGCTCGTAGGTGTTGCCGTCCATGAAGTGGTAGCCGTCGCCGTCCGCGTACAGGAACTGGACGGGGCGCAGCTCGACCTGTGGCTCGACGATGCGGTCGGCGGTCTTGAACGTTTTCTCCAGCACCGCGCCGGTCCGCAGGTTGCGGACCTTGGCCTTCACCAGGGTGGAGGCGCCGCGCGCGGAGGGGCTCTGGAAGTGGACGTCGACGACGGTGAAGGGCTCGCCGTCGAGCTCGACGCGTCCGCCGCGCCGGAGGTCACCTGCGGTTGCCATATCCAGCCTCTCTAGCGCGCCGCGTCGTCCGGATTCAATTCACCACGGCGGGCG